>NZ_VPDZ01000008.1:0-200432 GCF_013417465.1 Acinetobacter sp. YH12251 | reverse complement strand
TTGTTCCATTTTAGAGATTTGTTTAAGATAAGATATAACTCATTGAGATGTGTCATAGTATTCGTCGTTAGAAAACAATTATTGTGACATTATTTCAATGAGTTATCTATTTTTGTCGTGTACAGAGTACATGATTATAATAATGGAGATACTCAATGAGCGACGACGTTAAAAAATGTCCTGTCACCCACCTAACAACTGATGCTGGTGCTCCTGTTGTAGATAATCAGAACAGTATGACGGCAGGTGCACGTGGTCCTTTACTTGCCCAAGACCTATGGCTTAATGAAAAACTCGGTAATTTCGTTCGTGAAGTAATTCCAGAGCGTCGTATGCATGCCAAAGGTTCTGGTGCTTTCGGTACATTTACCGTGACTAACGATATTACCCAATATACCCGCGCTAAAATTTTCTCAGAAGTTGGTAAAAAAACTGAACTTTTTGCTCGTTTCTCTACCGTAGCGGGTGAGCGTGGTGCTGCAGATGCAGAACGCGATATTCGTGGTTTTGCCCTTAAATTCTATACTGAAGAAGGCAACTGGGATTTAGTTGGTAATAACACCCCTGTCTTCTTCCTACGTGATGCTCGTAAATTCCCTGACTTAAACAAAGCAGTAAAACGCGATCCTAAAACTAATAAGCGTAGTGCAACTAATAACTGGGATTTTTGGACTTTACTACCTGAAGCTCTACACCAAGTTACGATTGTGATGTCTGACCGCGGTATTCCAGATGGTTACCGTCATATGCATGGTTTTGGCAGTCATACTTTCAGTTTTATTAATGCCAATAATGAACGCTTCTGGGTTAAATTCCACATGCGCACTCAACAAGGCATTAAAAACTTAACCGATGCTGAAGCTGAAGCGATTATTGCCAAAGACCGTGAAAGCTCACAAACCGATCTGTTCAATGCAATTGAACGCGGCGATTTTCCAAAATGGAAAATGTACGTTCAAATTATGCCTGAACTTGATGCAGAAAAAGTACCTTATCACCCATTTGATTTAACCAAAGTATGGCCTAAAGGCGACTATCCGTTGATTGAAGTGGGTGAATTCGAACTCAACCGTAACCCTGAAAACTATTTCCAAGATGTTGAACAAGCCGCTTTTGCACCAAGTAACTTGGTGCCGGGCATTAGCTTCTCACCTGACCGTATGCTGCAAGCGCGTTTATTCAACTATGCTGATGCTGCACGTTATCGCGTGGGTGTAAACCATTACCAAATTCCTGTAAATGCACCACGTTGCCCTGTTCATTCCAACCGTCGTGATGGTCAAGGCCGTATGGATGGTAACTATGGTGCAACACCGCATTATGAACCAAACAGCTTCAGCCAATGGCAAGAGCAACCACAATACAAAGAACCACCATTGAAAATTACTGGTGATGCTGACTTGTGGGATTACCGCGAAGATGACAGCGACTATTTCAGTCAACCACGTGCATTATTCAACTTAATGAATGATGAACAAAAACAAGCATTGTTTAATAACACTGCTGGCGCAATGGGCGATGCACTCGACTTCATCAAATATCGTCATATCCGTAACTGTTACGCATGTGATCCAGCTTATGGTGAAGGTGTTGCAAAAGCATTAGGCTTAACTGTAGCGGATGCGCAAGCTGCTCGTGCAACTGATCCAGCTCAAGGTAATCCAGGCTTGCTTTAAGTTTTATCTTTGAATAAAAAAACCACCTTTTAAGGTGGTTTTTTCTTGGCATTAAATATTCCAATTACCTTCTAATTAATCCTTAAACAATCAACTTTTTGCCTTCATGCATGGTTAAAAATGGATTCATTAACTTTGATGTTTTTCGCATTGCATGATGTAAGTCATGTTCAGGTTGGTCTCTAGCTTCATCAGTCAACTGAAACGTCCGATAATGCATTGCCAATGAACATTTTGACTGTAAATCTTTATGCGCCTGAAAAGCTTCTTCGGGATTCATGTGCAAATATTTCATTAAACGACGTGGCTCATAAGCTCCAATCGGTAATAACGCTACTCGGGGTGCACCTAAGCGTGTATGGATTTGTTTGAAATGTGCGGCATAGCCCGTATCTCCAGCAAAGAAGAAATGTCCTGTACTATGCACGATGGAAAAACCTCCCCATAAGGCATGATTTTGATCTCGCCAACCACGACCTGAACCATGCTGTGCAGGCGTATAAACGATACGCAAATCTTCAAACATTTCCGATTGCCACCAATCAAGTTCAATGACATTGAAATGTGTGGGTAAATAATAAGCATTGCCTAAACCAGTATAAATCGGCATAGCAAATTGTTCATGTAACCAATTCAAGGTTGCTAAATCCATATGATCATAATGATTATGGCTCAGTAAAACCCCATGAATTGTAGGTAATTCTTCTAAGGCAATTCCTGCAGGACAAGCACGTCGTGGTCCAGTCCCTTGACGTGGGCCTGCATACTCCGCCCATACAGGATCGGTCAAAAAATTATATGGCCCAATTTGAATCAAAACCGTCGCATGTCCGACAAACCAAACCAACCAATCATCCATTTTAGCCAATGGCCGATTGTGCGGAATGCTACGCGAAGAAGCAAAAAACTGTTGGTATTCTTGCTCACGATCTACTTTCCATGTATCGCTTTTACGCGTCATGATCCATTTCAGCATATCTTTACGCGTAAACGCATCTGGATTTCGAAGGGTATTAAAGAATTTTTCCCCATTAAAATGGTCAGTTGCCAGATAATCAAATACAGGCTTCGTCCACGTATGTTTCATACAGCTTTTAGTTCTGATTTGAAACTGTGCTGATTGAGTTTTTTGATTCATGTGTATTTAAAATTCATTCACTATGCTGACAAACCTTGCAAAGTATTTAACCTCGCAGACCTATTGATCAAGACGACCTTTCATGCGCTCAAGCCAAACCTTCCGAGATTGAGGCTTGACAAAGAGTGCCACAATTTCAGGATGAAGCTGTTTAATTTGTGCTTCAATTCTGTTGACACAAGCTTCTATATCATCTGACGTTAAATTATCTTTAAATTCAAGACTCAAAGATGCCAAAACTTGATGTGCACCCATCTGCTCTGTTAACACCCCATTGGCAGAATGCACTGCTGGATCTTGCTCTGCAACCATCAAGACATTATGCCTCAATTGTGGGTCAGCAGTTTCTCCCATGAGCAATCCTTTAGTCTCACGTGCAAGTAAGATCGCTGAAATAGCGAGTACAACCCCAATTAGAATTGATGCCAGACCATCAAGCATTGGCATATTCAGCGCGTGTGATAAATAGATACCGATCAGGGCAATAAACAGACCAATCAGCGCTGCTGAATCTTCAAATAACACGGTAAATGTCGTCGGATCTTTACTGCGTCGAAATGTTTCAAAATAGCCCTGTTTCCCTTTGATTTTACGAAATGCTTTCAATGCCACAAACCAAGACGTCCCTTCACACAAAATCGCAATACCTAATACGATATAGTTAATCATCGGATTTTGCATTTCTTCGGGATGATAAATATGACTAACCCCTTGATAAATCGACACGATCGCACCCAAAGCAAAGACCATCAACGCCACAATAAAAGCCCAAAAATACAGCTCTCGCCCATAGCCAAACGGATGGCGTGCATTTGCTGGCTGCTGCGATTTTTTCATACCGTAGAGCAGTAAGATTTCATTTAAAGTATCAACCACAGAGTGAATAGCTTCACTCAACATGGCCGAACTATTCGTGATATAGGCAGCGACAAACTTCACCAGTGCAATCGCTAAATTGCCGAAGAGCGCTGCATATACCACGATTTTGTTAGATTCAGACATTTAAAATTGTCCTAAATTTATTTTTATCAAACAGATCTATTTGATTTTATAGCTCATTCCATAGTACTCAAACTGACTGTAGCTGTTGTTTGTTATTTTGTTGTTTTTACACCAACTGTCGATTGTTTCGACAATGCCATCATGTTCCATGTGAAACACGCTCTTTAGCGCAAAGGGATAGAAAAAAAAGGAAGCCGCAGCTTCCGTATAATTCTCTAGATGTACGAGGTTCAACGTACTTTATTAAAATATTGCTCGCGCCACTCTTTCCAAAAGTACATCACAATACCAAACATCACGACCACGATTCCAACAAAGGCATTGGAGCTAATATGTTCACTGTTCAACGTCGCTCCCAAAACCAATGCTATGACAGGTGTCATCACATTACTGAGTGACACCGTTGATGCCGCCAAACGTTTGATCAGCCAGAAGTAACACAGCATCGCTACAATGGATGACATGATCATAGTAAAGACAAATCCAATCATCGCACGGCCGCTTGGCAATTCGGTTGGAAAATGCTGCCAAATAAATGGAATAATGAGCATCGATCCTAAAGCAGAAACAATCAGGGAACCGGTTGCCTGTGACATCGGCTTTAACGGTGCATTAATCTGCTTCACCCAAAAAATCGAACTAATATACGACACCATGCTGATTAGCATCAGTACAACGCCAATTGGATTGACTTTGCTATCAGCAGAATCTGCAAAGACAAAAGTTAGACCACCCACTGCAACCGCCATGCCCAACCACTGCAAAGCGACCAATTTATGTGTTTTTAAAATTACATGCCCAATCAAACCGGCAATTAAGGGTGAAAAACCAAAAATCAGTGCCATTAAACCAGAGGTGAGATAATTGGCTGCGAGATAAATAAACAACTGTGCGCCAATCAAATTCAAACTCCCTGCCACATAACTTTTTAATGAGGTTTCATCAAACGGCAAAGGATCACGCATCAATTTCAACAGAAACAGCGCAATAATAGATGCGCCGAAGTAACGGATAATCAACACCCACATCGGATGTATTTCCTGTACACTCCACACAATCGCGAGCGGCGTCGTCGCCCAAATCAGTACCAAAAGAGCATATATACTTGCCGTCAGCGGCAGTGAAGATTTCATTTCATTCTCAAATTTGATTGTTCTAACGACTTAACCTGAAACCCACTATTCAGATCTGGAACTACTCGTAAGACCATTAACTAATAAAGTTTAAGACCAATTATTGCTCTCCACTTTATCAACTAAATTGGAGGCGGTATGAATGCCACCGATCGTTTGGGGTATATGGACTTCTCCTCAAACGATCAATAATCTCCCCTAGCCCCTCTTTAAAAAAGAGGGGGAACCATCCAAAAGAAATCCATTCTTCACAAAGACTACTCCCTCCTTTGAAAAAGGAGGGCTGGGAGGATTAAAACCGTTGAATAGTTCTACATAAGCTAAAACTATATAAATGGACTACAAAAATAGCTTTATAAGGGCGATGCTAAAACTAAAGACATAAAAAAACAGACCTACGTTACCGTAAGTCTGCTCCTCTTAGACATTCAGCTTACTTTACAAGTTTACGTAAATCTTGGCTTAAATCTAAATATTTATCCGCTTCAAACGCCGCATTCTTGCTAATCAATTTTTTCAAATGACGCATCTCTTTCGCAGCATTTACAGTAATACCACCCACGATTACACCGTCAGTAACACCAAATAAAACAAATGATGATTCTGCAGCTAATTCAGGATTAACTTCGCCACGTGCAATCCATTCGCTTGCAGCCATATCACCTACAAATTGATAGTTGATATTCAATTGATCTGTCCAGAACCACGCTGGATTTGGGGTTGGATGTTCAACACCCATTACATGACGAGCAAAGATACCTGCTTGCAAGTTCGCATTTTCCCAAGTTTCGACACGACGGTGGTTACCACAGTCACGAAGCTGAGTCGCAACGTCACCCGCTGCATAAATATCTGGATGCGAAGTTTGGCAGTTATCATTCACTTTAATGGCAAAATCAACGTCTAAACCTGCATCAACCGCAAGTTGAGCATTTGGCACAATGCCAATACCGTAAACTACAGCATCTGCACGAAGTTCTTCGCCGCCTTCAAGCGTGATCACCACTTCTTCGCCATCAAGCTTACAGTCAGAAATAGAAGTCGAAAGACGAACATCTACACCTGCAAGACGTTGCTGTGCCAATAAGAATTCACTTAAAACACGTGGAGATGAACGCCCCATCACCATTGGACCCATTTCAATCACGGTCACGATACAGTCTTTAGAACGTGCTGAAGATGCAAGTTCTAAACCAATTACACCACCGCCGATCAAAACAATACGGCGACCCGCTTGTAATACAGGCACCAATGCTTGTGAATCTTCAAGGTTACGTAAGGTATAAACGTGTTTACCCAAAGCATCGAAATTCGGTAAACGGCGTGCTGCACCACCAGTTGCTATAAGCAACTTGTCAAATGCTACAATTTCACCATTTTTCAGTTCAACTGTTTTCGCATCGCTATGGATTTTCACAACGCCATTGCCACGAATATGTTCAACACCGAGTTCTGCCAATTTTTCTTCTGACAGAATTTCGATTTTGGTCTCTTCAGGTTTTAGAATTACGTCTTTAGACAAAGGCGGACGTTCATAAGGAAGATGTGTTTCATCACCCACCAAAATGATTTTGCCTTCATACTTGTTCGCACGGAGTTCTAAAATGGCGCTAGCACCAGCTTGACCAGCTCCAACAATAACGATGGTTTCGATACCATTTTGGCTCATGGGTTTGTTCCTTATTTCAATTCTGCAGATACGATGCCGAAGCCCGCAATCCACTCACTAATATCTTCGTAGCAATGTGTTGTCATGTCGTATTCGCCCACTTCATGTAGTGCAGCAAAAGCAGCCATCCAAGAACGAACTTCTTGACCGCCACGACCGCCTTCAACACGAATTTCAGCTTCAGTCATCGCTTCAATGGCAGCAAAGTCAGCTTTGGCGAAAGTATCAAGCAATGCACGATCCCATTCTGGGTTTAAAGGCACTGCGACAGAAGTATCACCCGCTGCGAGTTTTTGACCGACAGCAATGATTTTGCCTTGACGTGTATTACGTGCCTCTTCAGTTGGGTTACGACCTGCAATCAGGAACTCTTCCACTTCTGGTGGAACTGAACCCATTTGCGGCGTTGGTGGATCATGAGACAAACCACCTGTACCCAAAACAAGTACACGTTCATTTTCTAAGTTCAATGATTTAATGAACTGACCGACTGCACGACCCAAAGCGACTGTACGCTTGGTTGTTGGCATCGGCGCAGCTGCACCATTGATAAAAATTGGAATCGTTGGATAACGATCAAGCTTGCCACCACAAAGGAAATGTAATGGTTGAGTCACACCGTGGTCTGCCTGCATACGATAAGAGTATGCAACATCGACACCTTCATCCAATACGCGACGAACCAGACTGATTGCTGTTTCTTCAGGCACATTGATGTGGTCATTGTCTTTACCATAATCCCAATCACCTGCTGCTTTGGCACGAATACCGACGCAGAAAGATGGCATGAGGTCATAGAAGAAACCATTGAAATGGTCTGGACCAAAAGTAATGATCAATGTTGGATTATAGTCTTCAACTTCTTTAGCAAGTTTGGCAAAAGTTTCGCGAACTTTTTCCTCTTTGTATTTCTCTTGCGGAGAAGCGAATTCCATTAGGGGACTGTGCGATGCACAAATAAGTTTAACGGCCATGGGTGACTCCTAAACGGAAGGCAGCCAAGACGGCTGCCGAGTAAGTCCTTTACGTATTTGGCGAATTAAATCTCGTCAAAGAAGCCAGCACGTGGTTGACGTAAACCACGGATACCCAGACCACATTCAGCATTAATTAAAACACCAGTTAATGGGCGGTTGTTTTGACGAGAAGCCAATAACACGTATGAACCAGTCATATCTTCAGGTTCGGGTAAGAAATTGAGCGGCATGCCGCGTGCAATCTTCTCAGGATCACGTGCATCGAGTAGACCGAGGTTTTCTTGGCCTAAAGACGCAGCGCCTTTGATGTTGACATTCATACCCGACGGAGCAACAGCGTTCACTCGTACTTTAGGCGCAAGCTCGTAGGCTAATTCTTTCATAATCCCAACGCCAGCATGCTTAGACGCTGTGTATACAGGGCCTCCGCCTGCCGAATACAGTGCTGAGTTAGACAAAGTAAATATGATAGAACCTTCCGAAGCTATCAATGCATCAAGTGCAGCTTTGGCACCTAAGATGAGAGATTTGGTGTTAATACCCATAATCTCATCAAAAGCTTTTTCCAGCTGTTCACCCGATGTATTGACGATATCTGCGTAATGATCCCAGATACCTGCGTTTCCGACGAAACAGTCAAGTTTGCCATAATGTTCTACAGTTGCTTGAACTGCACGAACATTATCCTCATAGCTGGCTACATCTCCTGCGATCGCAAGCACGCGGTCACCAAAATGTTCTTTCAATGCATCAACTTTCGATTGAGAACGTTGAAGAACAGCAACTTGTGCACCTTCTTCTAAGAAACGTTCAACCAATGCCCAGCCTAAGCCTGAACCACCACCGGTAATAAGTGCAACTTCGCCTTGTAGCCAACCCATGATTACTCTCCTGCCATCTCTACGTATAAAGCACCATCTTCAACAATCACAGGGAATGTCTTGATAGGATCTGTTGCTGGTAAGCATAATGCTTGACCAGTTTTCAAACAGAATCGAGCCGAATGAAGTGGACATTCAACAGTGCCATCATCTTCAAGGTAACCTTCAGACATTGAAGCATTACCATGTGAACAACGGTCGTTCATCGCGAAAAATTCGCCATTGTTGTTGAATACTGCAAGCGCATCGATACCGTTAACGCCGCAATCTACTTTCAATGCTTCGCCTTCGTCTAATTCGTCAACTTGGCAAACAAAAATCTTATTCATTAGAAGAACACGCTCAGGTTATGTGAGTTGTAAGTCACCTGATCAAGGGTAATCTTACGGTTGAAGATTTCGAAACCTTGCTCAGTGTCAACTTTGCGGATCTTGTCGTGACGCTTACCACAGTAGATTGTTACATCTTTCTCTTTCTGGGTGCGGTACAACAAGTACGTTACGTAAACGTCGTATTCGCCTTCAACTTCAGTCGCTTCAACAATCACATTTGAAACCATGTGTGTTGTACGTGAAGGAGGTTCTTCAGCCCAAGCCATACCTGTCTCTAAACGAGCTACACGGCGTTCCAACAAATCTTTAGTATCGTTAAATACCCAAGTTGTTGGCGGCTCAATCGAACGACGACGGTCACGTGTTTGCGCGTTTGGTGTTGTGCGTAGCGTATAAGAAATATCTTCCGCTAATACAGCTAACCAATCACGGAACTTCCAATCGTCCAGCAATTTTGCTTCACGATAAAGAAACTGACTAATTTGGTGATGGAGTTCTAAACTAATTTGACTCATTTCATAAGCTCCTTCTCATATTCGTCAGCCGCAGCTTCAACGTCTTCCCATTTTTCATGAATCAATAGGTCAGCCCAACGACGGTACATACCTCGTGCAGCTGTTTCTGAGAAAATGTAGTTGGTGATACCAGGGATACCATCTTCACGTACTTTCTCGTTACCTTTACCCATTTCCATAATTAATTTGTTTTGACGGGCTTTATAACCACGTAAAACTTTTTGAATTTCAATCCAGTTTTCAGAGTCATCTTGCTCTAGGAAACCAGCAGGACCGAAGGCACGTGTTGCAGAACGTTCAAATGCTGCTTGTACATCTTCTGGCGCGTCCGCATCACAGATACAGAATGCCCATACTTCAGTTTTGTTTGGACCACGTGGGTGCCATACACGAAGCGTTGCAGTACCGTTCAACCAAGATAGTGTTGGGAACATAGTGTTGTGACCAGCAAGACGCAGTGCACGAGTTTCACCTAGGCGTTCTTTCACTTCTTCATACGTTTCACGGAAGTAGTTTGCTACTTCACCATCCACCCATACGTTTGCGTCTGGTTTCTCAGTGAAGAAGAAGCCTGAACCGTGACCACGTGAACCGTATTGGATCGCGTCTTTGGCAGTTTCCCAAACTGGACGGGCAGTTTGTGCAGCACCTAATTTCTTAGAAGATTCATCATCTGGTTTAGCACCAAGCACCTGAATCGCAGATGCATGAGAGAACAACGCGTGGTATTGGTCAGAAGCGAACTGTTCAGCTGCAAATTTCCAGTTACAGTCGATTTCCCATTTGTGTACACCACCAACGATCACAGTACCACCTTCACGACGGTCTACAACGCCGTCCAGGTACCAAGCGATATCGCCCATGTATTCTTCTAGATCTGGAGTTGTTTCATCCCAGCAGCCGAATACTAAGCCTTTGTATGATTTAACGCGGTTAACTTCTACCAGACCCCATTGCTCTTTACATGCACCATGTGGGTAAGCACGATCTTCAAGCGGGATATCTTTTAGAGAACCGTCAATACCGTATGACCAGCCGTGGTATGGGCAAGTGAACGCACGTGTATTACCACAGTCCGCGAAGCTCACACGCATAGAGCGGTGACGACATTGGTTTAAGAATGCTTTGATTGAGCCATCTTTTTGACGTGCCACGATGATTGGATCTTCACCCATATAGGTATTGAAGAAATCGCCAGCTTTAGGAATTTGGCTCTCATGGCATAGGAATAACCATGTACGACCGAACACACGTTCTAATTCAAGTTCGTAGATGTCTGGATCTGTATAGATAGATGGCGTGATACGTCCATTTTGTGCATCGACTAAAGCATCGATTTCGCGCACATCAATTTTTCCACTCATGAAAAGCTCTCCTGTGACCATAAGGCACAAAGTAATAGACTCAACTTTTCAACGATGATGGATTTTAGAGCGATATTCGGGAAATATTTATTTTGTTTTAATTAAGAGATTTTATGGATTATTACGGTAGATTTTTTTTATAGTATTTTTTTTAAATTACCGAGAACACCATTTATTTCGTGAATGGCAAAATAATCCTCACGCAATAGTTGTTTATAGATTATACTGAACGAACTTCTAAGTAAGACATTTTTTGGATTACTCCACGGGTTGATTATATGGAATTACGACACTTACGCTACTTCATTACTGTTGCTGAAGAACTCAATTTCAGTAAAGCTGCGTTAAAACTTTATACTGCTCAACCTTCTTTAAGCCAACAAATTAAAGATCTTGAAGAAGATGTCGGCGTAAAATTGTTGCACCGGACTAAACGCAAAGTTGAGCTCACAGAAGAAGGTGCCGTATTTCTAGAACAAGCACGTTTGACACTAGCTCAAGCAGACAAGGCCGTAGCGATGGCACGTCAGGTTTCACAAGCCAAGCAACAGATGCTGCGCATTGGTTTTGTGCCTGTCGCAGAGATGAAAATCTTCCCTTATGTACTGCCTAATCTACGTGTTCAAAACCCAGAACTCAAAATTGAATTACTTAGTTTAAATAATCGCGATCAGATGAAATTGCTGCAAAAAGGTGAACTAGATATCACTTTTACTCGCAATAACTTTCATAGCGACGAAATTGAAAGTCAGTTTGTATTACGTGAACCATTGATCTTTATTTTACCCAAAGATCACCCTTTAGCGAAGTACGAACGTATTCCAGTTAAAGCATTGAATGGTATTGATTTTATCATTCCTGCACGCGAGCAATCAGGCACATTGCATGAAGCCATTTTAGACTTTGCTTCTAACCATGGCGTTCAATTTAATATCGTGCAAAAAGCCGACAATATCCTGTTTAACATTAACTCCATCGGCATGGGTTTAGGCTGCACGATCCTACCGGGATACATCGCGCCATTGACCATGAACAATACTGTGATTCGTCCTTTAGATGTCGAATTACCGTATCTAGACCTGTACGTAAGTTACCGAAAAACGGCGAGTTCTGTGGCTGTAGATAAATTCCTTGAACTGCTAACCAAAGTTTTTTATCTCGATATCAATCGCGAACAGCGTTAATTTTCGCCAAGTCATAATTTATAGATATAGCACCATTATTTTTGAAATAAATAATGGTGCTTTTTTTATGGCTAAAAAGTCGCTTTTTTAATCGTTTAAATGTTTTAATCGACGCATTTTATCTATCATGCATATCGATTTGATGGAAAATAACTTATAAATTTTAGTTTAGACATTGATAAAAATTGCTAAGAATAGCCGATTTACAACTTAAGTCTAATAAATAATTCCCCTTCCCCAACCATTTAGATGAGCTTATTTTATGCCTTTTTACTGATTTAGACCGTACACTGTCGACCTTTTAATGAGAATAATACTCATTTAAAGTATTTCTTTCAAAAGATTTATATAAAAAAAAGGATGGCAAAACCATCCTTTTTTTGAATTTCATGTCAGTGACAAGAAATTACACACCACGCGCTTTTAAATAATCTTTAATCACGGTGTTGAATTCTTCTGCTTTTTCAACTTGAGACCAGTGGCCACATTGGCTGAAAATATGCGCATCAGCATGAGGAACGGTATTCAAAATATCCCACGTACGAGATACAGGAATCACCACGTCTTGTACACCGTGAATCAACAATACTGGCACAGTAATGTCTTTCATTTTTTCAAAATCTAATGGGAATTCGAAACGGTCACGGTCGCGTGCGCCAACAACATCCATCAAACGATTTGATGCATAGTCATTTGCAGCAGATGCAAAACGTACTTTTACTAATTCATCAGTAATCAAGTCTTTGTTTACAACAAACATAGACAAGGTTTTCTTGATGCCTTCTTCAGTTAATACAGGGTTCGCATGTGCTTTAAGTGCTGCAGTTTGTTTCGCGCCGCCTGTACCCATAGACACGATACCCAATACACGTTCTGGATAGTCCAAAGCCATTTGGAATGCTAACCAGCCACCGAGTGAGTTACCCACTAACCAAGTTTTTTCAATACCTAGGGCATCTAACGTACGTACAGCGTGATCAACCCAAGCACGGATACCATAAGCAGTATTCGGTGCAACAACAGTTTGACCATAGCCAATCGTATCGATAGCGATACAACGTGCTTGTTCACCAATTTGTGGAAGGTTTAACCACCAGTTTGCAGCAGCAGATACACCTGTACCTGAACCGTGTAAAAATAGAATTGGTGTACCTTCACCCACTTCGTGGTAATGCGTTAATTCGCCTTCAGCAGTTTCAATCCATTTATCTTCTAAACCAAAGAATGAATCAGTTGTATAGTCAGGAATCTGAACAGTGCTCATACATGCTCCTCGTATTGCGTAGAGCTTATGTTTCAATCCATAACGGATTTAAACACAAGGGGGACTCTTTTGGATTTTATGGTTTTTACAGTCTCATATTACCTGTTCAGCCACTGCTAACTGATACATATTTACGATCACAAACAACAAATAGACTATAATTTAAGTTATTGTTTTTTAAATATATAACTCAATAATATACCCATAAAATCTTTGAGGTATTTCTTTTTTGAATAGCCTAGCGAATAAAAAGGGAAGCAATGAATCCACTTCCCTCTTTTTTATCCTGAGAAATTAGAACTTATAGGTATAAGTTGTCGCGACACGGTACTCTTGCAAGTCAGATTTGTAATCGAAATCGGCATCGATATACATTGCCTGGAAGCCTAAGCCCTTCAACTTACCTTCAGGCACGGTGTAGTTCACAATTAAGTTCAATTCATCTGACTTCTGATCTTTAAGACCAGCAATTTCTGCATCTGAACCTGTGAAATACACAGCAGTTGTATTTAAGCCTTTCACACCCATTTCTGAGAAATCATAGCCATAAGTAAAGCCCCATGATTTTTCATTTTTTGCAGTAAATGTTGCTATACCCCAGTTGACTAAGTACGGCTGCGGCACCCATCCACCCAGTGTTGGGAATGCATTATCACCAAACATTTGTTGATAACCCAAACCAAAGGTATGCGAACCGTAATTCACTTTCGCACCAACCGATAACGCTTGGTTATCAATTTCGCCATATAGTTTGTCACCCGAATCCGAGTTATCGAAGTAACGGATATGGCTATCCAGTTTGGCTTTGTCACCTAACTTAGTTTTATAGTTCGCGCCGACATATTGCTGTGTGTAAATGTCTTGAACATCGGCATACCAATAGCTACCACCAATTTCAGGTGTAAATTGATGGTCAATACCCGCAATATACATTCCATCAGAAGTTGGCCCAAGATCATAATGGCCCACGGTGCCATCTGGTAATCTTTTACCTGGAGCGAACATTGATAAATCACGGAATTGGTTGTCATAACGGTTATTGATCCCGTCAATGTATGCCAAAGTTAACTTAGTATCTTTAATCTCTTTCGATTCTAACCATGCACCGCTATAAGTCGTCATTAACTGACGTGATGGATCGAAAACCAACACTGGAGAAACTGGTAATAACTCACCCACTTTCAACTCAGTTTCAGATACTTTGGCTTTCAGGGTCACGCCCACTTTACCAAAGTTATCTTTTGATTCTTTACCATCGTGCGGCAAGATCCAGTCTGGGTTTTTATCACGTGCATTAAGTTTAAATGCATGTTGAACCAAAAGGTCAGCACCCACTTGAATACCTGCACCAATATCTTGATACCCTGACTTGGCATCCAAAGTCACACCCTGTGACCATGAACCCCAATTACCCGCCGGATTTTCTTTAATTTGACGGTCTAAGTAGAAGTTTTTAAATTTCAATTGTACTTGGCTGTCGTCAACAAAGTCCGCATAAGTTGCAGATGTTCCTAATGTTGCTGTCGCAGCAAGAATTGCTATCCATAAATTTTGACGACGCATGGCTTATTTCCCAGTAATCAAATTAAGCTATGGCACCATCATGCTCAACAATACCTTGGAAAAAAATCCGACTACAGTATTAAGGTTTATCAGGCTTTTGTACAACTTGAACTTTGGAAGCTATTTCTGCTTATTTTCCTTAGAGATTAAAACAATAACTCTTTTTTATCATTTAGAACGACTGATTAAATTAACCCCATGTTTTATTAACGTAAAATTTAAAGTTTTTTATTTTTCGCAATTACATACGCTGTATTAATTGCTTTTAAGTTTAATCAAAGTTTTCTACTGAGATTTATCCTTATTTAAGTTATAAAATTTAGCTATCACATAATATTTAATTTATATAATCATCAACAGCTTAAAGTTAAATTTTACTACTATGGCTGCTCGAAATCAGCCATTGGTTCGTAAGATATTTCTTATTTCAATCCACTTTTCATGCCTCAAATCAATCTCAACGTAATCTCAAGCCCATCTCAAACCAACACAGCCACTTCAGACATAAAAAAAGCGCCCATTTCGGGCGCTTTTTGATTTAAAGCAAATTAAGCATTGGCTTCTTTTGCTTTAGACATGGTCAATGCCAAATCTTCGATCATATCTTCTTGACCACCAACAGTACCACGACGACCAAGCTCAAGAAGAATTTCACGCGCAGAAACGCCATATTTCGCTTCAGCACGTTTCGCGAATAACAAGAATGATGAGTAAACACCGGCATAACCTAAAGTTGCTGCATCACGGTCAGCACGGATCTGATGTGTCATCATTGGAATGATTAAATCTTCCGCAACATCTTGAACTTTAAACAAGTCCACACCTGTCTCCATTTGCATACGGTTGGCAACCGCAACAAACAATTCAAGTGGAGTATTACCTGCACCTGCACCTAAACCTGCAGAAGCTAAATCGACACGCGTTGCACCAGCTTGAACCGCTGAAACAGAGTTCGCAACACCCATACCTAAGTTATGGTGACCGTGGAAACCGATTTCGATCTCTGAAGCCAGGTTGGCACGTAAAATACCCACGCGGTCAGTCACGTCTTGAGGCAACATATAACCAGCAGAGTCAGTCACATAAATACAGTTTGCACCGTATGACACCATTTTGCTGGCTTCTTCCAAAAGTTTTTCAGGAGTTGCCATGTGCGCCATCATCAAGAAGCCCACAGTGTCCATGCCAAGTTTACGTGCAGCAGTAATGTGCTGTTCAGAAACGTCAGCTTCAGTTGAGTGCGTTGCAACACGAATGGTTGCTACACCAACATCATGTGCCATTTTCAAATGGTCAACCGTACCAATACCAGGAAGTAAAAGTGCAGATACTTTCGCCTGTTTCAGGTTTGGAATCACCGCTTTTAGGTATTCTTCATCGGTTGCTGCTGCAAAACCATAGTTCACAGAGTTACCGCCTAAGCCGTCACCATGCGTAACTTCGATTAAAGGTACACCTGCATCATCCAAAGCAGTTGCAATGGCAACCATTTGTTCAGGTGTAGTTTGATGGCGCATAGGATGCATACCATCACGTAAAGTCATATCATTAATAATAATCTTAGACATTTTGGTATTCCTTAAGCTTCAGCAGTGTTTAATACGCGTTCTGCAAACATTTCTGCAGTACGTGCAGCTGCCGCAGTCATAATGTCGAGGTTACCTGCATATTTAGGAAGATAATCACCTAAACCTTCAACTTCTAAGAAGATTGAAACACGGTTACCGTCAAATACAGGACCATTTACAAGTTTGTAACCTGGTACATATTTTTGAACTTCAAGAATCATCGCATGTACAGATTCAGTGATTGCTGCTTGATCTGGTTCACCTTCAACAAGACAGTGAACAGTATCACGCATCATCAGTGGTGGCTCAGCAGGGTTAATGATGATGATCGCTTTACCTTGTTTCGCACCGCCCACTTTTTCAATAGCGCCAGCAGTCGTACGAGTAAATTCATCAATGTTTTTACGTGTACCTGGACCCACAGATTTTGTTGATACTGTTGCAATGATTTCGCCATATTCAACAGGCTGAACTCGTGAAATCGCAGCAACCATAGGAATCGTTGCCTGACCACCACATGTCACCATATTGACGTTCGGAACTTCACCGGCATCCAATAACGCTTCTAAGTTTACTGGTGGTACGCAGAATGGACCGATTGCAGCAGGTGTTAAGTCAATCATTAACACGCCAAGTTCATTCAATTTACGGCTGTTTTCAGCATGAACATAGGCAGAAGTTGCATCAAATGCGATTTTAATGTCGTCTTCAATTACGTGTGGAAGTAAACCATCTACGCCTTCAGCAGTGGTTTTTAAACCCATTTTAGCAGCGCGAGCCAAACCTTCAGACGTCGGGTCAATACCAACCATCCATACTGGTTCTAAAAATTCGCTGCGTTGAAGTTTGTAAAGCAAGTCAGTACCAATGTTCCCTGGACCGATCAATGCACATTTAATCTTTTTCATGAATGTGTACTCTTAAAAATTCCGTAAAACCCAAGCTTATTTCGCTGCAAATGCTGCAGTCACAGAACCAAAGCCTTCAATTTCAACTTTGAATTCATCACCAGGATTTGCCACAACCATTGGGCCTAAGGCACCGGTCAATACGATGTCACCTGCAAGCAATGGACGACCACGACGAACCATTTCGTCAGCCAACCACACTGCTGCATTTAATGGGTTAGAAAGACACGCTTTACCCACACCTTGTGAAACCACTTCTTCACCACGAGTCATGACCATTTTGCAATTTACAAGGTCAAGATCTGCAAGTTTTACAGGCTTAGAACCCAGTACAAAACCTGCTGAAGATGCGTTATCTGCCACAGTATCAATCAACGAGATTTTCCAGTTTTCGATACGACTATCGACCACTTCAATTGCAGGCAGTGCATATTCAGTTGCACTAATAATGTCTGCATAGGTGTGTTTTTCTTTGGTCAAATCTTGGTTAATCACCAAAGCAATTTCTGCTTCAACTTTTGGCTGAATCAATAAACCAGCAGGGATTTCTTCACCATCGCCATACGCCATGTCAGCAAACAACATACCGAAGTCAGGTTGATCAACGCCTAACTGCGCTTGTACAACTTTTGAAGTTAAGCCAATTTTACGACCTACAAGGCGACGACCTTCTGCCACCGCACGTTTGGTATTCACTTCTTGAACGGCATAAGCAATATCTACATCAGCACTATCACCACCAAGTTGTGGACGGATCGGTGCAATCGCAGCCTGATTTACTTCCGCATCGCGTAATGCTTGCGCAACTGATTCAACAACAGCAGAATTCGACATCAATGTTTCCTTAAACTGCAAAAATTGGATGCACAACGTGTTTCATCCCGATCACCATCAAAATCAAAGTGATGAAAGTCATGTCAGGATTCGCCTAAAGCATTTCACTTGACATACTACACGTTATGTTTAGATGCATTTAGCATCGAGATTTTATAAAGTGAATACCAATACTTATTTTATTTATGACTATAGCTATTAGCTATAAATTAATCATTATTTATTATTAATATTCAAAAACTTAAGTCAAAATAATTAAATAAAATTCACTATTTTTTTCGCCCTTAAATCTGAATCTCTACTAAAAAACTTGGCTTATACGACTAAAAGATAAGATTAAAAGATTATTTTAGCGTCAGGCCAACTTTTACGCATAGGTGTTTAATTTCATCTGATTTAGTTTAATAAATTGAAAATTTAAAAATAAATCAATAAACAACAATAAGATAAAACCAAAAATTCAAACAAAAAAGCTATTCCAGCTTGTGGTAAAAGGCCAAATAGTTGCGCTCAACTTTTTAAGGTAAATTTGCTAGAAGACTGCTTGTTATTGTAGAAAAATCTAGTGTTATTACTTTTTTAAATAATTGAATTTACTCATTTCAACAAGTAGAGCTTGCATTACTATTCATTTGGTAACAAAAAAGGTGAAAACAAATTTCACCCTTTTTACTCGTTTGTATCTAAAACTATACAGCTAGACGTAATTTCACGTGTTCTAGTAGAAATTCAGTCAAATCACCTACGCTATGTGCAATATGTAAGGGTTGAAAATACTGGAGTGTTTCTACAGTATGCACTCCATAGCTCACGCCTACACGTGGCATCTGAATATTGAGGGCCATTTCTAAATCATAAGATGTGTCACCGACCATAATGGCTTGATCAGGACGCAGCCCTGTTTCCGCCAAAATTTCTGCCAACATTAATGGATCTGGCTTAGATTTGGTTTCACTGGCTGCTCGGGTCGCACAAAATAGCTCATGACTTTGCGTTTGAGCCAAAACACGGTCTAGACCTTTACGGCTTTTCCCCGTTGCAACAGCCAATTGTAGACCGGCATCACGTAATTCCTGCAACATATCAGCCACACCTTCAAACCATATATCACCTTTGGAATGTGCCACATAGTGATCGGCATAACTTTGCAAAATGTCGCTGTGTAATTCGGGAACCGTCGGAAATAACCGCTGTGCGACTTCCGGCAGACCTAAACCAATAATACTTTTCGCATCAGCATCGGTCAGCGGCTGTGAATATTGATCTGCTGCAAATTTTAAACTCGCTACAATTTGACCCACAGAATCAAATAAAGTGCCATCCCAATCGAAAATGACTAGTTTTACAGCTGAGTTCATACGTTTTCCTAGATTTGATTCAGTGTTTGGTAATTCAGATTCTGGAGTGCATCAATTTATTTATCTCACCCCGGCCCTCTCCTTAGAGGAGAGGGAGAAAGAAAACTTACGAAGCAGTCCTGCTCAGGGAGAGAAGTCTCGTATTTAAAACTTACTCGTCATCTTCTGAAGACTTCACCACTTTGTCGGCTTTTTGCGCGCGTAGCTGCGCCACAAGGCTTTGCATATCTTCTGGCAATGGCGCTTCAATGGTTTGGTAACCCGGAATTTCTAAACGCATAGCATGCAGACATAAACGACGTGGCTTTGGACCACGGTATTCAGTTTCATGACCGTATTTTTCATCGCCCACCAATGGATGACCAATACTTAAACCATGTACACGGATCTGATGTGTACGGCCCGAAAGTGGAGACGCATACACCAATGTGGCATGCATAAAACGCTCTTTCACGTTCCACAGCGTCTTCGACTCTTTACCTTCTTTAGGTGATACACGAACACGACGCTCGCCATTTGCCAGTTCGTAACGATGCAAAGGCTGATCAATGAGCTGCTTATCCAAACTCACCACGCCTTTCACCACAGCAGCATAAGTTTTTTGGATTTTGTGCTCACGTAACATGTCTTGCAGGCTTTTTAACACACTACGTTTTTTCGAAATCATCACCAAACCAGAAGTGTCGCGGTCAATTCGGTGAATCAGCTCAAGGTATTTCTTCCCTGTTGCGGCACGTAAGCCTTCGATCAAGCCATACGCCACACCACTACCGCCGTGAACAGCAATACCAGAAGGTTTGTTTACCACCATTAAGCCTTCATCTTCGTACACCACACGGCTCAGTAAACTTTGTGCCACTTTGTCCGATACGGGAACCGCAGACTCATCTTTTTGCTCATAACGAATTGGAGCAACTCGAACTTGGTCACCAATATTGAGTTTGGTTTCCGCTTTGACGCGTTTTTTATTGACGCGGACTTGGCTTTCACGAATCAGACGATAAATGCGACTTTTAGGCACACCTTTCAGACGACTAAACAGGAAATTATCAATACGTTGACCCGCCTGATGCTCGTCCACTTCAAACCAGGTGACGCTTTGCCATTCTTGCGTAGAATTCATACAGTTACTGTGACCTAAAAAAATACTAAAATTGATTAAAAATTGATCATTTAAGCTATACTTTTCGCAAGAAACATAAGCTTAGCCCATAGGCAGATGATGCAAGGTTTGATATAGTCAGCGCACGGAAACCACCGTAACTGAGTAAAAGTTGATTCATTTCAGTATTTACTGTCATTGAACTTTCAAGCAATTACTCATTTAGCTCGGAAAGGTCCCAAAAGAATTATGCCGACGCCGAAGGCTTATTATATCGGCAAAACTGCAAACTGTTGCGTTTAATTGTGCCGTAGGTACATAAAACAGTTTGCCCCAAAAAAATATGTGCCAACCAAGGTTGGTTTTTAAACGTAAACTGATACACATCAGACCAGTCGCTCCCTGGAAATCGTGTTCAGGCCACAACGTTTGATGCATTGGATCTGCACAGTTTGTAAAGGTACGATGATAATTCCGTATCAAGACGCTCTATCAGATATGAATGGATGCTCTTCGAGCAATGTGACAGTGAAAGTTACTCACATCCAATGCACCGTTTGTCCGCCAGTGAAACGCGTTCAGGTGACTTTAATCGTTTAAAAGATTGAAGCCGTATTGCCATCATCAATACGTGAATCAAAAACCGTTGCCCACCCAAAGAAGGTCGGTACACATGCACAGATGATGTTTTTCGATCTGTGCAACTTGATCCATGCTATCTGATGCTCGCTACGAGTCAGGCGATGTTCTTCTGTGTATCACTATTAGGTGTTACACCCATGAAACGTATGTTGATTAATGCAACACATGCCGAAGAAATTCGCGTTGCACTTGTCACTGGTCAGCGTCTTTACGATTTTGACTTAGAGAATCGTACCCGTGAACAAAAAAAATCGAATATCTATAAAGGTCATGTGACTCGCGTAGAGCCGTCTTTAGAAGCTGTATTTGTTGAATACGGTGCAGGTCGTCAAGGTTTCTTGTCGATGCGCGAAATAGCTAATTCTTATTACAAAGCCGATCCTCGCCAAACTTCAAACATCCGCGAATTGATCACTGAAGGCACTGAGCTTTTGGTTCAAGTGGAAAAAGAAGAGCGTGGTAATAAAGGTGCTGCCCTTTCTACATTTATCTCTCTTGCTGGTCGTTATTTGGTCTTGATGCCAAACAACCCGAAAGGTGGCGGTATTAGCCGTCAAATTTCAGGTTCAGTTCGTGAAGAATTGAAAGAAATGTTGGCGTCTTTAAATGTCCCTCGTGGTATGAGCGTGATTGTACGTACTGCAGGTATTGGTCGTTCTCAAGAAGAACTTCAACTTGACCTGCAACACTTGCTGGACCTTTGGGCACAAATCCAAAGTACATCAAGTTCAGGTCCATCACCAATGTTGGTTCACCAAGAAGCCGGTGTGGTTACACGTGCGATCCGTGACTATTTACGTGATGATGTTGCTGAAATTCTGATTGACTCTGAGCAAGCGTATAACGAAGCGTATAACTTTGTTAAAGCAGTGATGCCACGTCAAATCGACAAATTAAAAACCTATACTTTAAATGAACCGTTATTCGCTCATTTTGGTATTGAAAGTCAAATCCAAACTGCCTATGAACGTGAAGTAAAACTTCCTTCTGGTGGTTCAATTGTGATTGACCAAACTGAAGCATTGGTTTCAATTGATATTAACTCTGCAAAATCAACACGTGGTAGCGACGTAGAAGATACAGCGCTCAATACCAACCTTGAAGCTGCTGAAGAAATCGCTCGCCAATTACGTTTACGTGATATCGGTGGTTTGGTTGTGATCGACTTCATCGACATGACCAAAGACCGTAACCAACGTATGGTTGAAGCTAAACTTCGTGAAGCAACACAAAGTGACCGTGCACGTATCCAATTCGGTCAATTGTCACGCTTTGGTTTGATGGAAATGAGCCGTCAACGCTTACGTCCATCGCTTGAAGAAGCCACTGGTTATGTGTGCCCACGCTGTCATGGTACAGGTATGGTACGTGACTTACGTTCTTTATCACTTTCAATTATGCGTAAAGTGGAAGAAATTGCGCTACGCGAACGCCATGGTGAAGTTCAAGTTGAAGTGCCTGTTGAAATTGCTGCATTCTTATTGAATGAAAAGCGTCACAGCCTTGTATATCTTGAACAAACTTCAAATGTTCGTGTGACTGTACTTCCACACCCTCACCTAGAAACACCACATTACGAAATTTCGTATAACCCTGAAGGTTTTGCACCTACAAGCTATGAACGCACTGAAGCGACACGTTCTAGCGAAAAAGAATTAGGTTACGAAGCATCTGAGTGGCATTTAGGTGAAGAACAGGCCGCTGCTGCTCAGCAACAAGCACCTGTACAACAACAAGAAAAAGGCCACAAAAAGAATAAGCAACAACCCGTTGCTGCTCAACAAGCACCTGCACAAGTTGCCGCTCCTGCAGCATCATCTAGTCCATGTGCATGGTTAGAAAACTTATTTGTTCAAAAACAAGCTGCAACCGTTGACCAGTCGCGTACTGCAAACAATGCCGCTGCTGCAATTGAACAAATGGTAAATAGCGGTGCTGCAAGCCGTGGCCAGTTTGGTCAAATTACCCCTGCATCGGCAGCGCCTGTTGTTGTCGTAGACAATAATGCTTACCTTGCGCCTTCTTCTGTTGTGCACAAACAAGAACGTGACAGCCATTCAGAAAAAGCTGACCGTGAAGAAAAACGTCACAACAAAAAGCGTACTAAGCATAAAGAACCACGTGAACAAGAAGCTCAACCGCATCAAGTTCATGAAGAAGTGTTACAACCTTCACGTCAAGATCGTCAAGAGCAGCGCAATAACGAAGCACGTCAAAACGAACGCCAAGAGCAACGTTCTGAACGTCAAGAACCGCGCCAAGACAACCGTCAAGACCAACGTGAAAACCGTCGTAACTCACGCCGTCAACATAACAATGAACAAGTACAGCACGATGTTCAAAACAATGAACAACCGCAGTCTGTTCCACGTCGTGACCGCAACAACCAACAACGTCCAAATCGCCCAAATCGCCACCGCGATCAAAGCGTATTGAACGAGCAAGTGATTGCTCAGGAAGTTGCAACTGAGCAACAATCTGAAAACCGCAATCAACGTCAACCTAAAGTTGAAGTTGTTGATGCACCACGTCAAGACGTGATGCCAACAGCACTTGTAGTAAATGTTGATCAAGCTCAAAGCGAAATCGTAGCGCTAAATACTGCTCCAGCAGTTGAAAAACCTGTAGAAACCCCAGTGGTCGAAAAGGCCGCTGTCGTTGAAGCAGTAAAAGTGGAAAAACCTGCGACTGAAACAAAAGAAGCAGCGCATAAACCACAGCATGCGCAGCAAAAACCGTCTCGTGCAAGCAATGACCCTCGTCAGCGCCGCCGCGAACAGCGTGAAGCTCGTGCTCAACAAGCACAGGCTCCGAAAATTTCGCCATCTCAAGTGCCGACACTAGGTCAATACACTGTAAGCAGCTTGATTAAGCATGTATACGGTGAAGACTGCTCAGTACTGATTGAGCAATTTGGCTTAATTCCAACATTCAACCGTGCATTGCAAAAATTCACGGAAGAATATGCCGCGACTTTGACTGCACCTGCAGCTGAAGCAGCTGTAGAGAAAAAGCCTGTCACTCGTGATGTTCAAGTTACAAAAGCTGCACCTGAAGCTGAACCAGCGCCAATGTTGGATTTGACACCACCAAAGCCTGTGTCAGATAAACGTGTTGCTAATGACCCACGTGAGCGTCGTCGCCTTGCTAAACTTGCCGCTGAACAAGCGAAACAAGACCAAGCAAAAGCACATGCTGAGGTGGAAGCTACGCCTGTCGCAGACACTGCTATTGAGGCGCCTGTAGTTGCAGAAGCTAAAGCTGCTACAGTTGAAGCCAATGTATCCGACGTTGCAGGTCAAACTGAAGCACCTGAACACGTTCAAGCTGAAGTACCGACACCCGTTCAAGCTGAACTCGATGTGAGTGCGCAGCCTGAAAAGACGGAAGAAGTGTCTGAAGCTCCTACTAAACCAGTAGAAGAAAAAGCTCAAGCCGTTGAAGCGGAAAAGAAAGTTGAGGTTCCTGTAGACGAAAACTCGGCCGCTGAAGGTGAAAAACCTGCACGCCCTCGTCGTCCTCGCGGTCGTCCACCGAAAAAAGCAAACACCGCAACTGAGCAGTAATTTGCTATTTTGCAGGTGAATAAAAAAATCCAGTCATTTCGGTGACTGGTTTTTTTTTGATACTTTTGTCAAATTAGGTTGATTGCACTAGATCGAAACGATTAAAAGACAATTGTAGAATTTGCTGCAAATTTCATTGCAAAGAAATAGACCGTATCGGATTACGAAAAATAAATAGGATTCACATGAGCCAAACTACACAACACGACCTTATTGGGATTGCTGATGTTGCAGCAAAAATTCCCGCGTTCATTAGCAAAGTACCCAACCTGTTGAGTGGTCTAAAGCAAGCCTATTTACGCACCCCAAATACTTCCGCAGGCTTGGGAATTGCATTTGAAAAAGCCGTAAAGCGTAATCCCAAGGGTTATGCACTTTATTTTGAAGAGCAAAAATATACCTATAACGAATTAAATGAATGGGCCAATCAAATTGGTCACTATTACCTTGCACTCGGTGCAAAAAAAGGTGATGTGATTGCAGTGATGATCGAAAACCGATCTGAACTCGTGGCAACCATCGTGGCTTTAGCCAAAATTGGCGTCACCAGTGCTTTGGTCAATACATCACAAGTCGGCAAAGTCCTGACACACAGCATCAACTTAGTGAACCCAATTGCGGTAATTGTGGGCGAAGAATGCCGCCAAGCCGTAGAAGAGATTTGTGGTGATCTCAGTGTAGCTGCAGATCGTTTACATTGGTTCGCAGATCAAGCCACTCGTGTAGATGCTGGTCAAGCACCGAAAGGCTTCTTAAACCTTGCAGAAGCGATTGATGAATTTCCAAAATTCAACACACCCACCACTGCAAGTGTAAAAGGCAAAGACGGCCTATTTTATATCTACACCTCTGGGACAACAGGCTTACCTAAAGCGGTGATTTTCACCAACAGCCGTTGGACTTTGGCTTATGGAACATATGGTCACGTCCTTAATCTGAATAAAGATGATGTGATGTACGTAACTTTGCCGCTCTATCACGCTACAGGCACTGTAGTTTGTTGGTGTGGGGTGATTGCCGGTAGCGCCACCCTTGCCCTGCGTCGCAAGTTCTCGACCTCTTCATTTTGGAAAGATGTACAAAAATTTGATGCATCAGCCATTGGCTATGTGGGCGAGCTTTGCCGCTATTTGATGGATGCTCCACATTCAGACCTTGAAAAAGGCCATCGTGTGAAAAAAATGATTGGTAACGGCATGCGACCAAACATTTGGGATAAGTTTAAAGAACGCTTTGGGGTCGAAGAAGTCCTTGAACTCTATGCTTCAAGTGAAGGCAACGTCGGCTTTAGTAATCTATTTAACTTTGACAACACTGTTGGTTTTTCACCAACGCCTTATGCGATTATTCAGTTTGATAAAGAAAAAAATGAAGCTGTACATGATGCTAAAGGTCGCTGCATTAAAGTTAAAAAAGGCGAAGTTGGCTTACTCATCGGTAAAATTACCCGTCGCTCACCTTTTGATGGCTATACCGACACGGAAAAAAACAAATCCGTCATTATGAAAGATGTATTCAAGCATGGTGATTCATACTTCAACACTGGTGACTTGGTTCGTGACATTGGCTTCCGTCATGCACAATTTGTCGACCGTCTAGGCGATACTTTCCGCTGGAAAGGTGAAAACGTTTCAACCACTGAAGTTGAAAACATGGTGAGTGAGTACGATATAATTGCTGAAGCTGTGGTTTATGGCGTAGAAATTCCAGATACCAATGGCCGTGCAGGTATGGCTGCCATCACGCTCACCGATGGTGCCGAACTCAACGAACAAGATTGTAGTGAAATGGTTCTACAATTTAAAAAATGCTTACCAGCGTATGCTGTACCGGTATTTTTACGTGTACAGAAAAAAGTCGAAACCACAGGCACATTTAAATACCAAAAAAACAAGCTGAAAGAACAAGCTTTTGATCCTCAGCAAACTGATGAACGTTTATTGGTATTGCTGCCAAATGCAACTGCTTACTGTGATTTAACTCCTGAAATTTATGCCAATATTCAGGCATATAAATACCGTTTTTAAGCAAATAGCGCTCATTTTAGCGACAGATATCCGCTAAAATGAGCTACTTTGTTGTATTTATAATCAAACACAAGCAAGTTTATGATTTTTTACTTGCGCTTGAAGCAGATCTTGCTACAATACGCACCATCAAGCGAAATGGGTCGTTAGCTCAGTTGGTAGAGCAGTAGACTTTTAATCTATTGGTCCCGCGTTCGAGTCGCGGACGACCCACCATTCCCTTCGATACCACAAGATGGGTCGTTAGCTCAGTTGGTAGAGCAGTAGACTTTTAATCTATTGGTCCCGCGTTCGAGTCGCGGACGACCCACCATCTTTCTAAAATTCCAGTTTTAGATTACAATCTTGTGCATACCCCCTAAGGGTCGTTAGCTCAGTTGGTAGAGCAGTAGACTTTTAATCTATTGGTCCCGCGTTCGAGTCGCGGACGACCCACCATTCTTTCTTAGGGCTTCTTTCTTCCGGCAGTTGAAGAAAAAGAAACCTGCAGGTTCCGACCAAGACAAACCATCACCATTACTGGTTTTGATTCGCCATTCTCGAAATTTTGCTATAGCGATGTTGCGAAGTATCATTCTTGTCTTGCTAGATGAAGTATTTGACCTGAAAAATTTTAGATAACAAATATTCCCTAGTATTCAAAACTACGCGCTTCGTTTATCTTGCTAAAATTTTAAAATGCTCTTTTAAAATTTTCTCAGGGTTGTTAGCTCAGTTGGTAGAGCAGTAGACTCTTAATCTATTGGTCGTGGGTTCGAACCCCACACAACCCACCAATTCTGTTTTGTCTTAACTATATCGTATTAATAATTCAATTTTTTATAAGCTAGTTCCATTCGATTAGCCAAGAACTACGAATTTCACGCCGACACTCAAACTCAATTTATAATTTTATTTACTTCATTCGCAGTATTTAATTTGGGTCTTTCACCAAGGTATAGGCATGTTGAGGCTGAGGATAACCTTTAGAAAATAATTCCTGATTTCGGTCGACTTCACCTTGACGAATTTTGTCTAAATCCATAGTGATTTTATTTTCATTAATCACGCGATAATAAAAATTCACGCCTTCTTTTCGATGAACCACCAGCTCGGTATGTGCTTCATTGACACTCCACGTATCCTTACGATATTTCACATTAATGCCTGGCGTATTGGTTTTTTCAGCAAATACTTTTCCAATTTGAATAATACTGCGGTGTACCGTGCCATCTGGTAATAAGTTGAGGATGAACTCCGCATCGCCTTCTGGGCATGGAATAAAACTGTCATCGCATTTTACTTTGGCATGAAAACGTCCAATAAAAATTTTGGCATGCTCAGGAACAGGAGCAGGTTTTAATTCATCGTCATTCGGCAATGTCGCCTGCCCTGCTACTTGGGTTAATTTTTTTCCATGATCTTGCTTAGCTTGAACTTCCGATGCGACAGTTGATGCTGAACTTTCACCCTTATCCGCTGCGGGTTGAGGCGTTGGACTACAGCCAATAAAAGAAAGGCTGAACACTCCTGCAAACACTGAAAGATATGCAAATTTCATCAAAAAAGGTGAAGCCGATGTTTTCATATAATGTGCCAAGACCAATCATTCATTGGTTTTTTCAGTTCTTGCTGACTTAATATTGTAATCAAAAAATCAACGCTGTATACATATATTTGCGATATATGTTAATCATATCTCATTGTTATCGTTGATATTTAATTAATACTCAAGCCATTTTAAAGGCAAACTAATCAAACCAATTCTTCAAATTACATAACTTTACTTAATTTTTTTTCTGCACCCTTTAAATCGTAAAGCTTGTCACCATTTCTATAATATGAATTTGGAAATATTCAAATTTATTCTATTTTTTAAGGAGACCTGAATGGCCAATGTTGGTTTATACCGCTCAAACCGCTCTAACATGATTGCTGGTGTGATGGGGGGTATTGCTGAACGTTTTGGTTGGAACGCAAATTTACTGCGTATTATTTTTATCTTTGTATCATGCTTAAGCGCAGCCTTTCCCGGTATTTTAGTGTACTTGGTTTTATGGTTAGTCATGCCTAAAGCACAAGATAACTTTTTCCGTACCAATGGCTATTCAGACCCGATTCGTACTGTGAATGATGACAGACGTTAAAATCCCATGACCCAGTTTGGTCGCTACGGTTTCTCCCCCAAGATTCCGTAGCTTTTTTTTGCCTACATATTGGCAAAACCATATTTAAGTCTGATGAATTTAAATCAAAGTTTAAGGCTTAAGATTTTGTTTGCTGATTTAACTGTTGATATAAGGCAGCAATCATATCGGCACGGCTAATCATTCCCACCAACCGTTTTTGCTCAACGACTGGAATATAATTAAAAGATCTTTCCACAAAATAAGGCACTAAATCTTGAATGGGTTGATCCGGCTGCACGGTCACCACTTTGGGATTCATAATTTGATAAACGTGATTTTCCCAACTGGCTTTGGGGTCTGCGGCACGTTTAAACCATTCCACTACATCATATAAAGCCAAATTTCCCACCAAGCGATCCAAATCACTCACCACAGGCAAACTCATCAAATTGACTTGTTTAAACTTTTCCAATGCTGACTGAATATCATCTTCTGCACGCAGGGTAATCACTTGCTGACTCATGATGTCACGACAATGAAACTGGCTTAGGCCACGACGACTGGCTAATTGCTGTGCTTCTAAAATAATTTTTTGTAAGTCATATTCACTAATATCAAGCAACTGACTTTGCTGTTCTAAGACTTGCTGAATATCCGCTGGCTGAATCGACACTTTTTGTGTCGGTGTTGGATCTGTCGTCCGAGTATTGACTTGTGCTTTTTGTGGATACTGCTTGCCTAGTAATCGGTTATAAATGATAGCAACCACCATCAAGAGGACCGAATTTAAAAGGACTGGATAAAAAAGAAAGGCATAGCCTAAATCATGGACTGCCTCTCCGCCCAATACCGCTGTAATCGCCACGGCTCCACTTGGTGGATGCAATGAGTCTGTGGTCATCATTAAGATAATCGCTAATGCAACCGCGATACTAAATGCTTCGGTTAAATTAGGAATAAACATCGCACACGTCACGCCAATCAAGGCCGCAAGACTATTACCGACTACCATATTCCACGGCTGTGCCAATGGGCTGGCAGGTACCGCAAAGAGCAGTACAGATGATGCACCCATCGGGGCGATATACCACGCATTTAAGTCATCTAGCGCCAGCCAACTGATCAGCGAAGAAATACTCAGGCCCAGCAAAGCACCTACCCCACACAGGATGCGGTCTTTTAAAGGCAGAACTTTAAAGTTGGGTTTAAGCGTATTGAGCCAAGCTGATTTTGCGTGAAACACGAGATACCTTGTTTGTTGTTTTGCGAGATGTGGCAATTATAAAGCCATGCAAGCAATAAGATGTATTCAACTTACATCTTTATCTTATAAATTTTACTTTTGATTCTTTTGAATGATGTATACGCCGCTTACTTGCGTAGTTTTATCCCAAGAAATGAGCCTAAAATTCTCATTATATGTTACTGATAATTAAAATAAAAAACCTATCAGCGCTCACATCTGTACTCACTAAAACAAAGGAACATTTAGGCGGTCAGCTTATTCATCTTGATCAATTAAATCTTCACTGCCATAAATAATTTTCTGAGCTGTTTCATCATACACAATAGGAAACCATTCATAATAAGCCGAAGGGATTCGTTCAACTCGAATACGTCCAATCACATAATTATGCCCACCCAATAAATCAACAGTGAATCGAGCTGGACGAGCGATAACTAGCTGTGAATTATGATCAATGACGAGCTCAGTTTTTCCCTGTTCTACAGCGGTGGTAAACCGTCCGTGAATAGGTGAGTCAAAAGCCATTCCTCTTGTGACTTTTCGCGTCCCCTGCTGACCATTGACCTCAAGCAAAAGACCTTCGCTCATTTGATACTTTGAGCTGACCACTAACTGCTGTTTAATCAAATTCTTACATTCCGCGTTGCAAGAATTTGTAATAGTCGCAATTTTTGAAGCGTGAAGTGATGAATCTGAATACAAAGCTACAGGCGTCGTACTACAGGCAGATAGCACCATACTTATCACAATAAAAGACTTCTTAAACATTGTTATCGCTCATCATTCAATTTATTCATCCACTTTATGCCACAAGTAACTTCGTTTTTATTCTGTACAATAGGAAAATATAAAATTCTGCGCATCATTAAAACATCAAAGCTTGATTCAAGAATGATTAACCCTTTGCCACACACCCCCAAAATCCTTATAATTGAGCACAATTTTTATCTAATTTTAAGTGGATGACCATGAGTCGCGCCATATCGCATATTGATACCTTCCAAGGCTTAATTCTTGCCTTACAAAACTACTGGGCTGAACAAGGTTGTGTAGTGTTACAACCTTACGATATGGAAATGGGTGCAGGTACTTTCCACACTGCAACTTTCCTACGTGCTTTAGGCCCTGAAACTTGGAACGCGGCTTATGTTCAGCCTTCTCGTCGTCCTAAAGATGGCCGTTATGGTGAGAACCCGAATCGTCTACAACACTACTACCAGTTCCAAGTCGTGTTGAAGCCAAACCCAGACAACATCCAACAGTTGTACTTAGATTCATTAAAAGCCATTGGTATTGATACCCTTGTTCACGACATTCGTTTCGTGGAAGACAACTGGGAATCTCCAACACTGGGTGCTTGGGGCTTAGGTTGGGAAGTTTGGTTAAACGGTATGGAAGTGACTCAGTTCACTTACTTCCAACAAGTCGGCGGTGTTGAGTGCTACCCTGTGACAGGTGAAATTACTTACGGTCTTGAACGTCTAGCGATGTACCTCCAAGGTGTAGACTCTGTTTACGATTTGGTTTGGACCAAAGGTCAGTTTGGTACAGTGACTTATGGCGACGTGTTCCACCAAAACGAAGTGGAACAATCAACTTATAACTTTGAATATGCCAACGTTGAAAAAATGTTTGAATTATTCGACTTCTATGAAGCTGAAGCGATTCGTTTAATGGAAGCTGAACTTCCACTGCCTGCCTATGAACAAGTAATTAAAGCATCGCATAGCTTTAACTTACTTGATGCACGTGGCGCAATTTCAGTAACTGAACGTCAACGTTATATTTTACGTGTACGTACATTGGCTCGTGCTATTGCACAGAGCTATGTCGCTGCGCGTGCGAAGCTGGGCTTCCCAATGGCAGAACCAGCTTTACGTGACGAAGTCCTTGCTCAACTTAAAGCACAAGTTGAAGCGGAAGCAAAAGTAGAATCTAAGGAGAGCAAATAATGTCTAAACATACAGTATTGTTCGAATTAGGCTGCGAAGAACTTCCACCAAAAAGCTTAAAAAAATTACGTGATGCGCTTCATGCAGAAACGGTAAAAGGTTTAAAAGACGCAGGTCTTGCATTTGATGCGATTGAAGCTTATGCAGCACCACGTCGCCTTGCATTGAAAATTGTTAATGTAGACGGTGCACAAGCAGACACACAAAAACGTTTTGATGGCCCTGCTAAACAAGCAGCGTTTGATGCCGAAGGCAAACCGACTAAAGCACTTGAAGGCTTTATGCGCGGTCAAGGCATTACGGTTGATCAAGTTTCAACTTTCCAAGCAGGTAAAGTTGAAAAAGTGTGCTACTTAAAAGATGTAAAAGGTCAAAGCCTTGATGTTTTACTTCCTCAAATTTTACAACACGCTTTAGATAACCTACCTATCGCAAAACGCATGCGTTCTGCTGCAAGCCGTACTGAGTTTGTACGTCCTGTAAAATGGGTTGTTTTGTTGAAAGACAGTGATGTAATTGAAGCAACCATTCAGGATCACCAAGCAGGTAACGTGACTTATGGTCACCGTTTCCATGCTCCTGAAGCAATTACACTTGCAAATGCCGATGCTTATCTTGATGCCCTGCGTACTGCAAAAGTGATTGCAAACTTTGAAGAGCGCCAAGCCATCATCGACCAACAAGTCAAAACTTTGGCTGATGAAGTAAATGCCATTGCGATTGTCCCTGCGGACTTACGTGACGAAGTAACAGCATTGGTTGAATGGCCAGTTGCGCTTCGTGCAAGCTTTGAAGAACGCTTCCTTGCTGTTCCTCAAGAAGCACTCATCACGACGATGCAGGACAACCAAAAATATTTCTGCTTAGTGAATAGCGACAATAAACTTCAACCTTACTTCATTACCGTGTCAAACATTGAGTCGAAAGACCCGACACAAATTATTGAAGGTAACGAAAAAGTTGTACGTCCACGTTTGTCAGATGCTGAATTCTTCTTCTTACAAGATCAAAAGCAACCGCTTGCATCTCGTAAAGAGAAACTTGCAAATATGGTATTCCAAGCTGAATTGGGTACCCTTTGGAACAAGTCTGAACGTATTGCTAAATTGGCTGTGGCTTTGTCGGCTATCACAGGTGCGAACCCTGCAGATGCTGAAAAAGCTGCGCTACTTGCGAAGTGCGACTTAACTTCTGAACTTGTGGGTGAATTCCCTGAGCTTCAAGGTATTGCGGGTACTTACTATGCACGCATTGAAGGCGAAAATGATGAAGTCGCTGAATCTTTAGGTGAGCAATACTTACCTAAGTTCGCGGGTGATGTGTTACCAAGAACCAAGACAGGTACAACGCTTGCGCTTGCAGACCGTTTAGATACTTTGACTGGTATTTTCGGTATTGGTCAAGCGCCGACAGGTTCTAAAGACCCGTTTGCACTTCGTCGTTCTGCGATTGGTATTTTGCGTCTAGTGACTGAAAACGAGCTTGATGTGTCGATTGAAGACCTAATTAAACTTGCACTTGCTGCTTATGGCGATGTAATTAAAGATCACGGCAAGACTTTAAACGATGCTGTTGCATTCCTTGAAGGTCGTTACCGTGCAAAATACGAAGACCAAGGCGTGGCTGTAGATGTGATTCAAGCGGTTCAAGCTCTTTCTCCAAAATCGCCACTTGATTTTGATAAACGTGTAAATGCGGTAAATCATTTCCGTGACTTGCCTGAAGCTGCTGCACTTGCTGCTGCCAACAAGCGTGTTGCGAACATTCTTGCAAAAGAAGCTGCACCTGAAGGCGCTGTGGTTGAAGCGAACTTGGTTGAAGATGCTGAAAAAGCATTGTTCGCTGAACTTGCAAAAATCACACCTGTAGTTGAGCCATTATTTGCTGCGAAGGACTACACCGCTGCCCTTTCTGCACTTGCTGCACTACGTGCGCCAGTCGATGCTTTCTTTGACGGTGTGATGGTGATGGCAGATGATGCTGACCTAAAAGCGAACCGTTTACGTATGCTTGCACAGCTTCGTGACTTGTTCACGAAAGTGGCTGATATTTCGGTACTTCAACACTAAGTTTAAGTATTCATTAAAAACCCGCTTTAGAGCGGGTTTTTTTATGCTGTTTGAAATCTAGGTAGAATCCTGTTAGAAATAGCGGAATTTTTTGATAAGAACAATATATGAAAAGTATTACAGTCAATCATCCTTACCGCCCAGATCTCTATCTTTTTATCTTACATGCAGTCCTGATGGCATGCAGCTTCTACCTTTGGAAGGTTTATCCATACATTCCAACCAAGCCAGATATGGGTGCTTTATTCTTTTTGATTATTTCTGTTTTGGGTGGATTTATTGGAATCATCATCGTTGCGGTCAGTTTACCAAGATTAGACCGCTCTGTGCCTTACTTAACGCTTTCAAAATTTGTTTTAAGTTTGGTGTATTGGTTGTCGAGCACAACCATTTTCGTTTTATTTGGCAGTACTAAATTTATATTCAATAATCCCCTTGTACTATTTGTCTTCGTTTTTCTATTTTTTAGCAGCCTGTATTTTTCAATAATTCGTGTTGCAGATATGCGTAAGAAAGATTGGCTCATTATCGGTGGAGTATTGGGTGGCCTTGTGTTGTTGTTCTTTTTGCCGAAGATTTAATGAAAATATTGAGTGGTTCAAGGTCATGACTTTTTTATGATATTTCAATATTGCAGCATGTAAGACTTAATTGCTTGTAAAACAAATAAAACCTCGTTATAAATTAGTGGGGTATTTATTTTTGAAAATATAATGAAGTTATCACAACCACAAAAAGTCGCAGAATTTTTAAAAGCACACCCAAATCAAAAATTTAATTCTCGTGAAATAGCAGAAGCTATTATAAAAATATATCCAGAAGATTATGAAGTAAAACGATCTAATGATAGATTTTATTCAGAAGCTGATTTTATTCAACAAATCGTCCGTGAAATTAGCAGTACAGCAAAAACTAATATTCAAAAAATTTCACCAAATATCCATATACGGGATCAACCAAGACCTAGAGTTTTTTGGTTTAACCCCTCTGAAGTCTATGAATCACAGCTCCAGCTTAATAATGTGATGGATTCGCATGCTATAGATATTGAAAAAGAATTACCAATTAAAGATGATCGACTATCTGAACATGATCTCTACCCTATTTTAATAGAGTTTTTAAATTCTGAACTTGATTTATATTGTCTTAGAATAGATGAAAAACGCTCTAAGAACTCTCGAGGGCAAAATGGTAATCAATGGTTACACCCTGATATTGTTGCAATGCAAGCACTAGATGACCATTGGCATGATCTTATAAAGACTTGCGTAAAAAATAGCTCAGGGCAAAATGTAAAATTATGGTCTTTTGAAGTTAAAAAAGAGCTAAATAGCTCAAATGTTAGAAGTAGTTTTTTCCAAGCCGTCAGTAATTCTAGTTGGGCAAATGAAGGTTATTTGGTAGCAACTGCAATTTCTACAAATGAAGTCGAAGAGGAACTTCGCATGCTTTCTGCACTTCACGGAATTGGTGTAATCATTTTAATTCCTGAAAATCCAACTGAAAGTGAAATTTTTCTTCCTGCTCGACGAAGACAAGAAGTAGATTGGCAATCTATAAATCGCATATTAAGTGAAAATTCAGATTTTAAAAACTTTATCGAATTAGTCTCAATTTATTACCAAACGGGCCGTATTCGAAAACACGATTGGAATAGATAGCCCATCTAGCCAACTCACTTCCATTTCCCTATACTCGACTAAACAACACTCAACAAGAATGAAACTTATGAAATTGAAAGCATTCCTTTTGACTAGTCTTGCGGGTATCGCACTTTCTGCATGTACATCTGCACCAACGATTCCACAACTTGAAACTGGTGTATTACAAGAAGTTCAAAACATTGATGTCTACCCAGATACCACAGATAACAAAGCAAAACTGACTAAATTTGTAGATAAATGCGTGATTGAATTTACAGGCAATTTAGAAGAAGCAAAATCTGTTGAACAATGGTCATTTAAAGGCTTAACCCTCATTTCAGGTGGTACAGCAACCTTTGCCAAAGATGGTACAAGTTCAGCGCACAATTTTGATTTAAATGCGGCGGATGTACAAAAGAACTTCCTTGCATTACGCGGTCATTTTGCAAAAGATGCGCTTACACAATGTGAATAAATAATAAGAACCATATCTCCAAAATGGAGGTATGGTTTCATTTTTTCCTTGAATCTTGAACAATAATTCGTTCAAACCCATAATTTTTAATCATGAAAATCGTAACTAGCACCACACCACAGCAACGCGCAAAACACATATAAGCCACTGTATTTTCATAAAATTACAATACTACGTTAACTTAACCAAGTTTCCACACTTCAAACTTCCGCGTATCTGAGCTGTTATTGCATTGTGTGACTTATCGCACAAAACCACTTTTTGCTTTTTTTTACTCTTAAGATGTCCTCTGCTCCAAAAGCGCTAATGCTGAGTGCAACAGCAGCGTTCAATAAAAGAGGACAAATGCAAAGATGAAACCTTTATTTAAAACAACACTGATCACCGCAGCATTATTCGCAACCACTCCACTATTTGCGAACACCGCAGTAGAAGCCAATGCGAAAGTTGAAACACAGCAACCGTCTGTACTGCAAAATCTAAAACAAGACATTAATCAGTCTGCGCATACAGCCGGTGACAAAATTGAAAAAGGCGTCGATAAGACCAAAACATTCACCCAAGAAAAATGGCAAGACACCAAACAATTCAGTGCTGACAAAAAGCAAGATGCAAAAAATAAATGGGCTGACCTAAAACAGTCTAAAGATGAAAAGTCAGATGCAGCGAAAGCCAAGATCGATGCCAAAGCTGAGCAAAATAAAGCTAAGCTTGATGAGCGTAAAGCACAGCTCGATGAAAAAGCTGCAAAAGACAAAGCAAAACTCGATGAACGTAAAAGCAATGTCGACAACAAAGTTGATCAAACCAAGAGCTATTTAGGTGAAAAAGCTCAGGAAGGTCGCCAATTTGCCAGTGAAAAATGGCAACAAACCAAAGCGAATTTCCAAAAAGGTCAAGAAGCCAATGTGAGTGGCAGTAGCAATGTACAGTTGCAAACGCCTGTTGCACAAGCTGAAGTCCATAGCTCACATGAAGCCAGCTTAGGTGCTCACAAATAAATAAACTGGCTTTCATACCCTCTCCTCCAGAGAGTAGGCTCACCCTTCGGTGGGCCTTTTTTTACCTTATGCAAAATACAAACGTGTACAAAGCTGTCATTTGCTGTATTGATTTTGCTACGGCAAGTTTTTTTCGCTGCAATTTTTCCTATAATGCGTTAAAACCATTCATCAGATAGAAAACCTATAAAATTCAGAGGTGAAGCTGTGAAGATTTCATTAAAAGCAACGCTATGCATAAGCTTAATATTCACGACACCCATGCTTTGGGCACAAGAAAACGCAGCAGCGCAAAGTACTGAGCAACAAGCGAAAAAACCTGTGAGCCCTTATGGCGATAATCCAAATTTATTGCATGTGTGGGCCTATAAAGCCCAAGAAGGCGTGGTCGGTGCTGCTAAAAATATTGGTGAAATGACTGAACGTGGAATTTCTAAAATTAAGCCTTCGGTTGACCAAGCTTGGGACAATACGAAAACTGCTACTCAAAATACAGTGCAACAGGTTGATCAGGGCGCACAGCAAGCCACTCAAAACGTCAATGAAAAATTGAAGCAAACCCGTGAAAATATCACAGGCAAAACCAGCCAACCTGCGCCCATCAGCCAACAGTCGTTGAGTGAACCGTCTTCAGGTAATACGATTAATACAACTCCAAGCAACAATGCGGGGCAAAATAACAATCAATATCCTCAAAGTAGCTATCCTTCGAGTTCGACGTCTACAACCTATCCTGTGACTGATTTATAATTTAACACTACATTTAAAAGCTCAACTTTGGTTGGGCTTTTTTAAAACCAAAATTAAATACTTTTGGTCTTTGGCCTATGCCTATAAAAACAATGAATTAATGAGAAAAAAATGCGAATTTTATTTGGTATCTTGCTTGGCATTCTGCTCTGTGTTGGCTCTGTGATTGGCTTACAACGTTTTCCACAATTGTTGAAAAGTTATCCACAGTTGCAGACTATTTTTCCCCAATTGTACGATTCATACCAATATAACCATGATGCCGAAGGTAAATTATTACAAACCTTAGAGATGCTAGATGACGAAGAATACAAATCGACTGAAGGCAATGAAGCGACGCTGTATCAACTCGATGGCCAATGCAAAATAAACCTCTATGTTTTTGGAGAATCCAATCAATCCCTAACAAGTTATTATTTTCACAATGATCAGATTTTACGTGCCTATGAGACAAATTTGATCTACCCAAATGGTGGCTTTAATCCTGTACCCAATACCAAAGAGCCTTTTAAACTCGAAAAAAGTTATTTACGAATCATGATGCCAAACAGTATCAAGACTGAACTTGAATTTGAGCGGATCAAAAATCATTTCAATGCTAAATTTTTGAAAAAATGCTGAAATTTAACTATTAAATTAAGCATTAAGCATTAAGCATTAAGCATTAAGCATTAGGCTTGAGATATCGCCTACGTACAAACGATGCTGTACAGATTTGAATAAGCATCAACAGGCAAAATGGATAATCAACCCAGACTGATAAATGATCAATATGAGCAACCTCTCCAAAGACAGAAAAATAGACCTGTCCCACAATAATAGGCACTACAACAAGCCATAGCCCCCAATACCAATAGCAATTTAAAAAATCAATAAGCGCTAAGACGAAATGCGCAATAAAAAATACCGAAACCAGCACAACTTGTAAGGTCGGCATGAATTTATGAACTTCAAAATCAGGATTCTGGAATAAATAATTTTCACTGATATTTAGTACATAACTGTACCATGCCCAAGTAATGCATGCGGTAAAGAGAATCAGCATGCAAAATAATCTTAAACTTTTTTTATTGGCAAGATCGACCTGCATAGACATCCCTATTTATATAGAGCTTTGTTCAAAAATAAGGTTCCTTAAACTCGTTTTAATTCACCTGCCGAATGACCATCCCCGCTTTAAAGGCCTCTACATTTTCAACCATTTGCTGCACGATACGTTGTCTTGCATCGACGCTGCCCCATGCACTATGTGGAGTAATAATTAAATTTGGAATACTTGGGTCAAGCAACACATTACCCTGCTTAGGTGGCTCAACCGTCAAGACATCGGTTGCCGCACCTGCAATCTTTCCTGATTTCAATGCCTCGGCTAATGCCGATTCATTAACCACACCACCTCGTGCGCAATTGATCACAAAGGCCGATGCTTTCATTTGAGCCAAGCTTTCATGATTGAGTAAATCACGAGTTTCATCAGTTAAAGGACAATGCAAACTCAGAAAATCGACCTGCGCTAACATCTCAGAAAAGGCCACTCGCTCAGCCACCATAGGTCGATTCGGTAGCGCGCCAATCATAATTTTCATGCCAAACGCTTTAGCCAAATGTGCCACGGCTTGACCCAATTCGCCATAGCCGACAATCCCCAAAGTCTTACCAGCCAACTCAATAATTGGAAAATCTAGTAAGCAGAACTGATCTGCTTTTTGCCAATCTCTCTGTTGGACCGCCCGATCATACTGTCGAAATGATGTCGCCAAGTTCAACATTAACATCAAGGTATGCTGTGCGACTGCAGCGGTGCCATAAGCTTGGCAATTACACACCACGATGCCTTGTTGCTGTGCGTGTACAAGGTCAACATTATTGGTGCCAGTGGCAGAAATTAAGATCAGTTTTAATTGCGGATTGAGCTGCATGTGCTCAGCATTGATGTGTACTTTATTGCTGATAATCACATCAGCCCCTTGTATGCGCTGAGCAACCTCTGCAGCCATTGTTGCGGGATAGAGCGTCAAGTCATCAAACTGTGCTTCTAGTCCGCTAAAATCTAAGTCCTGTTTATCTAGAGACTGATAATCTAGAAATACCGCTTTCATGGCTGCTTCCCTTCTGGCCGATTATAAAAATTCGATTGTGGATGATTAAAACCTGTGATGCACCAAAGTGCAATCGAACAGCATATAAAAAAACCCGCTATTTCGCGGGTTTATCGAGATGATGTTGCAATGAATTTCGAATTTTGAGTATGACATAAATGGTCAGTATCGTAAGTAACAACATGCTGCTGCTAAAAATCAGTATGCTTGAACTAACCCCCTGTGCATAGGCTGAACCCATGGTCAGCACTAAGATGAATAATACAGCAAGCATCTGTGTTGAATGCATACTGATACCCCTCGTATTCCTCATGATGTTTTAGGTAGTATGATTGTTTTTTATACTACCTTTCTCTCATCATAATCTCTTCCTACAAATTAGCAAGCTTTGGATTTTCAACCCAATGTCGAGCTTAAATTTGTTCGGGTTGCACCACAAACTGGCAAGATGCATCGGCATTTTCCACAAAGAAGACTTGACCAAATTCATCGCTACTCAAACGCAATTCTTTATAGTTCAGCGTGTAATAGCCCACATATTTCTGCATTAAAATCGGATGCATACCTGCCGCCAGTTCATCTTGAGCTAAGACCAATTTCATTACCTGACGGTCATTCATCACCACCATGTAACGCTCATCTTGGACTTGGACGTAAACTAGACCTGTGCCCTTCGGCTGCAAAGGAATCAAAAACTTGTGATTCAGCGCAATTACACCAGCTGCATAGCTTTCAATTTTTTGGCTAATCACATTAAACACTAAACCATGTTCAAACTGGTCGAGTAACAGGTTACGATTATCCTGTGGCACAAAAGTTGTGATCCCCAACTTTTGCAGATCTTGCTCACTGACTTGTTTGTTATTAAACAATACTCGCAATAAGGTCTGCTTTTGTTTGGCATCAAAAAATTGAGGGTCAAGCTGAAACGAATTGCTTTTTAAAATTTCACCCAAAGCATCACGATGGCGTGTCAGTAAATTTTCGATGACTTTTCGATAATAAAATTTGCTGTTTTTCTTAACCCGACGCATTTTTTGATAAAAATACGGCGCATCAAAAGGATGTCTCAAGAAATCATTTAACAGTTCAGAACTCGCCAATACCGCAATGGCATCATGCCCTGTAAACGGCAGATGCAACACATGCACATGTGGAATTAAAGCCTGTAATTTTTCAAAGTGCGCGCGATCTTCTGGACAATAAGGATCATACACCACGATATATTCACGTGTAGTCGATACGTCTTCAGCAAGTACTCGCATATTGGCATGCAGATTAGGTTGAAAGAACATGCCATAGCGTGTATCGACAATATCCTCTGGGTCTATGGAGTACTGCGGCACCATACTGACCACACGCTGGAATCCAAATAAATTGGCATACTTAATGGCCGCATAGCCGCCCATGGAACCACCATAGGCAATTCGCAGCTCAAATTGCTCTAGGATCGGCTTGATGGCTTGATACATCTGTTGCATTGACGTTGTTGGAAACCAAGATTTTTGTTTCGGCATCACACCGATCACATTAAAATCATATTTTTGCAAAGACTTCTCAGCATTAATGCTCAAGCCCTTGGCGCGGGTAATCAAATCACCGAAGGAGAAAATAAGCTCACGAGAACTGCCTGGCTGAAAAATGACACGAATTTGATCATCTTCAAAAATGATGTGCTTTTCCATTGTACTTTGCTCCAGTCCTTGTTGCGTCACGCTTTTCCTTCCTTGTTGCATTCAAAGTTTATCTTGTTCCGAATATGCTATTTTATAGAGGCCATACAGATTAAAAAGTGCAGAATATGACACATTCAATACATCCTGCCACACAACAAGGCTTTAGCTCTGCAGCTGAACTCTATCAACAAGCCCGTCCTGACTACCCGATTGAAATCAGTGCGTGGCTACAACAACATTTAGCTTTAGCCCCTCAAGCCCATCTGGTGGACTTAGGTTCAGGTACAGGCAAATTTCTCGAGTATATTCGCCCACTCAGTGAAAATATCACCGCGATCGAACCTGTACATGAAATGCTGCAACAATTGCAGAAAAAACATCCGCATATTGCAACTTTAGCCGCCCAAAGTGATCAGATTCCACTGCATGATCATTCTGTAGCAGCGGTATTTTGTGCCCAATCATTTCATTGGTTTGCCACCCCTGAAACCCTCAATGAAATCAGTCGTATCTTGGTTCCCAATGGTGATCTTGTTTTGATTTGGAACCAGCGTGATATCCAAGTCAATTGGGTCAAACAACTCGCTGATGTCTTGAGTGAACTCGAAGGTGACACACCACGTTATCATAGTGGGCAATGGCAAAAAGTGTTTGAGCAGCAGCAAACATTTAAATTAATTGCCGAAACCACCTTTCAACAATTGCATCATGGTACAGTGGAACACGTGGTTTCCAAACGATTATTGTCCACCAGTTTTATTGCAGCGTTAAGCACGGATGAACAACAAAAACTGAAACAACAATTTGAAAATATCGTGGCTGAATCAACCCAAAAGACGGCACAGGATTTCATTGATTTTCCGTATATCACGCATGTCTATATCTTTAGAAAAACACATTAGGACACGATTATGCTCATGCCAATCTCTTTAAAAAAACTCAGTGTCATCTTCCTCATGGGTACAGTCTTAGGACTCACTGCATGTGAAAAATCAACAAAAACAGTGGAACAAAATAGTGAAATCAGTTCCGATGATCAAATCATGAAAGAGCTGAATAGTGATCCTATTAAAAACTTTGCCAAGACCCCAGATGATTTACACGACCTCACGCTTCTGACGCAATATGACGAGAGCTTTAGTCAAATTAGCGATGAGATGGAAGATGAGCTGATGAAACTGCGTGAGGAAGGCAAACTCACCGATGAATTTTCTACACAGCGTAAGCGTGACAACATCCAGTCGGCATTAAATATGCTCAAAGAACTCGAAATGAAAACTGAACAAGGCCGTTACATTCAAGGCTTGATGTACCAGTACTGGGACAATCAATCACAAATTTATCGTGAGAAAAATCAAGCAGCCGATGGCGAGTTAAAAAATCCAAGTGATAGTGTCAAAGGTCTCGGTCAGTTTATTCATGCTCAAGAACAATTGGGACATTGGCAAGAACAATATCCCGAGCTTAAACATCCTGCTCAAGCTCAATAAATTAAAAGTCGAAAAATGACTTAAACAAAAAGGGTTCCACGTGAACCCTTTTTTATTTAGAAATACAACGCAAAAAATTAAGGACGCTCTGCATATTGCGGTAACTCATCATGAATACTGTCCCATTCAGCTTTGGATGCGACAAAGATATGACAGGTCGGTTTCTGCGTCAGAGGCGTATCTAAGGTACCTATACGTAGGCGGTAATAATCAGGCGTTTCAGCCTTAATACTGATGATCGGCGAACCACACTCACTACAAAAACAACGCTGTGTGGTTGGTGAAGATTGAAACTTTTTCAATACCTGTTCACCCGACACAATTTTGAAATCTGCTTTAGCAATCGGGGCATTGGTCGCAAATGCCGTGCCATTAGCTTTTCTGCACCGAGAACAATGACATTGCACGATCTCACCGATCGGACCATTGATCTCATAACAAACCGCTCCACACAAGCAGCTTCCGGTATATTGTTCTTGTACGCGCATAATGGTCTTTCTTAGAAGAATTTCATCTCAAAATATCACAACTCCTCAGCAAGATTGTGACAATTTGAAGCGCTTAGCTCTGCAAAGAAACCAGATAGTTTTGAACCCCTTCACCCGCTGCTCGACCGGTTGCAAGGCATGCTGTTAGCAAATAGCCTCCTGTAGGCGCATCCCAATCCAACATTTCTCCGCAAGCAAATACTGCAGGATTGCTCTTCAATTGTAACCCATCATTTAGGACTGAACGCTTCACACCGCCAGCGCAGCTGATCGCCTCATCTATCGGGCGAAATCCATCGAGTTGAATATTTAAGTGTTTAATTTTCGCAGCAAGTAAGGCAGGTTCATGCCACAAAGATTTATCCACCAGTTCACGGACCAGCGCAGCTTTCGCCGCATCTAAACCGGCTTTACGCCAAACATTGGTTAAAGACTGCTTCTTCGAAGGCTGTAGTTTCTTTGCCAATTGCTCAACACTTTGATCTGGCAATAAGTCCAAAGTTAGCTGCATGGGCTGAGCAGATTTCACCTGTTGACGCAGTGCTCGACCTTGTTTGTAGATCAATCCACTTTCCAGTCCATAGTGTGAAATGATGATATCACCTTGGGTCGGCTCGGCTTGCTCGACCCATGCATTGACCCGCTTTAAAGGCTGTCCAAACACGGGCTGCATGAACTTCGACCAAACGCGTTCCACACCGGCATTACTGGCCTGAAAAGCTTCAATACTCTCAGGCTGCAGCCATTTTTGCCATGCGCCATCACTGCCTAAACGTGACCAAGACACAGCCCCACATGCCATAATAATCGCATCAAAGCCAAGCGCTTGATTTGATCCATCAACAAGGTTTTGAATCGTCAGCTGATTGGACTGTAAGTCCAAAACTTGATGTCGATAATGAAACTGCACCCCGTCGAGACTGAGACGTTTTAACCATGAACGCAGCAAAGGCGCAGCTTTCATTTCAATAGGAAATACCCGACCCGATGAACCAATATAGGTTTCAATACCCAGTCCCATCATCCATTGTTGAATCCATGCTGCATCCCACTGCTTAACCCATGGGCTCAGCCATTCCACTTGATCATAGCGCTGCACAAATTGTTCAATGGGTTCTGCATGCGAAATATTCAGCCCTGTCTTGCCCGCCATTAAAAATTTTCGCGCTGCCGACGGTTTTTGCTCATAAACATGAATGTCATAGTCAAATTGGCTAAGCACTTCCGCCGCCATCAATCCCGCAGGACCTGCACCAATAATTGCAATACGCTGAGTCATGCCCAATTATTCCGCCTGTTCTTTGACAGGATTTTGTCCCTGTAAAGGCTGAAAATCATCAAAACGTGTGGTGTAATCTACAGGCTTGGTAATGATTAACTGCTGACAGAGTTCACCACGTTCTAGATATTTAATCTCAAAGTGTGTACGTGCTGAAGTCTCTGCAATGCGTTCTTTGACAAAAGGTAGCTTCCAAACATCGATTAACTGCTGCTGCGCTTCCTCAATATATTCAGGAATATTACTCGCCAAGGTAATCTGACCACCCGGCTGCAAACGCGACAATAGAAATTCAAAAAACGGCATATTTAACCAGCGCTGTGCAGGATTATGCGGTTCAGGGTTTGGATACAAAATAAAGAATTGCTGTACTTGCGCAGGATGTAAGGCATGTACTACCCAAGGTAATGCATCAGCATGAATTGGAGTTAAATTGTTTTGCCCCTCAAGTTGATGCTGCTTTTGCATTGCCACAAATTTTTCACGTGTACGCTCAACAGCAATCAATTGAAATTCAGGGTGATTGGCTGAAAATAATAATGCGTGTTTACCTTTACCAGCCCCAATTTCCACACAAATCGGTGTGGAATCAATCGGCTGAAAATCACGGGGAGCTCGCATACGCTGCGCTTGAAATTGACGAATAGGCATAAACAGATCAAACTAAACAGAACGGCATAAGTCTAACAACTGCGACTGTTTTTGCCTAATTGAATCATCCATTTTCGCTGGAGTTGCCCCATGCCAACCACCATGAACTGCCCTCGTTGTGGCAAACTCACCACATGGGAAGACAATGAATACCGCCCATTCTGCTCAGATCGTTGCAAATTGATTGATCTTGGTGCTTGGGCCAATGACGAATATCGCCTGCCTACCCAAGATGCGCCACAAGCTGATGGTGGCCGTGAAGAAGATCAGTTCTAAATACGCTTTGATCGGATTTAAATGTGAAAAATATCCAAGAAAAAGGTCTACCGCAGTAGACCTTTTTTTATTTTACCCAATCAAGTTAAAGCGTATTGCTTAACCAGCTTTACCCGCAACAAAAGGATTGTGCTGCTTTTCATAGCCAATGGTACTCATTGGCCCATGCCCAGAAATAAACTGAGTATCGTCAGGTAAACTAAAGCATTCGCGTTGAATCGAGTCTAATAGCTGCTGATGATTGCCACGCGGAAAGTCAGTACGGCCGATAGAACCTTTAAATAATACATCACCTGTCCATAACACCCCATATTTAGCGTTATAGAACATAACGTGGCCTGGTGTATGCCCCGGTGCAAAACGTACTTCAAACTCTTCTTCACCCAGTTTCAGTGTTTCGCCACCTTCTAACCACTGAGTCACATGAACATTTTCAGGGATCGGAAAGCCATATTTGGCTGATACGTCTTGAATCATGTCGAGCCAAAATGCATCTTCTTTATGCGGGCCAATCACCGGAACATTCCATGCTTGGGTTAATGCCCCAACCGCACCCGCATGGTCTAAATGGCCATGCGTTAACCACAAGGCTTTGACCGTTAAACCGAGCGCTTCAACTTCGGCTTTTAATTTTTCCGGCTCTCCCCCTGCATCAATCAAGACCGCTTCTTTCGACTCAGAGTCCCAAACAATGGAACAGTTTTGTTGAAATGCCGTAACGGGCACGATTTTAACTTGCAACATAGGGCGAAAACCTCAAGGCGATGAATGGGCTAATGTTTGCTTTAAGGCATCAAGATTAGCTTGAAGTAATAAATTGAGCAATGCGACATGATCATCCCGCGCGTTTAATGCGGGAATATAGCCATATTCACCACCGCCTGCAGCTTGGAAAGTTTCAGCATTTTGCAGCGCCAACTCTTCTAGCGTTTCCAAACAATCCGCTGAAAATGCAGGGCTCATAACCTGTACCGATTTCACGCCTTGTTTGCCCCACGCTTCCAAAGTGGCATCGGTATAAGGTTTCACCCATTCTTGCTTACCAAAGCGCGATTGGAAACTGATTTCATATTGATCTTCATTTAAACCGAGCGCTTTTGCGACCAAGTACCCTGTTACACGGCAACGGTCAGCATAGGGATCACCTTTATCGGCATAAGGCTGTGGAATACCGTGGAATGACATCAGTAACTTATCCGCGAACCCATGCTCCGCTTGATAATCACGCACACTTTGCGCTAATGCTTGAATAAATAGCGGGTGCTGATAGTAGTCACGAATAATGCTCAAACCCGGCAAATTGCGTTGCTGCGGAATCCATTGTGCGATCGCATCATATAGCGGTGCAGTCGATGTTGCTGAATATTGTGGGAATAGTGGAAACAGGACGATGTGGTCTTGTGGCTGCTCAGCCAATTGCGCTAAAGCGGCAGAAATCCCCGGATTACCATAAGTCATGGCCGGAATCACATTTAGTTCAAATTCTGGATATTTTGCTGTGAGATGCTGTTTTACTGCGGCGACTTGCTCAAATAAAATTTCACGCATGGGCGAATCATTGCCCCAAACCATTTCATAGGCATGCGCCACACGCTTTGGTCGAAATGGCAAAATGAACAAACGTAGAATGATTTGCCATATCGGTTTCGGGATTTCAATCACCCGCTGATCTGACAAAAACTGTTGCAGAAAACGACGCACTGCGGGTACAGTTGGCGCATCAGGCGTACCTAGATTTGCCAGAATAATGGTGACTTTAGCTTTTTCGGCAGGCAACATTACGCTTATTCCATCAATTTGAATGACGCTAATGTAGCAGCTTTTTATCTATTTAATAAAATAGATTAGTATGCAGATTTAAATTGAAAAACTCGATCATTATCTAGCAAATTACTTTCTAGTAATTTTTGACCTTTACTGGTCACTTGCCACAACATCCGCTGACGGTCATCTCGGCCATTGGGCACAATCCAGTCATTCTGCCGCATCTGGCTTTTAATGCTGTGTAAAGCACGAATATTCACTTGTGCCCGCGCAACCGCATGTGCACGCGGCATCTCAATACGAGCATCATCCAAACCTGTTTCATTCAAAAACTCATTCATTCGTTTAGAGAAGAATTCCTCAGGGGTTGGATTAACAAAGGTTGCGCCTAAAATCGACAAGAGCTGCGCCCACGTCATTTTCTTCTGTACTTTTAATTCTTTGAAATTACCATCTTGATAAGCGTGCATGCGGTATTCAAATGAAAATAGTTCATGCATCGACACTTTTGGTAAAGATAGGAATGGATCAACTTCGCGTTTTCCAGACTCTGTTTCGAGTTGAACTAACTGGGCTTTTAAACGATCAATTTCATCATGTAAAGCTTGAGTATTCTGTGGACGCACCCAACCTGTAACAGGATAGCGTTCTAGCATTTGTGGCATGTTCAATCGAACTGCCATTTCTAAATCACGTAAACTACGATAGGTAAAAACTTGATCGACTTCATTTTGTAATAGTTTTCTAAATTCTTTAAATTTTTCACGAAGTTCAGGTTTAGCATCATGTAACGCATCATCACGTGAATCTGGATCATCATGCATAAACACAATGACAGGTTTTTGCTTGGTCACCGCATAGATGTATTCAAGGTGCATATAGCCCACACCAGACACAGACTGCTCACCGTATTGACTACCCAATAAAATCATCACATAGTCACAATCGTCAATTTGACGACGTGCAAAAGCAGTGCTCAATGGTGTGCGTTGTTCTAGCCCCCATGAGAAAAACCCCATTCCCACAAGCGTCTGAGCCAAAATGATCCGTTCTGGCTGCATTTCGCTACCAGATGTGGAAATGAATACTTGATAACGCTTATCGAGCATTAGTGATCCTCTCCCGCTGCATAACGCACTCAGCATCGAATTGATCTTAGCTGGAAAATGCGACATGACTACCCCAATAAAAAACTAATTTTTTCATTTAACGTTGTCCAAAATGACTGATTTAGTCTTCTGAACTTATAAGTCCGATGTTGGCAATGTTCCAAGAAATATCATCTTGAATCAGGCGCGCCACAACCGGTTTTAAATTTTCCGCATTATTGCCACTGACATAGCACTCTATACGCAAACAATTTTCTCTTTTCTGATCAAATAATAACTCATTTTTAATCAAAATTCGGGCTGTTTGTCGTGCAACTGCAAAACCTGAGTCAATTAATGTCAGCTTCTGACCAAAAATATACTGAATTGCCGATTTTAGGAAGGGGTAATGTGTACATCCAAGCACTAAAAAATCTGCACCTTGATTTACAACTGGCTGTAAAACCTCAGTTAATGTGTTAAGACAAGCCTCACTCATCTGCGCACCTGCTTCTACAAAGGGTACTAATTCCAAACTGGTAACAGTCAGAACATTGACCCCTGCCGGCTCAGCAAAACGATGCATCACATCTTTAATCAACTTTCCACGAAATGTCGCAGGTGTTGCAAGAACAGCCACTGTTTTACTTTTTGTTTGCAGAACGGCAGGCTTTAACGCAGGAACTAAACCAATAATGGGGAAGTTCTCCCCATAATGTTCACGCAAATAATCTAAACTAAAAGCAGATGCCGTGTTACATGCCACGACAGCGACTTTACAGCCTTGGCGGTATAACCACTCTATGGCATGTGCAGTCAATTCACGTATATTTTGATCATCACGTGGCCCATAGGGTACATGTGCAGTATCGGCATAATACACAATACGTTCATTCGGCAAGTAGCGCGCAATTTCCAAGGCCACAGATAAGCCACCAATCCCCGAATCAAATAAACCGATCGGTGCATCTGCGCCAGCTTTCGGCATGGGTACATCCAGTGGGTAAATGGGGTGAATGGCGGTCATAGGATCACTTATATGTTGTTCAGAATGACAAGGTGGAAAGCTTAAACCTCAGGTGCCTAATTGCAAGCTCAAATCACCACTTTGTAACACTAAAATGGATTCACCTTTTTCATTTTCAAGCAGTTCACCCATCTCAACCAAATGAAAGAATGCGGCACGCTGGATCAGTGCATTAATTCCAAAACGCACATGTACATAGGGGCGCAATTCACCTTGATATGCACGCATAAAAATAGGATGTTCATCATCCACAACAATCACGTCTTGTGTTGTGGTCGTAAACTGGATATAGCGCTTGTTTTCTAGCTCAAGCATATCGACTTGATTAACAAATAAAGGCTCATCTTCTACCTGTATTTCAATCTGCTCGACTGGGGTCTTTAAATAGAACTTGCTGTCTTCTTTCCATAGTACTGTCGAGAACAAGTCAATAAGCGCTTGGCGTTTGATCAATTGACCATCGTGCCACCATTCTCCATTGGCTAAAACCTTCAGATCCATTGCGCCACAATGCTTTGGATGCCATTGATCTAATGGGGGGATTGACCTTTTGTGACCGGACTGTCCATCTTTTAAGTATTGTGCAATGTTCATTAAATTTCTATCATCCCTATTAATGAATTTTTTCGTCGGGTTTTCGTTCAATTGCTGCTTCATCCGCCTAATAAATACCTTAGTGACGGAAAAATAATATGATTCAGCCAATTGGCTAGAACTCGGTTTAAAACTATACTAGCCCACAATATCAAAGACACGATAGAAAAATTGTGTCTGGGCATTAAGAACACTCATGGCAGCACCATTTAAATGAATTGAATGGATGCCACCTTCCGAAATATGAGGAGTCCTACATGGAACACATCGAACGTGAATCGATGGAGTTTGACGTAGTTATCGTCGGTGCAGGTCCTGCCGGCCTATCTGCTGCGATTAAAATTCGTCAACTTGCAATTGAAAATAACCTAAACGATCTGTCCGTTTGTGTCGTGGAAAAGGGCTCCGAAGTGGGTGCGCATATTCTATCAGGTGCTGTGCTCGAACCTCGCGCGATGAATGAATTGTTCCCAGATTGGAAAGAACAAGGCGCACCGTTAAATGTGCCTGTGACTGAAGATAAAACCTATTTCTTATTGTCTGATGAAAAATCACAAGAAGCACCGCATTGGATGGTGCCAAAAACCATGCATAACGATGGCAACTATGTTATTTCGTTAGGTAACGTGGTTCGTTGGTTGGGTGCTAAAGCTGAAGAGTTAGAAGTGTCTATTTTCCCAGGCTTTGCTGCGTCTGAAATCCTTTACCATGAAGATGGTACTGTGAAAGGTATTCAGACTGGTGACATGGGCATTGGTAAAGATGGCGAACCAACGCACAACTTTACCCCTGGCTATGAACTTCACGCCAAATACACATTATTTGCTGAAGGCTGTCGTGGTCATTTGGGTAAACGTTTAATCCAAAAATTCAACTTAGATAAAGATGCTGATCCGCAACATTACGGTATTGGTATTAAAGAACTTTGGGAAATCGATCCTGCTAAGCACAAACCAGGTTTGGTGATGCACGGTGCAGGTTGGCCTTTAAGTGAAACAGGTTCTTCAGGCGGTTGGTGGTTATACCACGCTGAGAACAACCAAGTGACTTTGGGCATGATCGTTGACTTATCATATACCAATCCACACATGTATCCATTTATGGAAATGCAGCGTTGGAAAACACATCCACTGATCAAGCAATATCTTGAGGGTGGTAAGCGTATTTCTTATGGCGCACGTGCGGTTGTAAAAGGTGGCTTCAACTCACTACCTAAATTCACTTTCCCAGGTGGTAGCTTAATTGGTGATGACGCAGGTTTCCTAAACTTTGCGAAAATCAAAGGCTCTCATACAGCAATGAAATCAGGCATGCTGTGCGGTGAAGCTGTATTTGAAGCGATTGCTGCGGGTGTGGAAAAAGGTGGTGACCTTGCCATTGCACGTGTGACTGAAGGTGAAGACTTCTTCGCTAAAGAGTTAACTGCGTACACAGACAAGTTCAATAACAGTTGGTTGAAAGAAGAGTTATATAACTCTCGTAACTTCGGCCCTGCTATGCATAAGTTTGGTCAATGGATGGGTGGTGCGTTCAACTTTGTTGATCAAAACATCTTTAAAGTGCCGTTCACGCTGCATGACTTACAGCCCGACTTCAGCGCTTTAAAAACTGTCGATGCTGCGAACTTCAAACCGAATTATCCAAAACCAGATGGTAAAATTACATTTGACCGTTTGTCTTCAGTATTCGTATCGAATACCGTTCACGAAGAGAACCAGCCTGCGCATTTAAAACTGACAGACGCTTCTATTCCTGTAAATGTGAACTTACTAAAATGGGATGAGCCTGCTCAGCGCTACTGCCCTGCCGGTGTTTATGAAATTATGGAAGAGAATGACGGTTCTAAGCGTTTCCAAATTAACGCAGCAAACTGTGTACACTGTAAAACGTGTGACATCAAAGATCCGTCTCAAAACATTACTTGGGTAACACCTGAGGGTGGCGGTGGTCCTAATTACCCTAACATGTAATCTCCTTTGAGATAAAAATAAACCCGCTTAGTGCGGGTTTATTCTCAGTTAAAATAATTTATTCAAAGTTAGAATTCGTCAAATTTGAATAGTTAAATTATAAATAATATTTGAGTACCAAAAATTCATAATCTAACAATAAATATTCTAATTCTAGCTTCTACTCCATAAGAATATGCTTATTCCAATGCATACTCCTCTGCATTTAATATTTGATTCTTATCGATTTTAAATCGATTTGAAATAATTATTTTTGATTTAGTCATTCCACCAAAAACGACTTCACAACTTAAATTTGTTTTTATTCTATTCCTAAAATCTTCAATATTTTTAACACAATGCTCACTATTAGCATCATCTTCCGGACATATTTTCAACAAAAAATCCGATTGAAAAGTATTCTTCTTTCTTTTTTCATCTTTTACTTTTAAATACGCATAAGGTTTGAACTCATTCAACTTGTCACACTCAATACGTGCAAAGTCGAATTGTTCTTTTATCAAAACTTCTTTTAATGAAACTGAACTTATTAAATTTCCTGTAACTGCTAATGCAGGTTTTTCTTCTGAACCGATAATACTGTAGCTTAATTTAAGAGAAGGATTAACAGTAATTTTTCTATCTAAGCTTTGATGATTAGCATTTTGGCAACCCAAAATAAATACAACAAAACCCAAAATGTATTTTTTTTTCATTTTATTTTCTTCAATTGAGTGAACATCATATCTTCAGCAGACTGGCCCATAAATATTTTTTCTTTCATCATTTCCTTAAATTCAGCATGACTATATTTTGTAGAATAAAAAACATTTGCTCTCTCTCTGGGTTTATTCCTCCACTGCCCTCCTGAATCTGCAACAGCATCGTTACTATCATACGACTTTGGCTCGCATGTTACACTTACCCAATAATTACAATTTGGTGAAGGTTCTCTAAAATAGATTCGAGCACTTACTGGAGTTAATGCACTATACGATAATAAAGTTCCAACAGGATCAATTGTTATAAGTAAATTAACTTTACATATCTTTTTCTTCACTAGTTCAGCTGCTAGGCCAGCTGCGTTCCATCCACCTAAACTATGTCCAATAATATTTACCTGAGTATTCGGGTTTTTTTCTAAGAATTTCTTAATATTGTCAAATGCATCTAATTTTTTCCCTCCAGCTTTCATGCCAGTATATGCTTCCTCATACCCGTAATATTCAATCGTCGCATTTTTAAATTTCTTCTTTTGTGATAAATCAAACTCATCAAAATATTCACCAACAAATCTATTAGGTCCTAAGCCTCTACCTCCTATATTAATAGGCAGATCGTTAGGAGCAAAAGAGTACTTATCAGATGCTCCACCAATAAATGCGGTATAACTATGTGTATATACCACCAGCTGAACAGGAACTACAGGTGGTGTAGGGTTTACATTTCCCATAGTTGTCCTAACTAAGTCAGCATAGGCTTGTTCTTCTAATCCCATCACATCACCACATGTATTTTATATTGTTTATTTAATTCTTCAGTTTCTAACCTAACAAGACCGGATTTATCTAATTTTCCACGTTCAACTTCTTTGTCTGTTTCATCGTAAATAATATATTCCGTACCTGAAGCAAGTTTCTTTCCTTGATGATCCATCACATCAAACCATACGCCATATTTTTGCTTTTCTTTTTCAGGCAAAAATGGAAGCGGCTTATTTACTGTTGCACCCTGTTTAAAATTATGCTGCCCTGCCTTCACTTCAAACTTACCGCTAGTTGTCGGTAATACACCCGCACTACTAATTTCAATCTGACTACCACCAGCAGTTAGCACGATTTTTTTGCTCGCTTTGATTTCAACTTTATCTTCCGTGGAAATAATTTGAATAGCTTTTCGTGCAATCAGATCTGCCCCATTTCCTTGGGCTTGGATTTCAACTTTGCCTTTGCCTGCATACGCACGTAATCCTTCTTGTGCTGCAAATAGACTGATCTTGCTTTGTGCATGGGCAATTAAGGATTTTTGACTGCTGAGATTGATGCTATCGCCTGCACTTTGGCTGATCTGTCCATCTGCTGAAAGATGAATATCTTCCTGACTACTCACAGCAATTGAGTTTGGTGCAGATAAAATCATTAAGGCTTGTTTAAAAGCATCTGCCTTTTCTTTACTGCCTTTTTCAATTTGTCCAAGGAAGTTTTTTAGGTTATCCAGGACTTCAAGCGGGTCAGTTTGTTGATTTTTAGCCACTTCACTTAAGGCTTTACTGCTGTTTAAGTTGGCTTCGATTTGATCTTTCGCCGCTTGTGCATCGAGGTGCATTGCCGCTGCTTGTTGTTGTGGGTGTGTGCTGACAAGTAGCCCTTGACCTGCGCGTACTGCGCCCCATTGGTCTGTTCTTAGTTCAAAGCCTTCGCCTCGACCTGCACTTTCTGCCATTTCTTTGGGGTGACTGAGGTTACCGAGGTTGAGCTGAGTCGCGCCATGGGTACTTTGTAATTGTGTCGAGATTTGTCCCGTCGTGTCATCAAAGCGCAGTTGTCCAAAGCCTTCACCTTGGACTTCCTTACTTTTTATTCCAGCCAGTTTTTTGGTGTCTGGCAGTTTACCTTTACTATCAAATTGGGTCGGACTGCGCTGTGCTTCATGTATGCGCCCCACCACAAATGGTCGGTCGATATTGCCGTCAAAGAAATCGATGACCACGATTTCATTAATACGTGGTAAGAAACATGCACCATAGCCTTCACCGGCCCATGGGGTAAGCACATCTACCCATGCAGAATCCGTATCATTGTCATTACTGCCTGCACCGCCATCATGGCTGTGGTCATCTCCACGGGTAAATAAAAAGCGGACTTTGATACGCCCCCATTCATCGACATATATTTCTTCACCACTTGGCCCGACAACTTTAGCCCGTTGCGGATGGGTGCTTGGACGGTGTTCGAGTGGGTTATATTCAGGAACCGTCGCAATATTGCGGCGTTGTAATGTGAGCTGATTGGCCTGACGCTCGGCCTGTTCATGGATGGGTTTAATATTCCACTGGCTCTGTTCAATCAGTTGATTGACTTGTTCAGAGAGATCTTTGGGTAAGTTATTTTGGTTATAAAATTTCTTTTCTGTGATTAAAAATTGTTTGTCTGCACCACTGTGTTGATCGATTTCTGGGTGTTCATTCAATTCAAACCAATAACCCACTTGGGTATCACGCACAGTCGATTGTGCACTGAATTTTTTCGATTGTAGCTCGTGGTAGCGTATTAGGTTTTGATTCAGTTTTTCAATTTGGCTGTTGGATGAAGCCGTAGCTTGATCTTCACCTTTTAAATCTTGCATCCATGCAGGGCTGATATGCCATGCTTGTTCCAAACTTAAGCTGGCATTGTCTTGGCTTTGGCTATGCTGATGTTTGCTTTGAACTGAACCTGCACCTTCTTCTTGGCTGAGACCATCGGCTTGCCAGCGCTGTACGTGTACCGCAGTCGGTTGAATGCTACGCTCACCGATCAAGCTGGTGATGCTGTCTTGTTTTTCTGTGGCGCTAGAGCGATGAAAGCGGATGCTACGACGGCTGAGTGCTTGATATTGGCTATTGTCATCAATCAGGCGGAGTTTTTGTTTTTCAATTGGCGCTGAGGAATGTGACACTTTCAGCTGCGCTTCATCGATGAGCCAGTTGATACCCTCACTGCGCCAAAGTCGGGTTAAAAATTCATAATCGCTTTCATTCGACTGCATGATGAAAGGTCGAACGTCATAGTTTTGGCCTAAACCGCTTAGATCTAGCGTTAGACTGGCAGCAAAAAGCGGACTTTTGCTTTGCCATTCTTTAAAGAGAGTTTCACTGACATCGCGAACAGATTTGTTCATAAACACACGGCTGTTCCTGCGTTTATGCCACAGCGATGTTGCATCTTCTAAAGTGAGTTTATACAGCGTGAGTGAACCGTCACTCTGCCCTTGGGTGGCTTCGGTAATAATACCCGTGGTGCGGAAGAGTTCGCCCTGATCGGTTACTTGATCAACGGCGACCTGTGCGCCAATAAATTGTTTTAGCGGAATAAGGGCATTAGTAGATAGGCAAATCAAAGTCGCTTGCAGGCCTTGGTTTAAGACATGCTCCCCATCAATACGTTGAATAAAAAGCTCATCATTCAACGCAGGGTTGGAAAATTGCACATGAATGGCACGTTTTTGGGCGGATAAGCCTAATTTTTCAAGTATAAGAGCAATCGAATTTAACATTTTAAAAGTCTGTTTTTTAAACTTTGTATAATTATGCTGCGAATGATATAGGCTAGCCATCAGACTTGACCAGCCTATTTTATTAATAAAAATGTAACATCTTAATAATTATTATTTTTTACAATCTCTTAAATTAACCTTTCTGAACCAAATAATGGAATTCTTTATTTCCATTTTCATCAAGACATTCTTCTTGAAGCAAAAGCTCATGACCTAAATGCATACAAAATTTCGGAATATCCCAAGAGGTCGAATTATCTGTTGCAAAAACCTCAACAATATCGCCCGATTTTGATTTACGAATGGCTTGATGCAACATCATCACAGGCTCAGGGCAACGTAAGCCACGGGTGTTTAATTGAATTGATGGGGGCACAGAAGGCTCAGACATTAGAAAACTCAGCATTAAAATCTAACGCTATTTTAGCATAATCCTGACGACCGAATGTTAACTTGAAAAATGCAAACGATAGCGTCTTAAAATGACTTGATCGCTCATCATCTAGATCAACATTAACAATAGACAACTGTATTTTCTACGGTATGATAAAATCATCATTTATTAGATATTAAGAGTCTTTAGGAAAGATCATGCAAGAGGAATCCGGCCCGTCGTGGGGCATGCGCGGCTTACGTAAATGGCTGGGCACTGCACCAGAAACCCGTGACGAACTGTTGAAATTGGTACAAGATTCACGTCGCTTCTTAGAACCCGATACAGTTGCCATGCTCGAAGGGGTACTCGACTTACCTGCAACTAAAATCCGCGAGGTCATGACCCCCCGTACTGCGATGATCAGCTTACAAGAAGATGATGAGCTATTAGATATTTTGCATGTACTTGTTGAATCTGCACACTCACGTTTCCCAGTCTTTTCCTCAGACCAGCCAGACAATGTTGTCGGTATTTTGTTGGCCAAAGATTTGTTGCCATTTTTGACAGAACCGACCACCAAAGTCGATATTCGTGCATTAATGCGTCAACCCTTATTTGTACCCGAGAGCGCGCGTTCTGACCAAGTTTTACGTATGTTGAAAAATACCCAAACCCATATCGCTGTAGTGATTGATGAATATGGCACAACTTCAGGCTTAGTCACTTTAGAGGACATTCTTGAAGAAATTGTGGGTGAAATTGAAGATGAACATGACAAAGTCGATGAAGAAGCTCAATTTATCATTCCAGATGAAGACCCGCTGAGCGCAAATACATGGTTGGTTCAAGCACTTACACCAATTGAACACTTTAACAATCTTTTAGATGCTGATTTTTCAGATGATGAAGTAGAAACTGTGGGCGGCTTACTGCTACAAGAAATGGGCTTGGTCAGTGATTTACAAGGTCAAGTGATTGAACTTGAAAACTGGGAATTTACCATTTTGGAGGCAGATGCACGTACCATTCATCTGATCCGAGCTGTCCGTAAATGAGAACCTACTTTGATAAGCTGCTAAACCACTCACAACAAAAAAAACAGCTACCTTTCATCTATCCTTTGCTGATTGCATTATTTTCAGGTGCCATCTTCAGCTTGTCGCTGGCACCCTATCATTATTGGTGGTTGGCAATTTTATCTCCAGCCCTGTTGTATGCCTGCCTAAGTCAACGTGCACCTAAACAATCGTTTTTCATTGGTCTAGCTTATGGCTTTGGCTTATGGTTTGTTGGGGCTTTTTGGCTGTATACCTCGATCCATGTCTATGGTGATACCAATTCAGCACTCAGTGTTTTGATGATTGCTATTATGGCAATTGTGATGGGGCTGTTTACCGCAGTTCAGAGTTGGCTCTACCGCCGCTTCTTTCCAGAAACCCCACTGACCTTTGCGCCACTGTGGGTGTTTTTCGAGTGGAGTAAAACTTGGGTCTTTACCGGTTTTCCATGGCTGTTTGCAGGTTATGCCTTTACTGAACGATTTCTCGATGGCTATGCGCCACTATTCGGGATCTTTGGGGTATCTTTTGCGGTCATTGTATTGGCCTGTGCATTGGTTGAAATCCTGCGTAAACGCATCTTCTGGATTGTTCCCTCTGCCCTTGTTTTGCTCGGTGCATGGGGTGCAGGGCAAGTGCAATTTGTTCAGCCTAAAAATGAAAAACCGCTGAGTGTTTCCTTAATTCAAGGCAATATTCCACAAGATTTAAAATGGTTAACAGAATACCAAGCTCAAACCTTAATGAAATATGCGTCATTAAGTCGGACCGAATGGGGGCGTGATGTCATTGTTTGGCCAGAATCCTCTATTCCAATGTTCCAAACCGATATTGAGCCGTTTTTGGATGCGATGAAAGTCCAAGCCAATAAAACAGGTACGGCTTGGGTGACAGGTATTCCCTATTGGGACTTGGCAGAATCACAGCAAAACCAACACCCTATGTATTACAACACCATCATGGCAACTGGTGATGAATCTTCTGGTCTATACAAGAAGCAACGTCTAGTCCCCTTTGGTGAATACATTCCGCTTTCAGGGATGTTAAGTTGGGTACTGCCTGCCCTACAAAATGACCCATCGATGAGTGGCTTTTCACGTGGTGCAAACAACCAAAAGCCTTTGAATGTTAAGGGTCATGATTTAGGTGCGGCGATTTGCTATGAAGTGGCTTATCCCAACTTAACCCGTCGTAATGCCAGTCAAAGTGATTATCTAGTGACCATTTCCAATGACGCATGGTTTACTGGAACAGCGAGCCCACATCAGCACCTACAAATGGTTCAAATGCGTGCCAAAGAAAATGGCCGTTGGTTTATCCGTGCAACCAATACCGGCATTACCGCCTTTATTGATCATAATGGTCACATTGTGAAACAAGCACCGATGGATAAAGATGCGGTACTTCGTGGTGATTTACCTGCCATGCAAGGCGAGACACTTTACACACGCTTAAGTGATTGGCCTGTGTTGATTTTCTCATTCTTGTTATTGGTTCTCGGTTGGATTTATCGCCCGCGTAAAGTTGATATTTCTTTTAAATCACGCCGTTAATTCCGCTACAAAAGATCAAAAAAACCGAGCTTTGGCTCGGTTTTTTATTGATAAACTTTCAACGTGCCAGTTCACCCTGCTTTTTTAAAGTAACTTGGTGCCTAGGGGAATCTCTGCATCAGGCACACAAAGAGCAACATACCCCTCTGCATTATGAAAGCCTGTGACCAAACACTCTGACTGGATCGGACCAATTTGTTTTTTTGGAAAATTCACGACGGCAACGACCAATTTTCCCAATAGATTTTCCGGCTGATATAGCTGTGTAATTTGCGCACTGGATTTTTTAATGCCCAGTTCCTCTCCAAAATCCACATGGAGAATATACGCGGGTTTACGCGCTTGCTCAAAGACTTCAGCCTGCACAATTTTCCCTACACGTAATTCAACTTTCACAAAATCGTGCCAATCAATCTGTTGCATTTTTCCCTCTTTCTATTCTTTGTTGTACTTCATCTAACTATCTAAGATCTGATATCTAAAGATTATAAAAATTTCATTCAGGCTGACGATATGTGAAGCAGACATTCGATGCGCCAAAACGGACAAAGCAAGGTTATGTTAGAGCGCGTACCATGTAGAAGTATGCACTGATGTACGCTACGAACTGTTCATTAACACGAGACATAAAAAAACTGGAGCAAGCTCCAGTTTTGAAGGTTTAATTTTGGGGTTATAACTGCGTAACTAAATAGGAAAGCATGGCAGCTAAAGATACCATTGGAATATATCGATAAAGACGAACAACCATTTGTTCGATGGCAGATGCATGTTCTTGTTTTAAATTTGCCACAGTCGCTTTTAATGCAGACCAAAAACTTAAAGCCAGTAATGAACTCATTAAGCTGATGGCAAAGAAGCCCACCATAATTTGGCTACTGCCCTCAGTGCTTTGCCATAAATACACAATGCCTTGACTGATCGGCAGAATACTTAAAATCAAAAGAACAGATTTCAGCATAGACCAATGAAATTGGTTAATTTCATCCGTTAATAATAATGCTTTCATGCTATCCTCCATGGCTAAAAAAGTACCATAAAAGATATTATGCGCGGTTTTATTTAAATGAAAAGCCTATATTTATTCATATTTTGCGATTATTGTAATCAATAAAATTGGGAATAATTCTTATTATAAATATCACATATTTCATATTATGTTATTTAAAGTAAATTCAACAACTTAATATTAATTTTATAATTAAGATTTATTATCACTTCACTCAATATTGAAACATCCTATTAAGTGAAGTGATTAATTCCATTAAAACTGAATTTATAATTATTCTCAGTTAGTGTTTATAGTAAATATCGGCATCATTTTCTTCACCGCCAGACTGACCATCCGCACCAAATGAATAAAGATCATAAGGACGGCCTTCAGAACCTGGAATCACATATTGGATGTCATTGTCCCAACTGTCTTTTGGATAGCCACCTTTGATATAGCCACCCGGCAACCAGTTTTTAGCAGACTCAGGTTTAGTGACCAAAGCATTTAATCCACCGTCTTGCATTGAAGGGAATTTACCGTTGTCCATTTTGTATTGATCTAATGAGCCAGCGACACTTTTTAAAGTAATCGCTGTGGTATCAACTTTGGCTTTTTCACCACGGCCCATCACGTTCGGTACAATCAGCGCTGCCAAAACACCTAAAATGACAATGACCACCATCACTTCAATTAAAGTAAAACCTTGTTGCTTCATATTTTTTGTCTTCACTTGCATGTTACAAATCTCTGTTCACATCATTGTTCGAATGTCTTAAATCATATTATTCATATTCACGATTGGCAGCATCACAGCAATCACAATCACCAGTACAATGCTCGCCATAAATACCAACATCAGCGGTTCAAGTAACGCCAATAAAGTTGAAATTAAGGTCGTCACTTCACGGTCTTGCATCGTCGATGCACGTTCGAGCATCCGATCTAATTCGCCTGAACTTTCACCACTTTTGATCATTTGTACCATCATCGGTGGGAAATAACCACTTCGCTCAAGCTGTGTTGCTAAATTACCACCTTCTGTTACTTTCTCTGCCGCAAGGTTGACCGAATCTCGAATCACCCAATTATTACTGACCGCTGCGCCAATTTTTAAAGCATCGACCAAAGGCACGCCAGACTTGGTTAAAATCGATAAGGTACTAGCAAAACGAGCGGCATTAATACCTTTAGACAGTTTGGAAAATAATGGTAATTTCAAAGTCAAACGGTCAAAGGCATAATGTCCCGCCGCTGTTCTGAGGAATCGAACCAAGAGAAAAATCGAGACTACGCTACCGACCAATAAAAATGGCCAAGCCATTCGAATAAAATCACTGGCTTTCATTAAAGCGACCGTTATCCACGGCAAGGCATCTTTGCTTTGATCAAAGGTTTTGACAATATCTGGGACCACATAGGTCATGAGTCCCATCACAATACCGAAAGACATTAACATCAGGATGATGGGATAAATCATCGCACCCTGCACTTTTTTTTGCATGGCAAAGCGGTTTTCGGTGTAATCGGCAAGTTGGTCGAGAATGAGATCGAGATGACCTGAACGCTCACCTGCTGCAATCGTGGCAATATACAGTTCAGGAAAGCGTCCCGCTTGTTGTAGTGCGTTGGCTAAAGAATGCCCTTCCAAAACTTTAGAACGCACCGACATCAACAGGTTTTGCACATGGGCTTTTTCGTTTTGTTTTCCCACAGCACGAATCGCTTCTTCTAATGGAATTGCAGCGGCAACCAAAACTGAAAGTTGGCGAGTCAATAAAGCCAAGTCATAGGCATTCAGCCCTTTTTGAAACCAGCGCTGCTGCGCGTGTTTGTCTTTTTGCTCTATCGGATCGACAGCAACTGGAATGAGTGACTGATCTCTGAGCTGTTGACGAATTTGACGCGCAGAATCACCCTCAAGTACACCCTTCTGCTGCTTCCCTGAAGCGTCTATGGCAGTAAACTGATATGCAGGCATTGTAATGCTCTAATTTTCCAAAATTTCTATCAGCGCAGTTGCGTCTGACCATCAAAATCATTCATATTCTTAGATATAAAATATGAGCTCACTCTAACACAACTCCTTTACGATCACGACGAAATTTAATCAGGAACTTATCCACGTTTTATGGCAAATTCAGCGAGCATTGCAACACCTATTTACCGCGTTCGAGTCGCCGTTCCGGTATATTTATACGACTGCTTCGATTACAGCTTAAACCAAGAGCAATACCAACAAGCTGAAGTAGGTGCACGCGTTGCTGTATCTTTTGGTCGGCAAAATTTGACCGGTATCATCGTGGAAAAAATTGCTCCCGATGCACCACTCGATTCAAGCTTTAAACTCAAGGCCATTACCGAACTTCTTGATGATCGCGCCATTTTAGATGAGAAAGTTTTAAATTTATTGACATGGTCTGCACAGTATTACCAATTTCCGATTGGTGAAGTGATGCAAAGTGCCCTTCCGACGCTGTTACGCCAAGGGAAACCCTATAATTTATTAGCACGTACATGGAATCTCCTCGACCTCCATGCCGATGACAAAATTAAGCGCTCGGAACGACAACAAGAAGCCTATAAAATTTTAAAATTACACCCAACTGGAACTGGGGAAAATTTACTTAATTTGGCAGGTGTGGAAACAGCAACACTCAAAGCCTTAGAGAAAAAAGGCATCTGCGAATGTGTGTTAGCAGAACAAGACTTTAGCCCGATGCCGATGAGCATGGCGCAAATGCCACTTACGGCAAACCCTGACCAAAAAAAAGCGATCGATAGCGTATTAAACGCACGTAAAAAATATCAGGCCTTCCTGCTCGATGGCTTAACTGGCAGTGGTAAAACTGAAGTCTATTTACAAATCATGCAAGAGGTTCTAAAGCAAGGCAAACAAGTCTTGGTTTTAGTGCCTGAAATTGGACTTACCCCACAGACCATTAGCCGCTTCCAATCACGTTTTCATTGCAATATTGCTCTACTACATTCGGGTTTGAACGATTCAAAACGTATGCAAGCTTGGCAAGCTGCGCAAACAGGTAAGGCGTCAATTATCTTAGGCACGCGTTCTGCAATTTATACCCCACTGCCTAATCTAGGTTTAATTGTGATTGATGAAGAGCATGATCTGTCCTTTAAACAACAAGAAGGCTTTCGCTACCATGCACGCGATGTTGCTCTGTTCCGTGGGCATTTAGAGCAATGTCCTGTCATTCTTGGCTCTGCCACACCTAGTATTGAATGCTATGCCCTTGCCAAACAAGGCAAGATGACAATTTTGGAACTAAACCAACGCGCAGGCACCGCGGTCATGCCGAAAATGCACATCCTTGATCTGAAAGTGGCACAGAAGCAGCATGGAATCAGCCAATTATTAATTGGTGAAATCCGTAAGCGACTTGAGAAAAAAGAACAGGTGTTAGTGTTCTTAAACCGTCGAGGATATGCCCCGGTTTTAATTTGTGAAAGCTGTGCATGGCAGGCCAAATGTCCACACTGTGATGCCAATTTCACTGTACACCGCACACCTTATCAACATTTACATTGTCATCACTGCGGCACCATTCACCGTATGCCAGATCACTGTCCACAGTGTAATCATCAGGAGCTCAAATCTATTGGGATGGGCACAGCCAAAGTTGAAGAAAGTTTAAATGAGTTGTTTCCTGAACATGACATCATTCGAGTGGATCGTGACTCGACCAGCCGCGTTGGTAGTTGGCAAAAGATTTATGACAAAATTCAAAAAAGTGAGCCTGCTATTTTGCTTGGTACGCAAATGCTGGCCAAAGGTCATCATTTTCCTTACGTCACCTTGGTGGCGATTTTAGATATCGATTCAGGTCTGCTGAGTGTGGACTTCCGTGCCATCGAGCGTACTGCACAGCTCATTGTGCAAGTCACAGGGCGTGCCGGCCGTGGCGAACGTAAAGGCGATGTATTCCTACAAACATTAAGACCCGACCATCCGCTTTTGAATATTTTGGTCAATGAGAACTATCGAAAATTTGCCAAAGAAACCATGAAAGAACGGGAAATGGCACAAATGCCACCGTTTCGCTATGCAGCATTGATACGCTGTGAGTCAAAAAACCAAGAAATCAATACTGAATTTTTACAGCAACATGCCCAATTGCTGCGTCAGGACTCTGCTGGAATTATTGATATTTGGGGGCCGATTCCTGCCCCGATGGAGCGCAAAGCAGGGCGTTACCAATCCCACATGGTTTTACTGTCTACAGATCGTGCGCGCTTACATTATTATCTGCGTTATTGGTGGCAAAACATCTTGCATAACAAGCCATCAAATATGAAATTGAGCCTCGATATAGACCCACAGGAACTCAGTTAAACGCGTACAATTCAGTCTGAAAATATCAGTCATACTGAATTGCAACTTTCGACCAAAAACACAACTCTAGGACGAGTAAATGTCACTACTGTTACAGATCACAATTTTCCTTGGCGCATCCTTATTGCTTGTCCCTTTGCTCAAGCGCTTTGGTATTGCAACGGTATTGGGATATCTGTTCACCGGTATTTTGCTCGGCCCCGACGTCTTTAACATTGCCAGTGATCCCCAAGCGATCCAAGATCTCGCTGAGTTTGGCGTGATCTTACTGATGTTCCTGATCGGCCTCGAACTGCGTCCACAGCGTCTATGGAGTATGCGTAGTTCTATTTTCGGCATGGGGAGTTTACAAGTCGGTCTGACCGGTCTTGTTTTAGCGCTAGGCAGTTTTTTTGCCTTACAACAAGGCATTGCAGCCAGTATCGTTATCGGTTTCGCTCTCGCTCTTTCTTCTACTGCCTTTGTCTTGCAGATGCTGAGTGAGAAGCAGCAATTAAACACCACCTATGGGCAACAATCCTTTTCGATTTTGCTGTTTCAAGATATGGCCGCGATTCCCCTGATTGCAGTCATTCCCCTGCTCGCAGGAACAGAATCATCACATCACGGAATCGCCTATTTCGCTGCAATCATTGCGACTTTTTCAGGCTTATTTTTATTTAGTCGATACTTAATGCGGCCTTTTTTCCGCTTCGTCGCGAAAAGTGGTGCGCATGAACTGATCACCGCTGTCGGTTTATTTATAGTGCTGGGTGTCGTGGTGTTGATGGATGTACTTGGCATCAGTACCACACTGGGTGCATTCCTCACAGGTGTGTTACTTGCGGACTCAGAATTCCGCCACGAACTCGAGGCCAGTATTGCTCCGTTTAAAGGGCTTTTACTTGGTCTGTTCTTTATGACCGTGGGCATGACTACGAAACTGTCATTATTCGTTGAAATGCCATGGTTCATTATCGGTGGTGCATTGGCACTGATGCTCATCAAAATGGCGTCACTTACCGCGATTGCGCGTTATCTTAAAAATTCATGGCGCAACAGTATTTTACTGGCAAGCTGTTTGGCTCAAGGCGGTGAATTTGCCTTTGTGGTCTTTAGTGTGGCGAAAAGTGAAAATGTCGTACAACAAGCCATTTTGGAGCCATTAACCCTCATCGTCACCTTGTCGATGGTGTTGACCCCTATGTTGTACTGGTTAATACAATCACAAATTTTGCCACGTTTTAATCCAAAAACCATTCCCGAATATGACGACATTCCGGATGAACATAATCCTGTGATTATTGCGGGCTTTGGACGTTTTGGACAAATCATTGCTCGTGTGGCGCATTTACAGCATTTGTCTTTTACCGCCATTGATAGCAACTTAGACAAAGTCGATTTCGTACGTAATTATGGTGGTCATCTGTATTATGGCGATGCCACACAACCAGATATTTTACGCGCTGCGGGCATTGAACATGCCAAAGTGTTTGTCCTTGCCATAGATGATATTGAAGACTCGATGAACGTGGCGCGTCATATTCGTCTGAATTACCCTCAGTTAAAATTATTGGTCCGCGCGCGTGACCGTCATCAGGTGCATTTGCTGCGTGATTTAGGAATTGAGCATATTTGGCGTGAAACCTATTTATCCTCTTTAGGAATGGCCTATCACATGCTGTGCGACTTAGGCATCAGCGATGAAGATGCCTATAAAAGTATCGAATTGTTCCGTGATTATGATGAAAAACTGCTGACTCAACAGCAGCAAATCTATACCGATGAACAAAAGATTTATGAAACGCATCGTAACGCTTTAGCTGAACTGGAACATTTGTTTGAAAGCGATGCGCAAGCCCGTGAAAAACCTACAGGTGTTGATTTACAACGCAGCTTACAACGTCATCGTATTGATGTCACAAGAGATGATAATGAATGACTTGTGTTTTACAATATCGTCACCATTAAAGCAGGGTTATGGAGAATTTTATGTCAGATTTACGCCAACGCTTTTTTATTGAAGATAGCCCTGTTCGTGGAGAAGTGGTTCATCTTGAAGAAGCCCTACAAACGATTCTTGCACAGCGTGACTATGCACCTGCTGTACAAATTCTCTTGGGTGAAATGCTCAGCGCGACTGCCTTGTTGGCCAGTACCTTAAAAATTAAAGGTCGTATTAGCTTACAAATTCAGGCAGCTGGCACATTTAAATGGGCAATGGCGGAATGTAATCATCTCGGTGAAGTTCGCGCACTTGCCGATTATGAAGAAGACCCGCACTTTCAAGCCGCTGAAGACAGCAGCACGGTACTGAAAGCCTTGGTAAACCCAGTGCTTTTCATTAATATCGAGCCTGAATTTGGTGAGCGTTATCAAGGGATTGTACCTTTAGACAAACCGACATTAGCGGGTTGCTTAATGCAATATTATGATCTATCTGCACAGATCCCAACACGTATCGTCTTAGCAAGCAGCAACAGCCGTTCAGGTGGTTTGCTGATCCAGTTATTACCACGTAACAACGAAGAAGAACAACGCCGTGTCGATGAAGATCTATGGCCACGTTTAACCATGCTGACTGAGACATTAAAAGCAGAAGAGTTAACGTCTTTATCCGCAAATGAAATCTTATATCGTTTATACAACGAAGAAGAAGTTCGTCTTCCTGAAACTGAGGCCTTAAAATTTGGCTGTACATGTTCAAAAGAACGCTGTGCGACAGCACTTGAACAAATCGGTGTTGCTGCAGTTCGTGAAACCCTAGAGTTTCAAAACCCAATTGAAATGGATTGCCAATTCTGTAATACAAAATATACCTTTACTGCAGAAGAAGCTTTATCCCTTTTTGGTCAACACCTCAGCTAAATCATCGTGATGATTGAAAGCCTAAATCTAAGCATCCTTCGGGGTGCTTTTTTATTATTCCGATTAAATTTAGAACAGCTACTTTCTTCCGCTTAGTCGAATGGTTGCGAACTTTAGAACCTCAACATGATCAGCTGTATTTGCGATCAATTTTTTTTCGAGTAGAATCGCGCCAGAAATAAAGTCAAAAAAATCAACAGAGCTTTATTTTTAATAGAAAAATAATGTAAAAAAACTGGATAAAATATGAAACTCAAAACACTCGCTATTCTTTTAGCCATGTTCTGCTTTGGCCCAATGACAGCACATGCAGCAGACCTTGTCGGGACATGGAAAACCATAGATGATAAAACAGGCTATGCCCGTGCTGAAGTCCAAATCACCAAATTAAAAGACGGCAGCTATAGCGGTAAAATCACCAAAGTACATGCCATCCCTAACCGCCCTGTCACCACGATTTGTGAAAAATGCGAAGGTAAACTCAAAAATGCACCCTTAATTGGTTTACCGATCTTCTCTGGCTTTAAACATAATGCAAAAGAGAATGCCTATACCGATGGCAAGGTGATCGACCCACTTTCAGGCAATACTTATCAAGGTAAAGGGCAATTGAATGCGCGCGGCAATGTCCTAACACTTCGAGGTTATGTTGGAACCACGCTCCTCGGCCGGACGGTATCTTGGATCCGCGTCAACTAAAGCGGCCTTTTGGCTTTCATTGGCATGATGAACTCAACTCCAGACGAGTTCATCATGCCAATAACAATCTACTTTGAGATGAATTCTGACTATTCTACTAGTGCGTAGACGTTCAGCATAAACCTTATTTAGCGCCAACACGTTCATGTTTTGGCTCAAAATATAAATAACAATCCCTAAAAAATCACTAGAATATTCATATTATTTCAGGCTACATTAAACCCATAATATTTTTATGCCTTTAAGTTTTAGGCATCCGCTTTTTGTGTAATGTGGGTAATTGTATGGCTGTTAAATTCCTCCCTTCTATCCTGTTCGGCATGTTCTCCATCTGCAGTTTATCCTCTGCTTTTGCAGCGATTGACCCCTTAGTGGGGACATGGAAAACCATTGATGATAGAACAGGTTATTCACTTGCCGATGTGGTGATTCGCAAAGATAAGCATGACCTGTATTCAGCCACCATTATCCAAAGCCGAAGCGTACCGGGAACGGCAAATGTTTCGACATGCACGCAATGCACCGGTGCTCAGAAAAATAAACCCATGGTCGGTTTAACCACTTTAAGCGGCCTAAGCGCTGATCCAGAAAAGCCCAATGAATTTGTGGGTGGAGTGATGCTCGATCCCAAATCAGGCAAGCACTACAATGCACGCGCTCGTTTGATGAATAATGGTAAGCATTTGATCATCAATGGTCGTACTGAAGGCTCTGCAATTGGACGCAATGTCACTTGGGTCAAAAACTAAGCACGAGGCCTTTAAATCATTAAAGGCCTTTTTTAACTTAAAAATTAGAGTAAAAACTCCATATTAAAGCAGCGTTTTAAAAAAATATGCCAAATACATCACAAACTATCACATTGATTTTGTAGGACTTTATATATAAATTAGGCAACTTACTCTAAAAACACAATTCTGAATTTTCAGGGGATGAAATGAAAAAAATATATCAACAATTATTTGCCGGAATACTACTTAGCACTTTGTCAGGATTGTCAATCGCTGCGGAAACCGATCCGCTAGTGGGGAAGTGGAAAACCGTCGATGACCGCACAGGATATTCGCGTGCAGACGTTGAAATTCGCAAAAAAGCCGATGGAAGCTATGAAGGCATCATTGTCACCACACGCAATGTCCCTGGCACTGAAAAAATGGGCGTCTGCTCGAATTGCCCAGGTGAATTGAAAAATAAACCTTTTATCGGCTTGCCATTTATTTGGGACTTTAAACAAGATCCAAAAAATCCACGTGAATTCCAAAACGGCAAAGTTTTGGACCCGATTGGTGGAAAAATCTATAAAGGCAAAGCAAGACTTAGTGCTTCAGGAAAACATTTAACTATACGTGGGTATGTTGGTGTATCTGTGATTGGTCGTAGTGTCACTTGGATAAAATATTAATTTTAAATGTGTTTTTAAAAGCCTCCTCGTGAGGCTTTTTTATTGTCATGTTTTGAAACAATAAGATGCTGTTTGCCCCTATGACAGTTTGATGAACCCTTCTATATTGATTAAAACATGATCAATATTTATACAGAGAGTATGCCAGACAATCACTATCAAACTTTAGGGATCGCCCGAGATGCTTCGGCAGATCAAATTAAAAAAGCCTATCGAAAATTGGCGCGTAAATATCACCCTGACGTCAGCAAAGAAGCTGATGCTGAAGCGCGCATGCAAGCGATTAATGTTGCATACGACACCTTGAGTGATGCCGAAAAGAAAAAACAATACGATTTTGAACTCGATCATCCACAAGGATTTGCTGGGTTTAATGCTGGCAACCAAGGTGGTTTTGACCAATCTCAGTTTTATCGCCAATCGACGACTGATGGTCAGCATGCGGACTTTAGTGGATTTGAAGACTTGTTTGGTCGTTTTGGGCAAGGCTTTGGTGGCGGTGACTATCAGTATCAACGTGCAAACCGCCAAACCAAGAGCTTCCGTGGTGAAGACCAACACGCCAGTTTAGAAGTGGATTTAGAAATCGCATTTAATGGTGCAACGCAGAATATCACCTTACAGATTCCAAGCCTCAACGCCCATGGTGAGCCTGAAGTCCAACGTAAAACCCTGCAAGTCAAAATTCCTGCAGGTATGAAATCAGGTCAACAAATTCGACTCTCCGGCCAAGGGCAAGCTGGCTATAACGGTGGAGCCGCCGGCGATTTATACATTGAAATTTTGTATAAACAAACTGAGCAAACCCGTGTAGAAGGCGTTGATATTTTCCAACAACTGAATATCAGTCCATGGGAAGCCGCATTGGGTCAAAAAATTGCATTTACCAGTCCTGATGGCAAAACATTAGAACTACAAATTCCTAAAAATGCACGTACTGGGCAGCAGCTACGATTAAAGGACAAAGGGATACCAAATAAAACACCCGGACACCTTTACCTGATTTTAAATATACAGATACCAGCTGCACAAACCGAACAAGAGCAACAAGCATATGCGGCTTTTGCTCAAGCTTTTCCGTCATTTAATCCACGACAGTCTTAAGGAGAGCACCATGACAACAATTCATTATCGTGAAATTGTCTGTGACGGATGTAAACAGACTGAAATCGTAGACGAAAAAAGTAGTTTTGATCTACAACACTTTGCCTCTGCCTGTGGGCAAAGTCCAGAATGGGTTCTGCAACTACTCGAATACGATATTCTGCCTAGCCGTTCAGAAGACAGGATTCATCAATTTTTTGGCGATGATATATCTCGCGCACGGCGTGCGTATCGGCTTCAACGAGATTTCGATGCCAGTTTTACTGCGGTCGCTATGATGCTTGATTTAATTGACGAAGTTCAACAACTACGTCGCCAAGTCAAACACCAACAGTTTCATTCACATTAAATGTAATCATGAACGCTCTGCCTCGCAGGGCGTTTTTCTTTTCTTGTAGAGTTTGTCTTGTAGAGGAAGTGATCGACAACCATGAAAACACGAGATTGCAATAAAAAAGTCAAAAACATGTTTCCTGAGTACCGTGATTTGGTCTCTCAGTTACGTGATGAAAATCCATATTTTGCACGGATCTTTGAAGAACATGATGAGTTAGATCGTGAAATTATTCAATTGGAATTAAATCCTGTCAATCATCATAACACGGATATTGAGACCATTAAGCGTAAGAAATTAAAGCTAAAAGATGAAATTTATCGCTTGCTGAAAAGTAACGAAAATGATGATATCTCTTGAGATATCGATTCATGTATAGGGGATTTTTCATGATGCATGTCGTTCGCAGTACAACCCACGAGGCTACGCAATTGAATTACTAAGACCATAAGGATCGGTCAAATCGCGTTGTACTGCAGATTTTTAAAAAACAATAAAATCATGACAAAGGATTCATCATGCAAATACATCATGTGCTATTTGGAGCATTACTCAGTTTCAGCGCTCTGTTGCATGCCAATGATATGACCAGTGTTTGGAAAACAATTGATGACCAAACAGGATATTCACGCGGCGATGTCACCGTCGTTAAAAATGCCGACGGGACGTATAGTGGAACACTCACTGCAATATGCCCATTGCCGTACAAACCCTTGGTTGAAGTATGCTTAAAATGTAACGGCAAACTCAAAAATGGGTTTTGATAGGTTCCGAAATTATCAAAGAATTTAAACCAGACCCACAATATCCAAATCAATATAGCAATGGAAACGTGCTGGATCCCCTCTCGGGCAATATCTATAAAGGCAAAGGCAAGCTGAGTGCAAATGGCAAACGTTTAACCATGCGCGGCTATATTGGCGTGTCTGCACTCGGACGTAGTACCACATGGATTCGTAATGATTAGCAACTAAACCCGCCCATCAGAGAAACTGACGCGAACTATTTGAGTTTCGTCAGCTTCTCAATTTCTTTCATGGTTTTAACCGTACCTTTGACTGTGCCCTTCACCGTCTGTTTGATTGGTTCATAATCCATAAACCAAAACAGATTCATATGTTGATCGCCGTGCTGCTGTGCCAACATATCAATCACGCTTTTTTCACCGCGCCCGACCAAATGCCGTCGATAAAAATAATACAGTAGTAAAATCGTGGTGATCAGCATGATGCCGAGCATGATCCAAAAACCGGTTGGCGATTTGAGTCCCGGAATAAACTCAAAGTTCATGCCGTATATACCGGTTAATAAGGTTAATGGTGCAAAAATCGCCGTAATAATCGCCAGAATCCGCATATTTTCATTGGTTTGGTTGGCGACAGCTGAAAAATGCAGATCAATCGCGGCCTGCACAGCACTGCGTAATCGTGTGGTGTGTTTTTGAATGCGTTCGATATGACTGCTTAAATCATCTACGCGAACCAGCATGATATCCTGCTTTTCACTGCGCTTTTTGCCTTTCAAATGTGGGTAATTATCTACAACTTCATCACGCAGTTCTTGTAAAGCTTCAATTTGCTCTTCACACAAATTTTCCACTTGCTGAAAGGCCATATTTTCCTGCAACAACTGATGCCACTTGGTAAAACGTCGATGGCCTTGCAGCAATTCTTGCTGCCAGAACTCGACACGGCGGGTCAATGGAACACGTAAATCCAAGTAACCATCTACCATATTATTCAGTAAGCGCAATGCCAAATCTAAGGGTGTAATGGCTAATTTTCGTGGTTTATTTTGTTCATCAATCGGACGAGACATTAAAGTTTCAATCCGTTGGATATAACTTTCAATGGCTTTGTTGCCTTTTTCGCGCACCGTGATCAGCACTTGGGGCGTGATCAAAAAACTGATCGGGGTGGTCGCCAAACCAAAGACCCGCTCATGCTTTTCAAGAGCTTCTGCACCTGCAACAATTTGGTCATCGGGTGTGACCATTTTTCTAAAAATTAATAAATCATAATCATCGAGTGTGTCAAAGGCACACGGATGCTCTAAATTTAAAATATCCCGCAGATGGTATTCATTGACCCGTAGATCTGATGCCTGAAAAATATCACTCTGCCACTGCTCTGGGCGGTTGACCACATCTTCACGGGTACAATCAATCCAAATAAACTCAGGCTCAAGTTCAGGATGATGCTCACATTGCGCTTGGTCTTGCACATAGATATGCGCCGCTGTTGGATGCTGAAAAAAATAATAGGTTTGCATATCTCATTTATTATTGTGTTTACTTTTTGCATGATGCCATAAAAAAAGCCTTGAGCAAGTCAAAGTTCATACTCTGACTACACTCAAGGCTTTTGTGAATCCATTCACAGAGCCGAAACTCTGTGAATCAGCAAACTATTAAGCTTGTTCGATGTCTTTCATGGTTAATTTGATACGACCACGGTTGTCGACATCAGCGACTTGTACTTTGATCTCTTGACCTTCAGACAATACGTCTGAAACGTTCGCAATGCGTTCGTTAGAAATTTGAGAAATGTGAAGTAAGCCATCAGTACCTGGAAGGATGTTTACAAACGCACCAAATTCAACGATACGGATTACTTTACCAGTGTAGATTGTACCTGGTTCGATTTCAGCAGTAAGCGCTTGGATTTTCGCAACAGCAGCAGAAGCAGCCGCTTTGGTTTCACCAAATACGCGAACTGTACCGTTGTCTTCGATATCAATTGCCGCTTTGGTTTCTTCAGTGATTTGACGGATTGTTGCACCGCCTTTACCAATCACGTCACGGATCTTATCAGGGTTGATGTTGATCACTTGGAATGTAGGTGCATGCATTGAAATTTCAGGACGAGCACGTGAAATCACTTGGTTCATTGCATTTAAGATGTGCATACGACCTGCATACGCTTGGTTTAATGCAACTTCCATGATTTCTTCCGTGATACCTTCGATTTTGATATCCATTTGAAGTGCAGTAATACCGTTTGCAGAACCGGCTACTTTAAAGTCCATATCACCAAGGTGGTCTTCATCACCCAAGATGTCAGAAAGCACTGCGAAACGTTCGCCTTCTTTCACAAGACCCATCGCAATACCAGCAACTGGCGCTTTAATTGGCACACCAGCATCCATAAGTGATAAAGAAGCACCACATACAGACGCCATTGAAGATGAACCGTTTGATTCAGTAATATCAGATACGATACGAATCACGTACGGGAAGCGGTCAGCTGCAGGAAGAACAGCTTGTACACCACGACGCGCTAGACGACCGTGACCGATTTCACGACGTTTAGGACCAGATTCACGACCAGTTTCACCTACAGAGTATGCAGGGAAGTTGTAGTGCAACATGAAGTTGTCAGTTTTCGTACCTGCTAATGTATCCACCATTAACGCATCACGTGTATTACCCAAAGTTGTTGTTACCAACGCCTGAGTTTCACCACGTGTAAATAATGCAGAACCGTGAGCACGGTCTAATACACCAACTTGTACGTCAAGCGCACGAACTGTTTTCGTATCACGACCATCAATACGTGGCTTACCTGACAAGATGTTGTCACGTACTGTACGGTATTTAAGGTCTTCGAATAATTCAGCTAAGTCGTCAGCGATACCGTCAACGTCATCTTCTGGAACGAATTGAGCAACAGCTTCAGCTTGAAGCGCATCAAGCGCTGCATAACGATCGTGTTTAACCGCGATTGTGTATGCTTCAGAGATTTTCGCTTCAAACGCTTCTTTTAATTTCGCACGAAGCTCTTCGTTTTTCGCAGGTGCAGTCCAAGTAGACTCTGTTGCACCAGCAGCTGCAGCAAATTCTTTAATCGCTTGGATCGCGATTTGCATTTCGTCATGACCGAACAATACAGCGCCAAGCATTTGGTCTTCAGAAAGCTCTTTCGCTTCTGATTCAACCATCAATACCGCAGATTCTGTACCTGCAACCACAAGGTCAAGGTCAGATTCTTTTAGCTGTTCGTGGTTCGGGTTTAGGATGTATTCACCGTTGATTAAACCAACGCGAGCACCACCGATTGGACCACGGAAAGGTGTACCCGCAATTGCAAGTGCAGCTGAAGTACCTAACATTGCAGCAATGTCAGCTTCCATTGTCTTATCAGAAGAAATAACAGTCGCAGTCACTTGGATTTCGTTGTAGTAACCTTCTGGGAACAATGGACGAATTGGACGGTCAATTAAGCGTGAAATAAGCGTTTCAGCTTCAGACGCACGGCCTTCACGTTTACCATAACCACCCGGAATACGACCTGCAGCATATTGTTTTTCTTGGTAGTTAACAGTCAATGGGAAGAAGTCTTGACCTGCTTTCGCTGTTGGCTGAGCAACAACAGCAACAAGAACTTGTACACCACCCATAGTGATGATCACAGTATTCGCTTGACGCGCAATACGACCTGTTTCTAGGACAACTTGATGCTGACCATATTGGAATTCTTTACGAATAATATTAAACATCGACATGTTTTATTTTTTCCTGATTTTATTCTAGTGGAGACCCCTAAGGTTTGGCATTCATTCAACGCCCCAAACGCTGTAACATAAATGACAAAGCTTAGAAGCCGACCTCACTAGAGATTAAAAACATTAATTTAAAATACTAATTTAAGACACAAAGAAGGAGCGAATCATCGCCCCTTCCCCATTATCCAACCAAGGTTGGATAGACTTTAGTTTTCAGTAATACGGCACTTAGCATGCAATAGTCCGAAAATAAAAGCTTAAATCGAATTAACGACGTAAACCTAAAGCAGCAATCAATGCGCTGTAACGAGTAGCGTCTTTACCTTTAAGGTAGTCAAGAAGCTTACGACGTTGGTTAACCATACGAATAAGACCGCGACGGCTATGGTGGTCGTGTTTGTGCTCTTTGAAGTGACCTTGTAAATCATTGATTTGAGCAGTTAAAAGAGCTACTTGAACTTCTGGTGAACCAGTGTCGTTTTCAGCGCGAGCGAATTTTGCAATGATCTCTGCGCGATCTGCGTTTGTTAAAGCCATTCGATTTCTCCGAGATGCTTATAAAGTTAACTTTTGATACGAATCAACCAATAAATCAGCTGACTGCCGTGCATCACTACAGCAAGTGCATTATATTAAGGGAAAATCGTCTTAATTGCAAAAAGAGATAGCCGACTTCGTCAGGTTTTCTTAATGACAATAACGCCTTATTTTTCCTCTCGATTCCATTATAAATTTTTTATATGCTTCGACACTCTATACGACACAAAACTGCATATTTCCAACACATTGAATTCCATATTATTGAATGAATTTTAAACTTATTTTTGATACATTTTGCCACTCGATATTTAGGATACAAAACTCAAACTGGAATAATTAAAAAAAAGCCCGAGCTGGGCTCGGGCTTTTTTGCGCTGTAGTTTCTTCTTTTTTAGTTATTGTTTTATTATTTATTGTTTTATGTGGCGCTTTTCCGCGTCCTTATGTCAAACATTCCATGTTTTAACTTGCACTTCCTTATGTGGTAGATTTTGCCACAACGGCTGTTAGATAAAAGTCGTATTTTTCGTATCTATATGTAAGCTTTTTCGTACATCGGTTAAGCTCTATTTCTTTTCTGTTACAGCATATAGGCATTTCTTATTTTCTATACATAAAAAAGCCTTGTAGTCTCTCCCAAAACTACAAGGCTTAGCGGCTGTAAGTTTCCTATTTCCTTACTTCACTGTAAGTTCGCTGTCTTTTGACGTTATTCTTATACTTTTGCGATTTTACTCAACCATCCGTGTTGAGTTCTTTTTCTGTGAAGTCATCTTCTCAAAAAGCTCTAAGAAGCTCTATGCGCAAATCTCCTGAATCAATGTAAGCTATTTCTTACAAAATACGGTACATTTTGCCCAGGCTTTACAAAGATAGGTGATTGTTAATTTTTTCTAACAAACCACTAACTCGTGCTGTTCTTTTTATAAGCGCTTTTGCCAATGCATCTTTTGCAACAAGTAAACTCACCACTTTTTTCGCACGAGTGATGGCGGTATAAATCAGCTCTTTACTCATCATTTCGGTTGCATGATTTTCCAAAACTACCGCCGTATGGGTAAATTCAGAACCTTGAGACTTATGTATAGTCAATGCGTAGGAAGTTTCTATACTTTTAGGTAACCGTGTTGCCACAACCCATTTATCCAAACTCGGAAAATAAACCTCAAACTGCGACTTTTCCGTCATCGGTCGTTTTAAGCAAATCCCAATATCACCATTTGATAGTCCAAGTTGATAATCGTTATAGGTCATCATAACTGGACGACCAACATACCAATCCCCTTGTTTCAACACACCCAAGGCATTTAAGACCCGAAGTTCAATCTGCTGATTGAGCTCATGTAAGCCTAATTTTCCATGTCGAATGGCCGATAGAATTCGATAATCATCAAAATAACGAATCAATTGGGCTAACCAATCTGCATATTCAGCGGATTGCTCTGGCCATTGTTTTAACCATGCCACATAGGGCTGAAAACCATACATCAGTTGATCATAATATTTTGCCCAATGTGCCGCACTGTTCGTGGCTTCGGGGAGATATTGCAACTGAATCACATCGCTCATATTCGGTGTCAGTTGAATCGGCTGAAGTTCGGATGCAGATACCACCTGATGTTCGAATTTCGCCAGAACTTCTGTGGTTGTTTGCTGTTGTTCTTGTTGTTGAATAAAACGAGCAAACTCACCAATGGCTGCACCCTGTACAAAACGGCGGCTGGTCTGTAAATGGGTACGGTTGGCTTGTAAGGCATCAACATCCTGAAGGTTGGCCAAAACAGCGCCAACATCGACCGAAGCCAACTGTTCTGCATCCCCCAATAGAATCAGCTTGCTGTGTTGAGGGATTGCCGCGAATAGCATCTGTGCCAAACTTAAGTCCAACATAGAGGCTTCATCGACCACAATGACGTCATAGGGTAAGCGTTGACGCTCATTAAACCGAGGAATAGCGCGCGTCCCTAATCCCAATAGACGATGCAAAGTTATAGGTTTCAAATGTTTGTGAATAATCGAATAATGCTGCAATGCAGGATCTTTAAACGCTGCTTGTAAGGCTTCTTCCATTCGCTGCGCCGCTTTTCCTGTCGGCGCTGCCATCGCAATTCTTAAATTTGGATTTTGCTCATTCAACACGGCAATAATCCGTGCCAAGGTATAGGTTTTACCTGTCCCAGGCCCACCGGTAATGATATTAAAATTGTGCTGACACACCATGTGCAGTGCTTGAATCTGATGTGGATCGGTCAGTAAATCCTTTTCAATATTCAGCATCTGCGTTTGATTGAGATTTTGCTCTGTTTGCTGTTTTAAACGTGCAACTTGCTTGGCTAAAGCATTTTCTAGTGCCCAATAGCGATAAAGATAAAGTCGCTGTGAATCAAAAATAAAAGGCGCAACAGGTGTTTTTTCAGCTTGCTCGTGCTGAACCATCTGAGCCAAACATTGAATCTGCGCATCTTCGGCCAAAATACAACTATCGCCTTTTTCCACGGCTTGCATCAATTGTTGAATTAACTGATTTGCAGCAGGATGACTGGCCTGATTGGGTAAATAATGTTGGATTAAATAGTCAATCCAATCCGGCAAAACCGCATCTAAATCAGCTTTTTCTTGGGTATTTTGGGGAACTAAAACCTGCGTTTCTACAGTATTTTCTTGTCCCGCGTGCAAAGGCTGTGCTGATAAGGCTTTTTGATCATTTTCCACACAGTTATCCTCAAACTTATCCACAATGCAACTTATTGTTTCAGCGTGAATATTTTTATCTTTTTCGTGCTTATTCACGTTTTAGCCACAACCTTTTCGCTCAATATTGCATCGAGGTTTTGAATGAATGTATCCGCCGGCTTCCAGTGATATACTCCACGATCGGACTGTCCATCCATACCGCGAAGATATAAATAACTCGCCCCACCCAAATGCTGCGTCATGTCATAGTCTTTCATCACGGCTTTCAAATAACGATGTAGGGCCACCAAATATAAAGCCGCCTGCAACCAGTAACTAGAATGACTCATACTTTCTCGAATATAGGCATGATTATAATGTGCGGTCTGATCGCCTAAGAAATTACTTTTATAATCGGCAATGTGATAACGCTGACCATCATAATATACCAAGTCAATCGACCCCGTCAGATAGCGTGCCGTAAACACATCATTCAAATCTTGTATCTGTAAATCTGGCTCATTTAGGCTTTCAAATAGCATGCGTATTTTACGTATTGCCAATGCACGATCCGCCATACTTAAATGAAAGTCCATTTCTGAACGGTATTCGCCATCGTTTAACTGATGCAGCCTAAAACCATCATGCAACGGTGTATGAATGATTTGACTGTACCATGCCTGCATTTCTTCAATCAGTTCAGCTTCGTCTTGTTCAGGGTTCGCCGTTTGCCCAAACTGTTTAATCAAATTTTGCAATATTTGCGGCGAATCAAACTCAACATCACTGTGAAAGCGCGATGCGATGGCTTTGGCCAACTTATCTTCTGGAGTGCTAAATCGAACTTTTTCCATCAACTTGTGCAAGAAACTTCCGGGCTTGGTTCCCTTTGGAAAATGCCGTTTAATCCAGCTAATTTTCTCTGCAGTTTCTGCTTCAATGATTTCAATTTGTTCAACTTCATCGGCAGCCCTGTCTTCTGGCTCGGTCATGACCGCTGCCAGTTGGTCACGTTGTATATGTGCCTTATGTGTCGTGCGCGTGAGCGCGGTAAAGCTGGTGGTTTCCCGTGGATAAAAATGGCTGTTGGGAATTTCTTCCGCGTCTAATACAACAGCTTCAACCTGAGTCTGAGTCAAAATCGGTGGTGCTGCACGCAAAACATCAGCATCCACACTTTCTGCATGTTGGAACAGATCAGGTTCGCTTCCACGCCAAAAAGTCAGTCCTGAACGCGCTTCTGCCACTTGTTTCTTTTCTACTTCATGATGACGCAGCACGGCATAGACACGATAACTGGCACGGGTCAACGCCACGTACCACAAACGATGGTGCTCTGCTTCATTGCGTGCTTCATTTTGTTGAATATCATCATCGGGTAAATCCGAAGACTTCACGGCAATCACACGTTCTAACCCAAGGCTTTTTTGCTGATTGTCTTTAAGGGAAAAATTCAAATTACCTTTTTCACTTAAGCCTGCATTTGCTCCCAATAAAAATACACAACCAAACTCTAAGCCTTTGGATGCATGGATCGTCATCAATTGCACCCCCAATTGCCCAGTCAATTTTCGCTCTTGGGTGCTTTCATTATTGATGCCTAAATTGATTTGGCGAATAAACCATTGATAAAGCTTATGTGCACCTGTGTAATGTTCACTTTGCTGACTTAATAATTCTGCGATATGGCGTAAATTCACCACTGTGCGTTCATTATCTCGACTTTGCCCAGCCACCAAACGCGTCCACACCTGAAAGACCGTCATGCAGCTATTCCACGCACTGCGGAATCCTTGCTCATTCCAAATTTGTCGGATCTGTTCGAGTTTTTCGATAATTTCGCTCAGTCCATCTGCCTGCTGTTCGAGTGCGACCAGTTGTTTCAGATCAAAACCCAATAAACGGCTCAGCAGCGCACGTTTCACCTTGGCTTCTTGATAAGGATTTAAAATTGCGGTCAGCAAAGCGGCAACATCTTGTGCGACGGAACTTTTATAGACGCTGTCCCGTGATGCTTTATAACAAGGAACACCCAGTTGCAATAAACATTGTTGCACTTGCTCTAAGTCGAAATGGTTTTGCCCTAAGACCGCAATATCGTTTGCTGTCAGTGCTCGCTGGATATTGTTGTCTTGAAAATATAAATGTCCTTGCTGAGCTTGGTTGAGCAAGGACTGAATCTGCCAAGCCACTTGCTCTGCTTCATTCAGCGTTTCATCCAAAGCCAACCAACGCAGCGGTTGTGGATTGACTTGATCATGATCAATCAATGGAGGATGCTCGCGCTCACCTGCTTGAATTGGGGTGTATTCAACATGCTCACCAAAGTCCATTTGCCGATGAAACAAGGCATCCACCACTTCAACCAAATTTTTGACTGAACGATGGTTTTTGTTCAAGGTATAACAACGCCCACCCTTGGCATGAATGTCATGACGCGCTTTACGATAGGTCAACATGTCACCGCCGCGGAATCCATAAATCGCCTGTTTGGGGTCGCCGACCATAATCATACAACCCTGATGTAAGCGCTCCTTGACCCGCCAAATACTGGATAGCATGTCATCTTGATCTTGGTTGGTGTCTTGAAATTCATCGACTAAAATCAGCGGATATCGTGCCAAAACATGAGCGGCAAAACTGTCTTTCCCTGCTGCTGAGCTTTGCTGTAAGGCTTCCGATAAGGTCCTAATTTGTTGTGAAAAGGTGGTTTCGCCAGCGTGGGACAACACTTGAGGTAAACGCTTTTTGACTTCCTGTGCCAAATAAAAGTTTAGAAATTGTTCTGCTTGATTGATATGTTCATAAGCATTGAGCACCGCTCGGAGTTGTTGAACAAAAGCATGTTGATAAAATTCTTTTGAGACATCTGGCTGTTCCTCAACGATTTTGTCTTTAAAGACACGTGGCTTAAATTCAGTTTTATTCGGATCATAAAACAATGAACGAATGGCTTTCATCGTCGGTTGTAACACGTCGGACTGAGTCAAAACCCCTTGGCTACCCGCAGCTTCAAAGTGCTGTAAAAACTCGGGAATGCGTGTGTTAAAGGTGACAAAGAATGCCCCTTTATTAAAACGTCGAGCGTCGACAAGGTTCTTATAATGACTTGCGGCATCAAAACACGCTGCAAGTTCTACACGAGCAGCAGGCAGCATTTGCGCAAGCTGTTGACACATCGCTTCAAAATGTGCCAAAGCATTTTCGGGTAATTCAGGAACACGTAAATCCACCGATGGGAAGTTTAGACTTTCCTTTACCACGCCCAGATAATATTCAGGGCCTTTCAACAGATGATTCAACAGCAAATATTCAATCAAATGCGCAGGCTGCTGCTGAATCCAATCTCTTAATAAATCATGAATAATACGTTCAATATGTAGATCTTCATCTTCACTGATTTGCACCTGTTCGATACGACCACTTTCAAAGGCAAATTCACGTAATAACTTTTGACTAAAGCTGTCTAAAGTTCCGACAAAGAGTTCTTCATATTGTTGTAAGACCACGTTCAGCCGATTGTAAGCATAATCTAAATGATGCCCATGATCTTTTAGTATTTGTTGATACAAAGGGTCACTCAAACTTTGCTGAAGTTCGGCCAATTCATCTTGAGATGCCGCTAACAGGCTATAAATAAAGTCACGGGTTTCTTCAATCCGCAGTCGAACCCGCGCTTTGAGTTCTGCTGTGGCTTTACGAGTAAAAGTGGTGGCAATGACTTGATTCGGCATATAGCGATCTAGAAAAATCCGCACCATCAGACTAGAAAGCGTATAGGTTTTCCCTGTACCCGCAGAAGCCTCTATCCAATGCAGTCCCGTAAAGCTCATGTCTGCAATCGGGTTGGTGGACATATTCATCGTTTGCTGTGGCATATTCATTTTTTGACCTCAGGCTTGATGACATTAAGTTTTTTTAGGCCGTCATCTGCCTCGGTATCCATCACATGATATAAACGTTCTGCATAATAACGACAGGACAATGCCAGAAGTTCATCTGCCGCTTGTTGCTGTAAAATAAAGCTCCAATCACGATGGTGGCTATTGGCTTCATTCGACTCCAACTGCACACCACCAAAACTATGATTTTTCAACCATTCCTCTTGAAGTTTTGCAAAATTATCTGGCATGAGTTGGCCTGTTTCATTTTCCACCCAAGTGCATTTTTCTTGGCGAATTAAGGCAGCAGGCAGCACCACAGGACGTTTTTGTGCATGTTTCCACATCGCCAGCCATTCACTGAGTTGTAGCTTGGCTTGTGCGGAGCTTAAACCACAACAAACTATACTTTTATCATTACAAATTACTTCACGACGATACGTCGCGCCCTCATCACCTAAGTCTAAATAGCTCAACCACAGAAGATATTCGAGCCACGTTTGTGTCTGACGTTTAGGCTTTGCCCCAGATGCCATACAGCTTAACCAATGCATACTCTGACGGTCTTCAGGCACGGTGATGCTCAGTATCAAATGCGGTTCAAGCTGTAAGTTTTGTAAAGTGGTCGCAGTTACACAACGTCCATCTAAACGTGCTAACAATTGTGTCTGCTCTTGCAAACTGAGCTTCCACGTTGCTATTTGGCTATGTCCTACAGGCAGTACATCTTGGAATAATGCTATATCTGGTTCAGTTGGAGTCGTAGAGTTCTGATCCTCAGCTTGATTGACACGAGATGCAGGCTGCACATAATGCTTTTGCAACAAGTCACGGACATGGTATTGCTGTAAACGGTCAAGTAATAAAGGCTCTTTCTGTGGTAACTGATCACCGGTATACACACTGGCCACACCAAGCGTTTTCAAATATGCCCGAGCTGGGAATACCACATCTTTAATCCATTCCTGACCATCTAACACCCTTACTTCTTGTGCATCATGCACTGGATAATCAAGGTTAATCCAGGGTTGGCGTTGTCCAGACTGATTTAAAATATGTTCCGCCACAGCAAACCATTGATCTTTATATCGTACGTTTTTCGACTGCTGAAATCCTGTCGGGTCAAATGGCTGCAAAGGATAAATATGATAGAGCGGTTCGAGTTGCTCTGGAATTCGTAACCCATCCAAATCCAACATGGCATCATGTGGCTGATCTAACTGCTGGGGTTGAATCATTCGAGCGAGGAATTGGCTAAACTCATAAATGACAGATGATGGTTCACGACTTTCACCTCCATTGACATCAAAGCCATTATAGAAAATCCATAAGGACTTTCGGGCAAATAACAAGGCATCTAAAAATGCACCTTTATCATCTTCCAAACGTGAGCGATCACCCAATACTGGCTTAAACACATCCATTAAATCAAAAGGTACTTTCTGATCACGACGTGGGAATTTTCCACTATCCATGTTCAACAACACCACCAGTGAAAATGGGACTTGACGGATTTTACCCATGTCTGCAAAGGTCACTGAACCAGTTGGTTCGATCTGGTCGACAGAACCATCGATGCCTTGTTGTATCTCCTTGAGCAATAAAGATAGGGGTAAATTAAAGCTATTGGGGAGCGACTCAACTTTTTCACTTTGGGCATTTTTCAGTCGTTGTGTCATTGCACGCATCACACCGCGTATGGTTTCAAATGCTCGACCACTGGCTTCAACAAAAGGTTTTAAATCTGCATCTAGCTGTTGCAACCACGCTTTGACAGTCTGTGCACTGAGGTTCGGATTAAGCCAATCTCGACGCGCACTGATATCTTGATAGATCTGAATTAAGGTTTGCACCAACTCAAAATCACTACTCTGCACCCCTGCGAAACTTAAGGTATTCTCAAATACGGCATGCTGTGGAATCGCAATCCCTAACGCCAAACGGTCTAAAGCAAATTTAAAGGTATAACGATAATCTCGGTCTTGCTCAGACAAATAAGCCAACATGTGCTGTTCATCTAAACCACGACGGAAACCGGCTTGAATTAGCAGCTCCATCATACGTTCCATTTGCACATGGTCGAGCTGATACAGTTCTTGCACCGCATTCAAATTCAACCAATCGTGAAAATCTTCGGCGGTAAAACGACCTTGGCTAATTTCAATGCGTCCAACAAAGGCTTTCCATGCATTTTGAATATCTTGACTAACCACTCCTGCAATTTTTACTGGGATATAAGGTAAATCCATAGCACTGCGACCCATGCCTCGAGTCGTCGAAAAGACCGTCCGAATATGCGGTTCCAGTTCTTTTAAGTTTGGCACCAATACCAAGATATCACTCGGATGGCGTGGCTCTTGTTCCGAGCCTTCGGCCAACCAATGTACCAACTGCTCACGTAAAACTTCTAACTGACGCAGGCTAGAATGACAGACATGAAATTGAATCGATTCATCTGAACCCGCGAGTGCATATTGATGCTGTTCGGGCTCTTCTAGAGTCATGATGTCATATTGAATTTGAGCGAGCAGCGTTGTCGGCTCAGTATCTGGAAAAATATCTTCCCAGCCTTCGCCACCAGACATATTCACCAATAATGCAAAGTTATCCCGCGCACGTTTGCCTAAACGAGTCAATAATGAATGCTGTGATTCACGAAATTCCGCATTGGTCGTACTCAGATAGGCCTGAATTTGCGCTGTGCTGACATTAGGATTTCGTTCAATATAACGCTGTTGCAATTTTAGGTTATAACGATCTTTCCAAACAGGATCGACCATGTCTGCCCAATACTCACGCGATGGGTTGAAATACAACAAATGTACTTCGGTATACGCCGCCAAACGATACAAAAATTTGAGTTGTGCAGGTGGTAGTTCTAAGGTAGTAAAGACGAAAATCTGTTCAGGTAAACCGTTATAGGTTTGATGACGCTCATCATCGCGTTCATCCTCCTCAGCATCCAAATCAAACTGCTGCTGCCGATTTTGCTCAGCATGCGCCAAGGCAAACCAAAATTTATTATCTATTTCCTGACGGTCATTAAAATCTTTTTTGAATACTTGATGCCACAGCCAACGCTGCCATTGCTCTAGTTGTCGAGCCTGCGTCGGTAAATATTCATCAGCTTGTTCAGGTTTCAGACCTGTGAGTTGCATAATATTTAATGGCTGGTTATGACTCCACGCTTTTAGCCAGTCGGTATCGCAATGTGGACAAATCCATTGCTCAACACCTTCATCCGGGGTATGAATACAACTGCCACGAAAGGCCATGTAGTTGGTAAAAAGCCGAGTGACTTGAGCAGCGATCCAGTACAACATTTCTTGGCGCTTTTGCTCACGTTTTTTTTGATCTGAGAGTTGTGCTGTGCTGTCAAAAATACGCTGAACTAAGGGCTGCACGTCTGTCGGAATCTGAGCAGCATCAAACTTATCAGCCGCAATAAAACCGGCTAGAGCATTATAAATACGCCATTGCATAATCAATGGCGGCATGTTGATACCTTTAATTCGCTCACGGTCTTGTTTGTTCGGCAAGGCCCAATCGTAGGCTTTCCACTGCAACCCTAAAATTTTACGATGATGCTTAATATTGGCACTAATACTGATTTTTTCAGCAACTTGTTTTTCTAACCATGCTGCAATGGCTTGATCGGGTACCACGATATGCCGTTCTTGCAAGACAGATAATGCATTAGTCGACTGATTTGATTTCAATTTTTTGATTAGACAATCCACCAAAACTTCGATTCTTTGACTCTGAATTACATGTATTGCCATGGATTACCTTTACAGCCTGAATGACCAACTACTACAAAACAACAATGATTATTTACTATACATCTTGGGCTGTCTATGCGACTTTGACAAGAGAATAGATTGCAAAAAATGCTTTTAAACAAGTATCTTAATGATACTTTATGAGAAAAAAACCAATCCAGTATTAAGGGTATTTGCTTATGAAAATTGATAACATTCCTGATTCCATCGACCCTAACTTAAATCTGGACATTATTCGCGCTGAATGCTTAGAGCTCGTTAAAAAACGTGCTTATTTTTCAGCAGGTGCAGCCATTATTCCTGTGCCATTTTTGGATGTGGTGATTGACGTCGGAATTTTGTCACAGCTCATTCCAGAAATTAATGCGCGTTTTGGTTTAGCACCAGATCAAATTAGTGTGTATGATCCAAAAACCAAACAAATTCATTGGACAGAACTGCGTAAACGTGGTGTCGAATTTTCTGGTTTAGTGGTTGCACGAACCGCGATGAAAAAATCGCTAAATAACATTGCTGCAAAATATATTACCAAACAAGTCACTAAATTTATTCCATTAGGTGGACAATTGGTGGCAGCCAGTTTGGGTTATATTGTGATGAAAAAAGTCGCTGAAACCCATGTAGAAGAAAGCTACCAATTGGCGAAGCGTATTCAACAGAAATTTCCGAACCAACCTGTCCCAACACCAAACAATGCTTAATGCAGCGACGTTTAGTTTATGAACAGGTTTAAAACATTAAAGCGCTCTAAATCATAGGCCTGAAGATCCAGTAAATTTGAAAATGAGCGAGTTTTGAAAATGAAGAAAAAAGCCACGAATTGCGTGGCTTTTTTCATAAAGTCAATCTGCTTTCAACTGCGCTAAAATCGTTTTTAGCACTTGTAAACGAGCACTATGCTTATCATTGGTCGCAATCACATGCCACGGCGCATATTCTGTATTCGTGCGTTGCAACATATCTGCAGCAGCTTTGAGATAGTCATCCCAACGGTCACGATTCCGCCAGTCATCTGGAGTAATTTTAAAACGTTTATGCGCGGTTTCTTCGCGGGCTTTAAACCGCGCAGCTTGCTCATCCTTATCTATGGCTAACCAGAACTTGATGACAACCGTTTGACTGTTATATAGGTCCTTTTCAAAGCGATTAATTTCATCATATGCCCTCTGCCATTCAACGGTGTTAGCAAATCCTTCAATCCGCTCAACCAAAACACGACCATACCAACTGCGATCAAAAATCGTGATTTTCTCTTCAGGGACAATTTTATTCCAAAAGCGCCATAAGTAAGGACGGCGTAGTTCATATTTTTCAGGTGCTGCTATAGTATGAATTTCATATTCGCGTGGGTCTAACTTTTTAACAATACGTTTAATTGCTCCGCCTTTCCCTGCGGCATCCATCCCTTCAAACACGATCACCACGTTGCGTGAATCAAAACGTAAAGCTTCAGCCACCTTACGGCTTAATTTTTTTAATTCTTTTTTATAATCGGCTTCATCAGCGACGGCTGTACTTGGCTCCAATAAAGCCTGTGGTGTTTTGGCTTGTTTCCAACGCCCTACCGCTTTAGTTTCATGTGTTGGACAATGTTTTAAAGTGCGTAAAATATACTGTGCAAATTGCTGATCACGGACTTGCTCATCTTCACAGTCGATAATGATCCAGTCATGACTAAAACGCTGACGTAAACGTTGCAAGTTGTCATATTGTTTTTTATTGCGCCAATCTAAACCATGCAATTTATGCCAACGCGCTTCACTCGGGTCCATTTCATCCAAACGTTTTTGTAAAGATTTCCAAGATAAATCGAACCAGACCTTAATCACATCGACATGATTATTTTTTAGGTCTCGTTCATAAGCCCGCATGTTCTCGACATATTCATCAAATAAGGTTTCATCCAAAGGCTTCGACACATGCATGGCGGTACTGAGCAAATCACTATACCAGTTTCCAAACATCACCATGATTTGCCCTTCGGCAGGAATAAACCGTGCATAAGACTGCCAAAAGGTTTGTTTTGGATTAAATATGATCGGGGCATCCGCTTTCACCCTTAAGTAACGTGGATCAACCCATTCACGGAGCTGTTTGACGGCCTCCCCCTTACCCGCAAGCTCTATTCCGCTGACTAAAATCAACACGCTTTTGGCATTAGGCTGACGGCTGGTATTTTTCAGTTGATATTGCGCTTCAATTAGCTCAACCGAGAGTTGTTCTTCATCCATCAATTGAAATTCTGTTTCTTTTAAGCTCATGGCGGACCCTTGGTTTTATTCTGTTTTGAGTATAACCATGCCGTTCATCACACAACAATGCTTTCATGTATATGCTGAAATGCAAAATATGACCATTTCTGCAACAAACTGACTCAGATTAACCTATAATTTCGTCACTTTGTCATAGCCCTAAGCTACAACACCCACTAAGATTCAAACATCTAAAAAATAATTGAGACACTCAATGTCCAAACTTGCAGTATTAGATGATTTACTTGAACTGTATTACCAGTTGAACTACCACAAAAAGCCAGAAATTTTACAGCGTTTACAAGATGTCCAGCAGTGGCAAAAACAGCGTATGCAACGCACTCATGCCGTACAATTTGCTGAAAAACACAATGTGCTGATGTCTGAATATTTTATTAATCGTTTATATGGCGGTCCTGATTTTGATGCATTAGCAGCACAAATTGCTCGTCTCACGCGCTATGCACACAAAGCTGAAAAATTGATTCCAGACAATGCTATAAAGACTGGTACTTCGGGCGTACAACTTGCCATTTTAGCCGTACAGCTTGATGAACAAGTGGCCATGCAATTATTAGAAGATTATCCATCCAATCTGACCCTAACCGATGAAATGATGCGCCAGACTTATCTTAAGCTTGATCAGGGCAAGGACCGTATGTTACAGCTGCAACTATTGGACGATTTAGGTCGTAATCTAGATAAATATATGCGCTCATTTATGGTCTATACCGCCTTTAAGATGTGCAAAGGCGCAGCAATAAAATATAACTTCGAAGTGATGTATGACTTTATGCAAGATGGCTTTCTCGCAATGAAACCACTTAAGTCAGCAGAAAAATTTGTGCGTGAATTTACCACTGTAGAACGTCAAATCATTGACCGTGTACATGCTGGAGACCCTAACCCGTTTCAGCCGGCGGCCTAACAAAATTATCATCCCCATTCAGCCCACATTTGATATAAAACAAACAGGGCGCTCAAAGCTGAACTCAGATTTTTTATAGGGGTTTTGCAAAGCAATTACAGCAGCCCCTTATTTTTTCTGTATATTATTCACAACAAATGCAAATGACTGCTGTATAACAACAGAGAATCTGTCATCATGCTTACAAAGTAACATTAACCCTATTTATAAGTTAGGAGTGACTCTAATGTCTAACGAGAATCAAACGCCTGTCCCTACACCTGAGTCGGCACAAAATACAGACAAAGCGAGTCCATTCTTAACTGAACCTTTACCACAAGGGACAGCGCAAGGTCAGCAACAATCTTTAGAACAACGTCTGACCGACACACCTGTGACAGGTTCAGTACCCAAATATAATCTGCCACGTGGCGCGAACACAGGTAATGTTGGGCCAACTACACACTTTGGTTATCAGACCGTGAGCAGCGAAGACAAAGCGCAAAAAGTCGCGGAAGTTTTCCACTCAGTGGCTGCGAAATACGACATCATGAATGATTTAATGTCATTTGGTATTCACCGTCTATGGAAACGTTTTGCCATTAACATGTCAGGTGTTCGTCGCGGTCAGCACGTACTGGATATTGCAGGCGGTACAGGTGACCTTGCTAAAGTGTTCAGTCGTGAAGTTGGTCCGACAGGTCATGTGGTGCTTTCAGACATTAACGAATCGATGCTCAATGTCGGTCGTGACCGCCTCATTGATGCTGGTTGTACCAATGTCGATTTCGTTTTGGCCAATGCTGAAACTTTAGAACCTTTTGCAGACAACAGTTTTGACCTATTAACCATTTCATTTGGTCTACGTAACGTGACTGACAAAGATGCTGCTCTTGCTGCAATGTACCGCGTTCTTAAGCCAGGTGGTCGTTTACTGATTTTAGAATTCTCTAAACCGGTATTTGAACCTTTCTCAAAACTGTATGACTTGTACTCATTCACTGCATTACCGATCATGGGTAAAATCGTAGCGAATGACTCTGAAAGCTATAAATACCTTGCAGAATCAATTCGTATGCACCCAGACCAACGTACTCTTAAAGGTATGATGGAAAATGCGGGCTTCCAAAACTGTGATTACCACAACTTAACGGGTGGTATCGTGGCTGTACACCGTGGTTTCAAACTTTAATACTGCAGGCTGAACTATGTGGTCGATTCTCGCACTTGGTGCAGTTGAACGCTTAATTCATCATGTCATTGATTTGGATGCTATTACTCGTATCCAACTGAATGAATTGCAAGGCAAAATGCTTCGTGTGGTGATCGACTCACCACAGTTGTCGGTGGATGTGTTTTTTGACGATCAGAAAGTTCGCTTAGAACCGACGCCAACAGGACACTCTGAAACCGCATCTATCTTTGAGCAACGTCCTTACGAGCAGCAGTCAAGTAAGACCGAAGCAACGGCGACCTTGCATGTCAAAACGGTCGTCGAGCTCCTTAAACTGCTGTTGGCTGAAGATGTCGGCAATATCCCATTGCAAGGTGATTATCATTTATTGCAGGATATCCAACGCATTATGCAGCAAGCTGAGCCCGATTTAGCTTCGCATTTAAGCCCTTGGATAGGTCCAAGCCTTGCGCATGAAATTGGTAAGTTGCAACTTGCACCCAAATATCTCAAACGTACTTTACAAAGCCATTTGTTCTTTGCTGAAGACGCGTTAAAAGAAGATTCTGGCTTGTTTGCCCCACGTTGGCAGATGGATGACCTGAATCAAGACACACGAATTTTGAATCAAAATCTGGACCGTGCAGAAGCAAAAATTCAGCAACTGCATAGCCAAATTGACTCATTACAAGACAACACTTAAGACTAGGTAATTGCACATATGATTCCGCACGTTTCACGTTTACTCGACCTTTGGCGCATCGCTGCGCACTATAGACTCGACACGTTGTTTCCTGCGGAAGAATTACCGGAAAAAGCCCGTCATATTCTTTCTCTCATTCGCATGCACCCTGCGGCTTGGTCAAGCCGCGAGCGTAAAAATCCGCTCAAGCTCAAAGAAGCCATGGAAGAGATGGGCCCGCTGGCCATTAAAATGGGGCAATTACTGTCTACCCGTCGTGACTTGATTCCACCTGAAGTTTTACAGCAATTGGTACTACTACAAGACCGTGTAAAACCTTTTTCGAATGACGTTGCCAAAATGCGTATTCAGGAATCACTCAAAGCGGATGTGAATACCTTATTTGCACGCTTTGACGAGCAGCCTTTAGCCGCTGCATCTATTGCACAAGTGCATACTGCAGCCCTGCATGATGGCCGTGAAGTCGTGGTAAAAGTGACTCGCCCAAATATTCGCAATCAAATTCTGGAAGATTTTGAAATATTAGAGTGGCTTGGTCAGTTCCTTGAAAAACGTCTAGAAGCCGCTCGTGCCCTGCATTTATCTGAAATTATTCAGGACTACCGTCAAATTATTCTCAATGAATTGGATTTGACTTTAGAAGCGGATAACACCCGTCGTATGCGTCATTACTTCACCGGTTCAAGCATGATGTACGTGCCTGAAGTCTACATGGACAGCCGTGATGTCATGGTCGAAGAACGTATTACCGGTGTGCCTATTTCAGATATTGCGACCTTTGATCGCTTGGGTATGGATCGTAAAGATTTAGCCGAAAAAGGGCTCACCATTTTCTTTACCCAAGTGTTCCGCGATAACTTCTTCCATGCAGACATGCATCCGGGGAATGTCTTCGTCGAAACCATCAATCCTAGCAATCCACGCTTTATTGCCTTGGACTGCGCGATTATGGGTGAGCTTTCAAAGCACGACCAAATGACCGTAGCACGCATGCTACTTGCGGTTATGAACAGCGACTTTATGCAGCTGATTCAAATCGTGCATCAAGCGGGTTGGATTCCACCGGGTACAGATCAAGATGCCTTAGCACGTGAAATGCGTCGCACAGTTGGCCCAATGGTCTCTAAACCAATGCATGAATTGGACTTCGCCGGCATTCTGATTCAAGTGATGGATATTGCGCGTCGTTTCCATTTAGAGATTCCGCCACAACTGATGTTGCTGCTCAAAACCTTGGTTCATGTCGAAGGTTTAGGAACTGATCTCTATCCTGAATTGGATATTTGGAGTTTGGCAAAACCAATCCTCACCGATTGGATTAAAGCGCAAATGAATCCTCAGAAAAACTTAAAAGAACTCGGACAAAAAATTCCAGACTTACTTTTAGGTGCGCAAGATTTACCAACGCTGATGATCGACAGTCTGAATGGTTTAAAAAATCAGTCAGCTTGGCATGCAAAACAACTCAATGAACTGCAAAGCATGCGCTTGCAAATGGAACATCAGCAAAAGCGTAGTTGGGTCTTTGGTAGTGTTATGGCCATCTTCCTCTCCATTGCGATAATTGCGCCATGGTATGTTTCCATCGTATTAATTGCACTTTCATGCTTACTTGCCATTTGGCGTGTGTTTAAATAATCTTTGTATTTAAACAATATGTTGTATCCATAGCTCCTTTAAGCCCTTTGACAATAAAGGGCTTAAAGCTATAAAAACAAAAAATTCAAAAAATTAAATAAGGCTGAACGCCATGTCATACAGTTATTTAGGGGTACTGTATGGTCGAAATCCACTCAGAGCTTGTGCAACGGCCTTGCTATATAGTTTTTCGACCCTGCTCGATGTATTGGTTCAATTGAATTTACACTTATCTTTTCTGAACTGGCAACCGACAGCCAACACCACCCTGTATCGGATGCAACATAGCGCTGCATTTTGGTGGATCATTCTCTTTAATGTACTTCCCTGTTTATTCCTGCTTTGTTTGCCACAGCAAAAACTGACGGCCGGGTTAAATTATTGGTTATTAGCTGGGGCCGTGGTTTTTATCATTAATCTATTTGCTTGGGCGGTCTTTCCAATGGCGACATGGGCAATCGTCTGCCTCAGTTTGTTTCAATTGCATCGGCATAATGAACAATTATTACAACACTCATGAGCGATACCCTGATATGACTGAGAAGTCATTTGTCGGAAGTTTCAGCCATTGGGTCTGTGCAAAAACGCACTAGAATAATTCTACGACTGTATTTTAAGCGACTGCCATGACTCAAATTTTGCAAAAAAAACCGCCTGCGCTCAATATCCGTGCTGGCCATTTAGCACGCCAACTAATTGAAAAAGAAGGTTTAAACGCCGCTCAAGTGGATATCCTGCCCGGTGCTGCTGGTGGCCCGAAAGGCATTGGTATTCAAGGTTTAGATCAGGCGATTTTTGCTGACTTTTTGCCACGTGCGCAACAAAAGCGTACTTTAATTGGTTCATCGATTGGCAGTTGGCGCTTTGCCAGTATTGCTGCTTGGGGAGCTATCGAAGGCACGAAACGCCTCTCTGAGCTGTATACCAATCTGAGCTTTCATAAAAAGATGAGTCGTCAAGAAGTCAGCGATGTGTGTCGTGGCATGCTGATCGATTTGATTCAAGGTCAAAAAGCTGCACTGGTTAATCATCCTGATTATCACCTCACTGTGCTTTCAGTCAAAGCTCAGCATATTTTCCAAAGTGATAAAGCTCTGCCGCTATTAGCCTCTGTCGCAGGAATCGTGGGAACGACAGCGCTCGCACGTAAACACAGTCGTTATTTCATGCAGCGTGTAATTAGTCAGCCTGTGTCAGGTCATCAATTTACCGTGGCGGATGATGGCTTTACCACGCATTACCATGCATTGACTCAAGACAGTGTCATGCCGTGGCTTATGGCTTCTGCATCTATTCCCGGTGTCATGGCCGCGATCCGTGATATCCCTGATGCGCCACAAGGCAGTTACCGCGATGGCGGCCTGATTGACTATCATATTGACCTACCCTTCCAAAGTCAGGGCATCGTGCTGTATCCGCATTTCACAGATAGCATCACCCCCGGTTGGTTTGATAAATTATTTAAACGTCAGGCTAATCCAGACAATCAGGCGCGTACCCTGTTACTATCACCTTCACAAGAATACCTTGCAAGCTTGCCGCTTGGCCGACTGCCTGACCGTAAAGACTTTACCCTCAAAGGCTTAGACAACCAACAACGGATTAAAATGTGGAACCAATGTGTGGCTGAAAGTCAGCGTATGGGCGATGAGTTTTTGGAGTTGGTTGAAAAGCAACATTTCCCAGCAGTCATGCAAGCACTCTAAGCGTTACAGTAATCTCTTGCGAGGGACGCTATAATCCTGTTTCAGAATTTTGAGCTTATTTAGTATAGATTTATGCGGATATTTTTAACTGTTTTGCAGTATGCCTGCATCGCTTTTGCACTTTTCCTTGTTTATCAAGTGTCAACCGCCTTGATCAACGGCCAATACGATTTAATGGAAGTGGTGGCAGATGTCGGTACGATTTTAATTTGTATTGATTTGGCGGTGTTTTTATTTACCAGTAATGCAAAACAAGGCATTAGCATCGAAGACTATGCGAAACAATTGGAACAAAAGCCGTCAAAATTGGTATATGTCACCCGTAAATTGGGACATTTCGGTATTTTGCTGATCATTACCAGTTGGATTGTACCGATGATTCGCTAATGTATTTTAGTTCAATAAAAAGGATCATCATGTGTTCATGATGATCCTTTTTTATGTCATCAGATTTTATTTATCCGAAGAAATTAACCCGTCCAGTTCTTACATCATACACCGCACCAACGATCGCCACTTTACCTTCTTGCACCAATTGCTGTAGCACTTCACTATTTTGCAAAATATAGCGGATGTTGTAATGCACATTCATTTGCGTCACTTGCTCTAAAAATGCCGGACTCAGCGTTTGTGGTTGCATCAATTCAGCAACACGCGATACAGACTCATTGAGTGGCCCCAGCACATATTGAATATGCGGCATACGCGTCAAGCTCTGAATCGATTGACCAGCTAAATGCAACTGACAAGCACTGCTAACCGCACCACAGTCCGTATGACCAAGCACTACGATCACTTTGGCACCTTTGACTTCGCAGGCAAATTCTAAAGAACCTAATACTTTTTGCCCTGCGACATTCCCCGCTATGCGTAAACTAAATAAATCGCCAATTCCAACATCAAAGATCATTTCAGTCGGCGCACGAGAATCCATACAACCTAACACTGCCGCAATCGGATGCTGTCCTTCTTCTGCGGTCACCCGCAGTTGACGATAGATATCTCGTTGCAAACGCTCATTTTGTACAAACCGCTCATTGCCGGCTTTAAGTAAAGCGAGCACGGCCTCCGGAGTCAAACGTTGCTGTAAAGCTGAGGTACTGATATCTATATCCAATGCCGCCTCCTGCGCATCGGCATAGTGTGCCTTGAAACCAATCAACTGCACTTGCACTTTACGCTGTGCTGCCTTTTCCTGCTGGTACTCTTGAATAAGCTGGAAAATATCAGCATCCATATCACTCACATGTGTGGCATCAATCACCACTTGTTCGCCCCGATGGATATGTTCCAATGCAGATATTAATGCCGACCGGTTGAGAAAACTAACTTGTGAAGGCAATTCAATCCGTGTAATCACCCCATGTAAATGATGCTCTTTATACACCTTCAGTCCCTTATTAAAATTGGCATATAAAATAAAGGCCGCACTACTGGCTAAACCAATCAAGATTCCGAGCAATAAGTCTGTGAATAAAATCGCCAGTAAGGTAATGATAAAAGGAATAAATTGTTTCCAACCTTTTAAATACAACTGTTTAAACAATTTGGGATGTGTCAGTTTAAACCCAGTGAGGATTAAAATTGCGGCTAATGCTGAAAGCGGAATCATGTTCATCAAAGGCACTAAACACAGTACGGCAAACAAGAGCAATACGCCATGAAAGATGGCAGAACATTTACTTTTAGCTCCAGCACTGGCATTGACCGAACTACGAACAATTACTGAAGTTAGCGGCATCCCGCCTATAGCACCCGAAACGACATTGCCGATGCCTTGCGCCCATAACTCTCGGTTGGGGGGTGAAGAGCGCTTATGCGGATCCAATTTATCTGCTGCTTCTAAATTCAATAGAGTTTCTAATGACGCCACAACCGCCAAAGTGATAGCGCCCGTATAAATCAGAGGATTATTTAAAGCGGTCCAATCCGGAAAGATCATCACATTTTGTGGCTGATCCCAAAGGTTAGGAAGTTGGATGAGATTTGATGGATGAACTGCAAAAGACGAGCCACTAAGCACCAACACGGCATTACATAGTGCAGCGATGACTACAGCAACCAAGGCTGAAGGCAAAACCCATTTTTTGCATGGGCTCTGTTCCCATAGCAACATCAGCACAAGGCTACCGATACCGATCAGAACGGCACCGATATCCCAATGCAAATCGAGCGGCTGTGACTGCCACGGCACAGACCATGAAAATTGGTTCAAGCCAAACAAATAAGGTATTTGACTCCCAATCAAAATCAGCCCGATAGCTGCCAACAAACCCAATATGACATTGTTCGGAATAAAGTTGGCAAAGAAACCGAGCCGAAATAAGCCAAATCCAATCTGTAAGATACCGGCAAAAACAATACACAATAAAAAGGCGGCATAGTTGCCGCCGAGTAGTTCTAGCTGTACCAAAATGACTGCTGTTAAACCTGCTGCTGGCCCTGCAACACTGATATGTGAGCCACTCAGTGCCCCAACTAAAATACCACCGACAATGCCGGCAATAATGCCAGAGAGAATCGGTGCGCCAGAAGCCAATGCAATACCTAGGCATAGCGGTAAAGCCACGAGAAATACCACTGTTCCAGATAAAAAGTCGTGAATATGAAATCGATGTCGTTCAATTTTAGATGTCATCATTTTACCGTTTATAATAAATATCAAATAATTAGATGTAAGTATGTAAAGCCTAAAGTTTGTGACCACTTTATGGCGTGACTTATATTGTCTGACAATCGAACGATTCTATAGTGTGTTTTGATACGTGATTTGTGTGATTTTTACACTTTATTGCGAAGTTTAAGATTCAGCTCATTTATCTTTGATAGGCCGTAAAAGAAAATAAAAAAAACCTCCCAAATGGGAGGTTTTTTTTAACAGTTCAAGATTACTTCGAACCTTTAATCCCTGCTTGTAATAACAACGCACCTAAACCACCAATTTTATTTTCTTGTGGTTTCGCTGCTTGAGGTTTTTTATGACCTTGTGGGCGGTCGCCTTGCGGACGAGCATGCTGTGGTCGTTTCGCATGTGGCTTACGCTCACCACGTTGTTCTTGCTGGGCATTGTCACGACGTGGTTGACGTTGTGGTTTCGCTGCAGCAGTACCTTCTGCACGCATAGACAAGTTGACACGGTTACGTTCAACATCGACATTCAAGACACGAACTTGAACAATTTGACCTGGTTTTACGACTTTGTGCGGATCTGCAACAAATTCATTTGCAAGTTCAGAAATATGCACTAAACCGTCTTGGTGTACACCCACATCCACGAATGCACCGAAGTTCGTCACATTCGTAACCACACCTTCAAGCTGTAAACCTTCAGTCAACTGCGCCACTTCAGTGATGTCTTCACGGAATTTTGCGGTACGGAACTCTGGACGTGGATCACGACCTGGTTTTTCAAGTTCAGATAAAACGTCTTGAATTGTCGGTAGACCAAATTGGTCATTCACAAATTCTTCGGCGTTTACTTGGCGAATAATTTCAGTATTACCAATAATATCTTTGACTGTGGTTGCTTTCGCTGCCACAATTTTTTCTACTAAACCATAAGATTCAGGGTGAACTGCAGATGCATCCAATGGTTCAGAACCATCTTGAATACGTAAGAAACCTGCTGCTTGTTCAAAGGTACGTTCGCCTAAACGAGGTACTTTCTTCAAACTTTGACGGTTATCAAAACGACCATTTTCTTTACGGAAATCCACAATTTGCTGTGCAATTGATTTATTCAAACCCGCGATATAACCCAAAATTGCAGATGATGCTGTGTTCACATCTACACCAACTGAGTTCACGCAGTCTTCAACTACTGCTTCTAGTGTTTTTGCTAAATCGGTTTGGTTCACGTCATGTTGGTATTGACCTACACCAATCGATTTCGGATCAATTTTCACAAGCTCCGCCAATGGATCTTGTAAACGACGAGCAATCGACACTGCACCGCGAATAGATACATCTAGCTCTGGCAATTCTTGAGATGCCAATTCAGATGCTGAATAAACAGATGCACCCGCTTCAGAGACAGACACACGAATCAAGTTCAAATCCGTATTCGCAGCCATCATTTCAGCCACAACCGCTTCAGTTTCACGGCTTGCAGTACCATTACCAATCGCAATTAATTCAACATTGAATTCGCGGCAAAGGCGCGCAAGTTCAGCAACTGAACCAGCTTTGTCTTCTTTCGGAGCAAATGGGTAAATCGTGCTGTGTGCAAGTACATCACCTGATGCATTGACAACAGCCAATTTCACACCCGTACGGATACCAGGGTCAACACCCAGAGTGGTACGCGCGCCGGCTGGTGCAGAAAGTAATAAATGACGTAGGTTTTCAGCAAATACATCCATCGCTTCAGCTTCGGCAGCCAAACGTTTTTCAGTCAATAATGAATGCTCAATGGCAGGACGAACTTTACCGAGCCAGAACAGTTTTGCTGTTTGTTTTAAGAAATCTGCACGCGCTTGTGGCTGAGCTGTTTCTATATTATATTCAGTTTCAATACGTGCCAATGGTGCATCATCTTCACCATCGACTTTTAAGCCTAAGACATTTTCTTGACGGCCACGTAGCATCGCCAATAAACGATGTGACGGCACTTTATTTAAGCTTTCAGAAAAATCGAAGTAATCACGGAATTTTTTACCGACTTCCTTTTTCTCATCACTTGCCACTAAACTTTTTAACATTGCTGTTTTTGCAAATGTTGCTTTGAGTTCAGTGGTTAATGCAATATTTTGCGCCCATTCATCAATTAAAATGTGTTGAATCGCATCAAGTTGACTTTCAACATCTGCATAATCTTCATGGCTAAAGCCTGCCAAAGCTTCCGTAGGATCGATCGCTTCATTAAAGATTTTTTCAGCGATTGGGCCTAAACCCGCTTCTTTGGCTTTAAATGATTTACTTGTACGTTTTGGACGGTACGGCGCGTAAATCTCTTCTAAAGCATTTTTCGTTTCTGCTGCATTCACACGAGCAAGTAAGTCATCAGATAACTTGTTTTGTTCTTTTAGAGATTCGATTACCTTTTCACGGCGCTCAAATAAATCACGCAGGTAAGTCAGACGTGTATCGAGCTGACGTAATTGAGTATCGTCCAGACCTTGCGTCACTTCTTTACGGTAACGTGCGATAAATGGAACACTGGCACCTTCATCAATGAGCTTGATGGCAGCTTCAATTTGATTTGGACGTACGGCAATTTCTTTTGCCAACTGCTGAACTAAGTCAGTCATCGTATTAGATCCCTGCAAGGATAAGTTCTAAAAGCCATGATTATAAAGACCAAGACCATAAAATCCACAATTGTTTTTATAAATTTATTCGTGGTTTTTAATGCCAATTCATCTCAAATACACATTTTTTTACGAAACTGACTATGAAACAGCAAATTAGCGAGACTTAGACAAGCAAACTGATTCGAACAACATGTATACATTTGGTATCTATGTCTTGATTTTAACTGCAATATTTGTTGCTTTAGAGCATAGTAAATTTATATAAATGAATCGTATACTCAAGTGAAATCGACTTTTTGTTTACGATGACAATAAAGAATAAGGAGCACGTCATGAGTTTAGTTGTACCTGCTGAAAAAACAGATGCCGTACAAGCCGAAACCGACCGAGTCGAACGCATTCTGGTTGTCGATGATGATGTGCGTCTACGCACCCTCTTACAACGCTTCCTAGAAGATAAAGGTTTTGTGGTCAAAACCGCACATGATGCGACTCAGATGGATCGTCTGTTGCAGCGGGAACTCTTTTCCCTGATTGTGCTCGACTTTATGTTACCTGTTGAAGATGGCTTGAGTATTTGTCGCCGTCTGCGCCAATCTAGCATCGATACCCCAATCATTATGCTGACCGCTCGTGGTAGCGATTCAGACCGTATTGCAGGACTTGAAGCCGGTGCAGATGACTATTTACCAAAACCATTTAACCCGAATGAGCTATTAGCTCGTATTCGTGCGGTCCTACGTCGCCAAGTGCGTGAAGTTCCGGGCGCACCAAGCCAACAAATGGAAGTGGTGTCTTTTGGTCCTTGGTCACTCGACCTGTCTACTCGTACATTAACCCGTGAAGGTCAAGTCGTCACATTAACAACGGGTGAATTTGCCGTACTCAAAGCATTAGTTCAACACCCACGTGAACCACTGACACGCGACAAGTTAATGAATCTTGCTCGTGGTCGTGAATGGGGCGCGATGGAACGTTCAATTGACGTTCAGGTTTCTCGCCTGCGTCGTTTGGTTGAAGAAAACCCAGCACGTGCGCGCTATATTCAAACCGTTTGGGGCGTAGGTTATGTCTTTGTTCCAGATGGTGCTGAATAAGCCATAAAATAAGACCTGAGAATCGAGTCACCGTACCTCATGTCCGGAAATACCATTCGCTGCTGTCTGAGCCACTTGAAATTGAATGAATAAAAGTAATGTGCGCGAGTTCAGCGAATGGCAAAAATTTTGGTTACTTTTTTAAAAAGTAACATAACGAACTCCTCCCAAAGAACGTTCCAGCAGTAAGATTCCATCGCAAAGAATAAAAACTGCCTTTCAAAAAATTTGCTTAAAGGATTCTGCGTGAAACTCGAACCCATCGACCCACAGGAATTTACCGACTACGTTACCTACTCCGAAAAAAAACGGACACCTTGGGAACGCTTCCTCGATAAAATCAAACCCCGCTCTGCAGCCATGCGGACTACCGTATTGGTCTTATTTGTGGTGTTTTTTAGCCTGTTTATGTCCTTATGGTTCTTTTGGCGCACACTCTATTTACCCGAAATTCAACAACATGCTCGTTACCTCGCGGTCGAGCTTGAAATCATTAACAATCCTGATTTACGGATTTTTCATAACAATGCCGAAGTGGATGTCGACGATTGGATGCGCAATCGCGTCGGAATCGAATATGTGACCGATCCGAAAGAATTTCCCAATGTTAAAGACAAAGTGATTGCAGAATTCTTTACCAATCAAATTGAAAAAAAACTGGCCAAAGAAATGCGCATTGATAATGCGACCGTGTATTTCCAATTTAAACCTGACCCACGTATCTGGATTCAAACTCCAGAAATGAATGGCAACTGGGTTCGCGAGCCTTTAAAAACCTATGCCAACTATAGCGCAGAGCTGATTTTAGGCTGGTTATTGGGTATTCCGCTGATTGCTGGCATCATTATCTTAACCTTGGTTCGTCAGCTCAACCGTCCACTAAAACGTTTACAAGATGCGGCAAACAACTATAGTAAACAAGGCACTGCACCTTATTTAGAAACCAACCATGGGCCACAAGAAATCCGTGAAGTAAACCAAGCCTTTAACCACATGGTCTACACGCTGGAACAAACTGAACGTGATCGTCGCATCATGTTGGCCGGTATTTCCCACGATTTGCGTACTCCGCTGACCCGTATTCGACTCAGCGCAGAAATGATGCCTGATGATGACTTCCTAAAAGAAGGTCTGATTTACGATGTTGAAGATATGGATGCGATTCTGAATCAGTTCATTTCGTATATGCGAGATGGCTCTGATGAAGTTCCGCAAGATACTGATTTAAATGCGCTATTGCAGGAATTAGTGATTCAATTTAAACCTTTAGATATTCGCTTTGAACCTCAAGACTTACCGATTATTCAAGCACGTAGCCTGTCGTTAAAACGACTAATAGGCAACTTAATCAATAACTCAAAACGCTATGGTGCCGAGCCGATTGAACTGTCTACCGAATATGAAGGTGACCATATTCAAATTCGCGTTGCCGATAATGGCGAAGGGATTCCTGAAGACCAAATTGAAGACCTGATGCAACCTTTTGTACGTGGTAATGATGCACGTACCATCCAAGGCAGTGGACTCGGTTTAGCCATTGTAAAACGTATTGTGGATATTCACGAAGGTCAACTTTCAATTCACAATCGAGCAGAAGGTGGACTCGAAGCGATCATTTCTTTACCACTGCAAAAACTCGAAAATGATGAAATATTAAACAACAGCCCATTGGAAAAAATTAAGCAAAGTTTAACTGAACGCTTTTAACAAGCGTTCAAAAAAGCAACGAACAGTTTTGTTTAACCCTTAACCATTGTTATTTTTAACTTTATTATTCAATAGCTTAAAAATCATAATAAAATCTTATACCCACATTTTTTCAAAAAATTAGACCTTAGCCTAACAGGGATGCAAAATGGCTTTTTTGATCGGTACAATCCGTATCAGTTTTGAGAATTTCACGAGAGTATATGATGTCTTTAGATCGCATCCGTTTAGCTGCCCTTCACGACAAAGTTATCAGCGCAGAAAAAGCTGCTGAATTCATTCAGGATGGTATGACGGTAGGTATGAGTGGTTTCACACGCGCAGGTGAAGCGAAAGCTGTACCTTTAGCGTTGGTTCAACAGGCTCATGCTAATCCTCTTAAAATCACCCTAATTACTGGCGCGAGCTTGGGTAACGATTTGGACAAAAAATTGACTGAAGCAGGTGTTCTTGCTCGTCGTTTACCGTTCCAAGTAGACAATACATTACGTAAAGCGATCAACAAAGGCGAAGTAATGTTCATCGATCAGCATTTGTCTGAAACAGTTGAACAAATGCGTAACCTTCAGCTTAAAAAGCCTGATGTAGCAATTATTGAAGCTGTTGCGATCACTGAAGATGGTGGCATCATCCCTACAACTTCTGTAGGTAACTCTGCAAGCTTCGCAATTTTTGCTGAAAAAGTGATTGTTGAAATCAACACCAGCTTAAGCCCAGCATTTGAAGGCTTACACGATATTTATATCCCAACATATCGTCCAACACGTCAAGCTATTCCATTGACTCATGTTGATGAACGTATTGGTACACATGCGATCAACATCGATCCTTCAAAAATCGTAGGTATCGTATTTAACAACGAATTGCATGACTCTCCATCTACAGTTACTGCCCCTGATGATGAAACTCAAGGTATTGCAAACCACCTTATCGCTTTCTTTGAAAAAGAAGTCGCTGAAGGTCGTTTACCGAAAAACCTAGGTCCATTACAAGCAGGTATTGGTTCAATTGCAAACGCAGTATTGACTGGTCTTAAAGATTCAAACTTTGAAGACTTGATCATGTACTCTGAAGTACTTCAAGACTGTACATTTGAATTGATCGACGCAGGCAAAATGAAATTTGCTTCAGGTTCCTCTATTACGCTTTCTGCGAAATATGGCGAAAAAGTATTTAATAACCTTGAACAATACAAAGACAAACTTGTATTACGTCCACAAGAAATTTCTAACCACCCAGAACTTGTACGTCGTTTAGGTATTATCGGTATCAACACAGCACTTGAGTTTGATATCTACGGTAACGTGAACTCGACTCACGTTTGCGGTACAAAAATGATGAACGGTATTGGTGGTTCAGGTGACTTCGCACGTAATGCGCACTTGGCTATCTTCGTGACTAAATCAATTGCAAAAGGTGGCGACATTTCTTCTGTTGTTCCATTTGCTTCTCACGTTGACCATGCTGAACACGACGTTGACATCTTGGTTACTGAACAAGGTCTTGCTGACTTACGTGGTCTTGCCCCACGTGAACGTGCTCGTGCTGTAATCGACAACTGTGCTCACCCAAGCTACCGTGCAGCATTGAACGATTACTTCGACCGTGCATGTGCAAAAGGTGGTCAAACACCTCACCTTCTACGTGAAGCATTGTCTTGGCACATCAACTTCGAAGAGAACGGCCATATGTTAGCTGCTCAACCTGAAGTGAAAACTGCTTAATTGACAGTGAACTAAAAAAACGCTCTTCGGAGCGTTTTTTTATGGCTTTTATTTTTCAATATGACTTATCAAGTCTGCAAAACTCGACTAATCTAAATTGGTCAAAATACATGCTAAAACAAAAATTATGTTTATTATCCGCCCCTATCTCGAAACTGATTTAGACGATGTGATTGCACTTTGGGAACTGTGTGATCTGACCCGTCCATGGAATAATCCTGAAATTGATATATTTCGAAAATTGGCTCAACGTGATCAATTATTTTTATTGGCGGTCAAAGATGATCAACTGATTGCAACTGTGATGGGTGGCTATGATGGACACCGAGGCTGGGTCAACTATCTCGCCGTACATCCACATTTTCAGCGAAATGGCGTCGCTACCGCTCTCATTCAGCAATTAGAAAAACGCTTAATTGCTCTAGGCTGCCCAAAACTTCAATTACTGATTCGCCAAGACAACATTGACGTACAAAATTTTTATGAACAATTGGGCTATGAAGAGGTTGAAGTGATTTGTTTGGGTAAACGTTTAATCAAGGATTAGTGGCCAGACAAATCTTCGGTCAAGCCTTGTAACAACATCAAAAAAATTCGACATTGCACGATCAAAACAAAAATGGATTGCATTGCTTGGCTTTAAATTTTAGGATTTGCCCCCATCATTTTCCCAGAACATAGAAAAGAGATTTCCCATGCGTGTAGATATCTGGTCAGACGTGGTTTGCCCATTTTGTTATATTGCGAAAAAACGCCTTGAAGCTGCTGCCGAAGAATCGGGTGTAGAGCTTGAAGTGTTTTGGCATAGCTATCAACTTGATGCAGATGCGCCCGCTCGCCTAGAAATTTCTAATACTGAACGTCTAGCTCAAAAATATGGCCGCACTATTGAAGAAGTTGAAGAAATGCAGCGCAATATTGCCGAAATGGCGAAAGCTGAAGGTATTGAATTTAACTGGCAAAAAGCCAATTCAGGCAATACTTTCAACGCGCACCGCTTGATTCATCTTGCACAAAGCAAAGGTCTCGGCAGTGAAGCCAAAGAAGCTTTCTTCTATAGCTATATGACGCAAGGCTTGGCCATTGGTGAACGTGAAACCTTAGAAGACGTTGCATCTCGTATTGGTCTAAACCCTGTTGAAGTCGATGACTTATTAGACTCAGATGAATTTGCTGATTTCGTCAAATACGACGAAGAAGTAGCACGCGATCAACTTAAAGTTACGGGTGTACCGTTCTTTGTATTTGAGCAACGCATTGCTTTAGCAGGCGCTCAACCGAAAGATGTATTTAAAAAAGTGATGGACAAAGCTGCGGAACTCCCTGAGCTTGCTCCTACACCTGTCTGTAATGATGAAAGCTGTGAAACACCTGAAAAATAATTCAGCGCGTTCAATCAAAAATCCCCGAACTTCGGGGATTTTTATGATCAGTTTTTAACATCAATAAAATGAAACTTATTCCACCAAGAAGCTGATTTTTAAGTTCACTCGATATTCCGCAATTTTATTGTCTTTCACCACAACTTTTTGTTCATTAATCCATGCACCCTGAACGTTCTTTACGGTTTCAGTGACTTTATTAATTCCCGTTTGGATCGCATCTTCAAAACTTTTTGTGCTACTTGCATTTACTTCAACGACTTTAGCAACAGACATTGTATTTATCCTCATTGTTATGATTTTGAATCTTCATCATATGATTAAGTCACTTATTTTGGTTATTTTTTAAACATCAAAACAGCAAAATATTACATGTCTTACACAGGAGTGAATTCCACTTCGAGGGATTACAAACTGACCATCATTTATTACATGCTTTCTGTTTAAGCCAAGGCCACTACCGATTAGGCTAAAAGCTTCATTCTTCTAACGATCATGCTCGGGAGTAATGTCATGACTATTGAACCTCAAGCAACTTCTGCTGAAACCGAACTATCTACCAATACACCCCCTCAAACAACCACCAATGAGTCCCAAACAGGGAAGAATAGCTTTCTCTCACGTTTTTCTCCGACCGTCAAAGGTGCTGCGATCGGCGCTGTTGCAGGCAGTATTTTGCCTGTTTTTGGTACGATTAGTGGTGCCATTATCGGTGGTATCGCAGGCAAAGTCTATGAAAAGAAATGTGCCAAACATTCATAGATTTTTCATCTATATCTGAGTGATACGCCGCTGTCACTCAGCCACTAAAAACTCTAGAGCAATAACTCTAATAGACTGTTTTATATAAATAAAAATTCATACCGTTTATCTTGCGTTGCCGAATCGATCATTTTTAATTGATTATTTTTTGATATTATTTTCACATAAATTCAAGTGATTAATTTTCTCCCTGACTCAATTTTTGAGTTACTAATGATTGATAGGAATACACAAATGAACGCAATCAAATATGCTATGGTTGTTGCTGTGATGGCGCTTTCTGCAACTGTTTCTGCACAAATCGTTTACGTACCAGATTTTCCAGTAAAAAAAGCTGTAACTGCTGAAACTGCCAATGCAGAGAGCCAAGCTCCAGCTGCTGATACAACTGAAGTTATAACAAACACAGAAAAAAAAGCTTAATTTTTAGCTGATTTTTCCATAAAAAACCGATGGCTCCCACCATCGGTTTTTTATTTTTTGTGCCTTTTATTTGGGCTTTATTCTTTACTTAACATTAAAAATGAACATCTAAAAGCGCTCGATCGCTGATGATGACTTCAAAAAAATTGATCAAACCATACCGCTATATCTTTTGCAAAACCTATCTTTAAGCTAATGATTTGGTATTATTTTTAAACAAAATGCGCATTAATTGTCATATTTAACGCTTAATTTGTAGAAGCTGACATTTATTTCCATGTTTTTTTTAATGAAATCTCTATAATCAAATGAACTAATCGACTTCTTTATTTTTAAATTTACATTGTCCTATGCAAGAACTTCAGGCACTGATACAAGGAAAAATTTCACCGCAGGTTATCGATATTGAACACCTGATTGAATTGGCCAATACATATCGAAACCCGAATTCGGCTGAATATAAATTAGTAGAACTTGCAACCAATATTGTATTGGCTAAATATTTAGAAAAAGCACAAAAAGTCCTTTAGGAAGCGGACAAATGAATCTACAAGAGAAAGTACAATTAATAAAAGAAATCCATGTACTGACCCATCAACTTGAACACCGTGCTTTGAGTTTTTATGAAACTGCGCTTTCTAAACGTCGGATTCATGAAATTTTTGCCTTATGCGATGAACCGATTTTTCAAAAGCAAATATTAAGTTATCGTGCATTAACTAAGCCACAAATGGCTGCAACTGAATTTTCCAAACAAACGCCATATTCATTGTTATTTCGTGGCTATTTTAACCATGATGCTGCACTTGAAAATGCTTTATATCAATATCCAGAGATGGGTTGGGCCTTGCTGCATGACCATGAATTAGGTTGGCAAGTGTGGATGATTCCAGCCAAACAGCGCACGGCTTTACTCAGTGAATGGGGCAATTTTAGCGAATGCTATGATTGGTTAATTGAACAACAACAGCTATATAAATGTTTAATCAGTGATACTGATCTACGTCTACATGCCGTACGCCTAAAAGAAGAAGTCAGCACAGCACCAAACAATGTTGCAGCAAGTGTGAATGCCCTACTGCCAATTGAAGCGATAAATAAAGACGGATCTGTCGATCTAGATCATTGCGATAAGCAAATCAATGAAGCAGATACGTTGCTTGATAACTCAAATACAAATAAACCAGAGCTTTCTGCACCTGATACCGTTCCTCTTGTTCTAATTGAGCAGCCAACACATGCCCCATCGGAGGAAAATCTCAACTCGACAATGGCAGGCGTTGAACTTCCTGAACAGGTTCAAATCGCTCAATATACCGCTCGCGTTCAAACGCTGCAAAACATCGATGCGCAATTGGCCTTGTATGAATTGCAGTTTATAGATCAGCCTGAACTCACAACGCAACTTGATGTTCTATTGCATACGACAGATGGTACAGATTGGAAAAACCAGCCACTGTATTTAGCAGAGCAAATCAATACCGAAGGTCGCTTCATCAAATATCTCTTGTTGTTTGGTGCACAAACGCAAATGGAAGCCATTCGACTCTCTCAACTGTTTTGCCAACAACATCAACATGAAATTGCCGCGATTAAAGTCATGACATGGGACAATCTAGAGCAACTCTGTGCTGCACCTGATCAGCTCTATCAACAGTCTCAGCAGGCTGAAATAATTTGGTCGCAAAACGACTATTATCCATTTATCCCGGCACAGTTAATTCATACGCAAAAATTCATTCATTTTGATGAACCTGAACCGACGCTACATACCCCGCTGTTATTATTACAAGAACGTCAAAAAATACGTTTAATCCACGGTCAAAAACGCATGGCACTCTTGCGTCCCGAACAAGCCCTTCCCTATTTGATCCTCCATCGACAGCAAGGTTTAAATTGGCAAAGCATCCAAAATGTGATCCAACAATTGCCTCAACCCATTGATGTGATTTCGCTTTATCAAGCACTTAAGCAAATGACCGAAGATTAATTGCATTTATTTTGTAGTTTGGCTTGCATTTATCCGATAAAAATAACAAAACTACAGATGCAGGATACTCAGATGATAATTAAATAGAGCCAAAACATATGCATAAAAAACAACAGTACTTTATTCGGACTTTGCTTTTTTCCGCATCAATGAGCTTGATGTATCAAGTTGCTTGGGCCAATGAAACTGATGCTGTCGTCAATGAAACTGAGGGTGAACATTCGCAGGATGTGCCTGAAACTGACCAAAATTCATCGTATATCACGCCAAAGACCTATGATTTTTTAGATCAAATTCCACGTTGGATTGATGCAACACCGACCTTCTTACCTGAACAATCAGATCACCCCATTGTTCCGACAATAGAACAAACGGAAAATAATAGCTGGACCGATCGACAACAGAAGAAAGTCCGAAATTGGGCAGATCGAACGGCCGTTCGCATGGATAACTGGTTTGGGCAAAGTGAGCCTGATAAACCAGCCAATGCTACCCTTAGGGTGATTTTAGACAACAGTTGGAATAAGCACGATGAATACGAAATTAAGCCACGTATTCGCGGTAAAATTAAGCTTCCCACTTTAGAAAAAAAATTGAGTGTGGTCTTTGGTGATGACTCACTTGATAATGAATTAGAAAATAATGCTGCAATTACCAATGAAAACCCTGCGGGGCGTAGTGATAAAAATTATGACAATAAGCAAACCCGTGAAGATAACAGTTCACTGGCTTTACGTTGGTCAGAAATTTCAGATCGACTGCCCTTCGAAACTGACGTTGATCTCGGTTTACGTTCTGGTGATGACCTATATGTCCGCTTAAAAGCAGCTAAAAAATGGCAACTCGACAATGATTACAGTTTTTTAGCCGAACAAATTTATCGTTATGGTATCGATAGTAAAAATTATCTAAGAACCAATTTAGAATTAACCCATGCCCGTCCAGGCCAACCCTTTATTTCAAGCCAATTCAACCTGACCTATGCAGATGCACAGGATGATGATCTGAAATGGGATAACTTCAGTTACCGCCAACACCAATTTTTTAAAGGTAACCGATTCAACTACGGCCTATATACAGGTGGTTTTTACAATAACGATCAACTGCGTTTAAACAGTTGGGGACCCTATGTATCATGGCGACAGCCCTTTCTGCGCGAATGGTTTTATATCCAAGGTGATCTCAACTACCTCAACAACCATCGTGACGATAAAAGCCACTTTGTGGGCGCTTTAGTGCGCCTTGAAGCCTTGTTCTAGAACCCGCTATTTCACAGCGAATAAAAAGCCCATCTCAACAGGATGGGCTTTTTTTAAATAACTCAGCTTCAATTTTTCTTAATCACACGTACACGATCATTACGTACAATACTTGGCTGTTTTTCAGCGACTTTTTTCACTTTAGGAAAACTATACTGAACACGATCATTTCGCATCACACGGCGACTATCAACAAAAGGGTTGATATCGTATTGTGCGATCTGCTTTGAAACCTGCACACGGTCATTACGCACCATTTTTTGCTTAGCGCTGTCTGCCTGAGCAGATTGCATGAGGCCCATAGACAGCAGCGAGCCCATTACAGCGATCACTAAAATTTTCATCTTAAGATTCCCAATACTTAACGATCGCTATTATAGATTAATTACTTATTTTTAATTTATTTCAAAGATTAAAACATGGGCGTTTTTATTCATGTGCTCTATCGAAAAACCAAATAAAAAAACCTCCCGAAGGAGGTTCATTTCATATCTACCGTTACTTCAGCAATAAGCTGTTAATCCGTTTGATGTATTGGGCAGGATCTTCGGGTAAACCGCCTTCAGCAATCAACGCCTGATCAAAAATAACATTTGCTAAGTCATCAAACTGCACCGAACTTTCTAATTTTTGTACCAACGGATGGGATGGATTGATTTCCAAGACTGGTTTTGATTCAGGTACCGCTTGGCCTGCTTGTTTCAGCATACGAACCAGTTGCGGTGACAACTCACCCTCAGCAACCACCAAACACGCAGGAGAGTCCACTAAACGTGTTGTTACACGCACTTCAGAGGTCTTATCTTTTAACGCATCCGACAGTTTTTCAACAACAGGTTTAAACTGCTCAGCAGCTTCCTCAAGTGCTTTTTTCTCTTCAGCATCTTGTAGATCACCCAAATCAACTGCACCTTTCGATACATTCTGTAATGGTGTTCCATCAAACTCAAAAACAAATTCCATCGCCCACTCATCCACTCGTTCAGTCATGAGCAGCACTTCGATACCTTTTTTCTTGAACAATTCAAGTTGTGGTGAGTTTTTCGCAGCATTTAAACTATCAGCAGTCACATAGTAAATTGCCTTTTGGCCTTCTTTCATATTGGCTTTATAGTCTGCAAATGATGTTTTCACTTCATCATTATTTGACGAAGCAAAGCGTAATAATTTTAGAATACGCTCACGATTCGCCATGTCTTCGCCTAAGCCTTCTTTTAAGACTGAACCAAACTCAGCGTAGAATTTTGCAAACTTCTCTTGATCAGCAACATCTTCAGATTTCGCCAAACCATCTAGCACCGTTAAAATACGGCGGGCGTTACCTTCACGAATCGTTTTAACGTCGCGACTTTCTTGTAATAATTCACGGCTTACATTAAGTGGTAAGTCTGCGCTATCAACCACACCTTGAACAAAACGTAAATAATTTGGAATCAAATTATCCGCATCATCCATGATAAATACACGTTTCACATACAGCTTAATTCCTGCTTTAGCTTCACGTGTGAAAATATTGCTTGGTGCGCGAGATGGAATATAAAGTAACTGTGTATATTCCGTACTTCCCTCTACACGGTTGTGTGTCCATGCAAGCGGGGCTTCAAAATCATGGCTCAGGTTTTTATAAAACTCAGTATATTGTTCTTCACTGATCTCATTTTTATTACGCGTCCATAATGCACTTGCTGAGTTAATCGCTTCCCATTCATCCGTCAGTACATATTGACCAGGTTTTACTTCTTCGCCTTCTGCAGCTTCCTCTTGTTGCCAAACTTCTTTCTGCATCTCAATTGGCAAACTAATATGATCAGAGTATTTATTAATAATCTGCTTAACTTTGTAACGATCTAAATAATCTAAAGCATCCTCGCGTAAATGCAAAATGATGTCGGTTCCACGTGAAGCCTTATCAATTGGCTCTACATCAAACTCACCTGTACCATTACTAACCCAACGTACCCCTTCAGCGGCATTTACCCCAGCACGACGTGATTCCACTGTAATTTTTTCAGCAACAATAAAACCTGAATAGAAGCCCACACCAAATTGACCAATCAATTGTGCATCTGACTTTTGATCACCCGTAAGCTTCGACATAAAATCTTTAGTACCAGACTTAGCAATCGTACCCAAATGATCAATCGCTTCTTGTTGTGTCATACCAATACCATTATCCGAAATGGTAATTGTCTTCTGCTCTTTATTTAAATGAATACGCACATGTAAATCTGGATCATTTTCATAATATTCAGGATGGTTAATCCCTTCAAAACGTAATTTATCACAGGCATCAGATGCGTTTGATACTAACTCACGAAGGAAAATTTCAGGATTTGAATATAAAGAATGTGTTACTAAATGCAGTAACTGAGCCACTTCCGCTTGGAAGCTGTGTTTTTGAGATTGTTGTTCGCTCATCAGTCTCTCCGTTCATACTGAGTAAAATTATCAATTGCCTATATGAATGGAGGGACTTCACTATTTTTCAATAGTGTGAATGGAAAATTTTTATTCTGTCGCACTAAATTTTAAGGTTTAAAAAGGTCCTTGTTTATAAACGCGGTCCATGTAGAGATCCAGTTTTTGCTGCCGCATTTTATATACATCACTTAAACAACTGACATTGTCACGGCACTGATCGCGTAGTTGTAGCCATTTTATTTGTTGATCTTGAATTGCACCACGTGTCCCCATGGGAACTAAATGACGAATAATCGTATAGGTCGTGGCCATTTTGACATCGGCATCATTAATACTCCGGTTATCACAAACCGCATGTTCGGTAATGGTTTTCGCCTTTTTACAATCAAAACTTGCGGCATAACTTGTCGAAATAAAATAAGCACTGCCCAAGACCAGCATACCCTGAATAATTTTTTTCATCGTCTTTTCTCTTCTTCCAACTTGCTGATTTATCTCGACTCTAACAGTTCTACCTAAATTTTCTATTGCCTATTTGTTCAATTCGATCAACTGATGGATGGAATATGCTGCATAAAAAAACCCTGCCATTCGACAGGGTTTTAAAATTAGCTACAGCTTAGAATTTGTAGCTATAACCAATTGTATACACCATAGGATCGATATCTAAATCGAATTTACCGCCACCTAATTCATCAATTAAAGTCACTTCAGGGCTTAATTGAGCATAGCGAGCATCGAAGTATACACCCCAGTTTTTCGCATCAGCTGGTTGGTAATTAAAGCCGACTTGACCTGCAAAACCAAAATCTTCTTTTACATTTTTAGCCGCGCCAGATTCATCCCAAGCAACAAATGCTGTACCACCTACACCAATATATGGTGTAAAGCGTGTTGAATTTTTAAAGTTATATTTTGCAGTAATTGTCGGTGGAAGATGCTTAATTTTAGCAGCTTTATCACCATCCAAAAGTACATCATGACCAATTGGAGTAGCTAAAAGTAATTCAGCTGAAATGTTGTCATTAAAGAAATATTCAACCGATGGTGTAAATGCTAACTCATCATCCGCTTTTACTGTACCTAATGCGGTTTCAGTGTCACCTGTTGGAGAAATTACAGAACCACCAACTTTAACCTGCCATTGACCAGCCATAGCTGATGCAGACATACCCAATAATGCAATAAGAGCAGCTTGTTTTAACATTTTTAAACAACCTTCTAGAATGAATAATTAATATTAAACATTAGTATTAAAATTATGCAATAACATTATTTAATAATTTATTACATTATTATATAAGTTATTATTAATTAAATATATTTATTTTAATCATAGTGCAATGCTTGGTTTTATATTTTCACCGTTATAATTAATTTATTATTCATAATATACCAACCTTTTTAATCAGAATTAATAAAATGAATTATTTTAATCCAACCAAAACCCTCAGAATTAAATAACAAAAAAGGCGATTATATAATCGCCTTCTTATTTATCTTTGAAAATTTTTTAGAGTACCATTGCGGCAATCCAACCAAAGATCATTAATGGAATATTGTAGTGAATGAAGGTCGGTACCACACTGTCTTTCATGTGGTCATGCTGACCATCCATATTAAGACCTGATGTTGGCCCTAAAGTTGAGTCTGATGCTGGAGAACCTGCATCTCCCAAAGCTGCTGCTGTACCAATAATTGCAATCGTTGCCGCTGGGCTAAAACCAAATTGAATACAAAGTGGTACATAAATAATGGCCAAAATTGGGATTGTTGAGAATGAAGAACCAATACCTAAGGTAATTAATAACCCAATTAATAACATCCAAAATGCCGCTAAACCTTGGCTGTTTCCAATCCATTCAACTGAAGCTTGTACCAGTGTTGGTACTTGATTCGTAGCCTCAATCACAGATGCAAAGCCTTGCGCAGAAATCATAATGAAACCCACCAGTGCCATCATGCGCATACCACTGATAATGACATCGTCGGCTTCTTTCCACTTAAAGATACCTGCACAGCTTAAGATCGCAACACCAACGAGACCGGCCAAAATCATCGACTCAGATATGACTTGAACAGAAAGCGTAGCAACCACTGCAACCGCAGCCATAATCAAAGTAAATTTAGCGACTTGTGGTTTACCATTTTCATCTGCTTTTACATCAGATGAGATGGTGTGCTGTGATTCCTTAACCTGAACGTCAGCATACTCTCGTGGTTTACGGTAGCTATAAAAAACAGCAATTAATAAGCCAACAAACATCCCAAATACTGGAATTGCCATAGCAGTTGGAATTTGATCATAGCTGATGTTGAAACCGTATGGCTTACCAAAGGTATTGATGTTTTGACCTAAAATATCATTAAGGAAAATAGCACCAAAACCAAAAGGTACCAGCATATAAGTCGCCACAAGACCAAAAGTCAGAACACAAGCAATCAAACGACGGTCAAGTTTTAAATGATTAAATACGCTGAGTAATGGTGGAATTAATACTGGAATAAACGCAATGTGCACTGGAATCACGTTTTGTGAACATACGGCGGCTAAAGCGATAGTAGCGAAAATTACGTATTTCACGCGATTCTGGGCTTTCACATTACTGTTACCTTTGAGTTTAGTAATGAGTTGATAAGCCAGTAAATCTGGCAAACCTGAACGCGCAAGTGCCAAAGCAAATGCCCCCAACACGCCATAAGCAAGTGCGATTTGAGCACCGTTGCCTAAGCCACTATTAAACGCTTCGATGGTGCCATGAATACCAAGGCCAGCTAACAAGCCACCTGTTACTGCACCAATGATCAGTGCAAATACAACAGGCACGCGTGCCAGCGACAGTCCAAACATGACTGTAATTGCGGCAAGAATAGCAAACATAAGAAAAAAGGGAGTCTGACAAAAAACCATATTTTATCAGAATTTGCTCGCTATTTAGCCCCCTATCGATGAAACTGACACTATTGAAAGATTTACTTAAAGCTGCTGTGATTGCGCAAATTGAGCGATGTAACCTGCAATTTTTTCGGGTTGGCTCAGCACAGCCCAATGATTGGCATTGACTTCAACCACCGATAAATCCTCAACCCATTTAGGTAATTCTTTAATGTAGTCTGGACTGACAAAATTATCATGTTTCAACACAATCGCTTGTACAGGACAGACCGCATGACGTTGTCTAGGCTGAGTTAAGCGGGGAATAAAATTAGCACGGTAAAGCGCAATACCGTGTTTACCATCATGCTGAATATTATGATTCAAAGGCAATTCTTGAGTACGTTCTAAATCATTCACAATTTTTCCCCAACGTTCAGCATTCAAAAAATGCCACGCGGTCGGTGCCAAAAATGGTAATTGGAATACCCCGATGTACCATGACTTACTTAATAATTTGAGTAATTTTTTCTGCTGATGCTTAAAGCTATTTCTGAGCAAAAATGCCGCATGATCCAAACATGGCCCAGAAATAGTTGAATAAGACAAAATACGTGAGCGAAATTTTGGCTCAGTTACCGATTCCCAAGATTGGATAGAGCCCCAATCATGCGCGGCCAAATGAAAACTACGCTCGCCTAATACCGCTTGCGTCACACTATCTAAATCAAGTGAAAGTTGTTCTAAACGGTAATCTCGTACTTTACGGGGCACAGAGGACTGCCCTGCACCTCGCACGTCATAGGTGACGATATAAAATTCATTAATAAGATGTTCAATAACCGGTTCCCATACTTCCTGATTATCAGGATAACCATGAACCAAAACCAATGCCGGCTTAGTTTCATCACCCCATGTCTTCACATAGAGCCGTTGTTGATCTGTGGTATTCACCCATTGCGTATTTAGTGGTTGCATTCTTCTTGTCCTTTTATCGATTCCATCGAATTGACGTTTTATTTGTGAACATGGGCAATGTGATCAATGCCACAGTTTTGAAACTCATTTAGTATGCAAAGTTCAGCATAAAAAAAAATTGACCCAGTATGAGCATAATCCAGAAAATAATGACAATGCCTATTGTCTCTAAATTCTTACTCAATCATTATGCCCCTTATAAAGGTGCTGGCATTTCGATTGATAAAATTGATCTCGCCAATTATCACATTCGCGTCAAAATGCCATTAACTCGAAAAAATCAAAATATTGTCGGTGTACATTTTGGCGGTAGTCTATATTCAATGGTTGACCCATTTTATATGTTGATTTTGATGCATCACCTTGGCTCACGTTATATCGTGTGGGACAAAGCGGCAAATATCCAATTTTTATCTCCCGGGCGTGGAACGGTATACGCCGACATCCAGCTCGACCCAAATGAAATCAATCATATTAAAAACTTAGCAGATAACCACGCACCTGTACTACGGAACTATAGCTTAAATATTTTTGATGAAGCAGGCTTACGTATCGCTGAAGTTCAAAAAACCCTATACATTCGTCGCAAGCAACCCCGTCCACGCAAATAAAAAAGGCGCTTATCTTTAAGCGCCTTTTCATTCAAATTTATCGGATTGGATTAGCGATTTTGCTCAATTGCAGCACCTGCGCCACCACCGATAGCACCACCAATCGCAGCACCAGTATTACCACCAAAGATACTTTTACCGACTGCAGAACCAATCGCACCACCTACACCACTATATGTGGCATTTCTGTTTGAACCGTTTTGAGTTTTACTACCGACAGCTGCACCAGCACCACCACCAACGGCTGCACCTACACCACCACCGACATTATTACCCACACCACCACCTATGGCACCACCTAAAGCTGCAGCACCAATACGTTGTTCATTTGGCGACATGCTTTCACAACCAGCAAGCATTAGGGTCGACATCATCGCGACTGCACATACGCTCATTACTTTTTTCATTGTGATGTTCCTTGTCTTCTTCAATACCTATGATTCTAAAACCATTGTATGAAACAATTAAACATAGCTTGTTACGGCTTGGAGCATAAATGCTGCATTTTGTAAAAACCACGCCTAATCGCTCACGAATCACTCAGGGTTTTCATCCAAAATCATCAAATCTTTTGTGGTTTCACCATTTTCAGTCAGCACAGCATGAGAGAGTTTGGCTTTGCTTTCTGGATCTGTTGCCTGATCTAGTTTTAGCGTGCGTTTAATCGGGTCTTGCCCTTTCTTAAACTCTACACCTTCTGCATCAATATTGGTGTTTTGACGAATAATCTGACCGTCCTGCTTCACCGTAGTCTTGGTTTCAATTTTAGAAGTCGGCACGATGACACCACCACGTTGTAGTACTGGAATCGATAATTTCTTTTCAGAAAAATCACCTTGGTGATCAGAAAGTTCAATTTCACGTGCCACGATATCCTGACCTTTATTGGTCATTTCTAACACTGTTGCAGTCACTTGCCGTACAGGTTCTTGACCTGCAACACGGCGAATCACTTCTGTTTTTAGTACTGGAACTACAGCTTTATCTTCTACCACAATCGAATTGGGCATAGGTGCAGCAATCGCTGTCAATGAGCTGAATAATGCAGAAACTGCGAATAATTGCTGTGCGAATTTCATCAAAAGACCCCGTTATGTTTAAGTTTAAAAATCAAGAGATTTGTTATGTTCTATTTTTACTATAGGAAATAATTCAATATTAGGAAAGCTTTAATTTTCAATTCATCCGCATAAAAAAAGCCACCCAAAGGTGGCTTTTCGGAATGATTTAAAGGCTAATTAAAGACCGTTAAATTCATCGCTAAATGCTTGGCTTAATGCTTGATCTACATCAGAGAAATCATTGTGAAGCTCAAGCTCTGCAGCTTCAGACTCTTGACGACGACGTTCTAAGTGGTATGCCAAACCTGTACCCGCTGGGATCAGACGGCCTACAACTACGTTTTCTTTCAGACCACGTAATTCATCTTCTTTACCTGTTACAGCAGCTTCAGTTAACACACGAGTTGTTTCCTGGAACGATGCAGCAGAAATGAACGAGTCAGTAGAAAGCGACGCTTTGGTAATACCCATCAATTGACGTTCAAACTTCGCTGGGAACTTGTTCTGAGCTGCCACAGCTTGGTTTTCTTGAACAACGCGGATGTATTCCACTTGCTCGCCTTTGATGAAGCTTGTATCACCACCGTCAGTGATTTCAACTTTACGAAGCATTTGGCGTACGATCACTTCAATATGCTTGTCGTTGATTTTTACACCTTGTAGACGGTATACGTCTTGAACTTCGTTCACGATGTAGTTTGTAAGCGCAACTTCGCCTTTCAAACGTAAGATGTCGTGTGGATTTTGCGGACCATCAGAAATGGTTTCACCACGGTTCACATGCTCGCCTTCGAACACGTTGATCGTACGCCATTTCGGAATTAGCTCTTCGTAAATCTCAGAGCCATCATCCGGAGTAATCACAAGACGGTTCTTACCTTTGGTCTCTTTACCGAAGCTTACGATACCTGAAATTTCAGCAAGGATCGCATGTTCTTTCGGTTTACGTGCTTCGAACAAGTCAGCTACACGCGGTAGACCACCGGTAATATCACGTGTACGTGAAGATTCTTGTGGTACACGACCAATAACGTCACCGACACCAATTGTTTCGCCGTCGCGAACAGTCAGAATCGTGTTTTGTGGAAGGAAGTAGAACTGTTCGCCGCCATCTGTTGTATCCAATACAACAGCTGGACGCATATCTTTACCAGATGCTGGACGTGAAGTTACTGGAAGTACCTCAATAGTCGTCATACCTGTTGCATCATCAGTTTTCGATGTTACAGTTACGCCATCAGCGATTTGGCTGAAACGCACTTTACCTGCAACTTCGGTAACAAGTGGATGTGTATGCGGATCCCAAGTCGCTACGATACCGCCAGCTTCCACAGCTTCGCCATCTTTAATGATGATTGAAGCACCGTATGGAATTTTGTAACGTTCGCGTTCACGACCGATGTCATCCGCGATACCGATTTCACCTGAACGTGAAGTTGATACCAAGTGACCTTTAGCGTGTTGTACTGTTTTCACATTGTGGAAACGTACTGTACCTTTGTTACGAACTTGTACGCTGTTAGCAGCAGAAGTTCGGCTCGCAGCACCACCTACGTGGAACGTACGCATTGTTAACTGTGTACCTGGCTCACCAATTGATTGAGCAGCCATTACACCCACAGATTCACCTGGATTCACCAAGTGACCGCGAGCAAGGTCACGACCGTAACATTTCGCACATACACCGAAAGTAGATTCACAGTTTACAACTGAACGTACTTTCACTTCATCGACACCTTGCTCTTCTAAGTAGTTTGCAAGTTTTTCGTCGATTAAAGTATTACGTGGAAGAATCACATCATCCGAACCTGGTTTCTTCGCATCTTCAGCAAGTACACGACCCAATACTCGAGTACCTAAGTTCTCGATGACATCGCCACCTTGAATGAACGGAGTCATTACAAGACCGTCGAAAGTACCACAATCTGGCTCAGTAATTACCAAGTCTTGTGCAACGTCAACCAAACGACGAGTCAAGTAACCTGAGTTCGCAGTTTTCAATGCAGTATCGGCCAAACCTTTACGTGCACCGTGTGTTGAAATGAAGTACTGAAGTACGGTCAAACCTTCACGGAAGTTCGCTTTAATTGGTGTTTCAATGATCGAACCATCTGGTTTCGCCATCAAACCACGCATACCCGCTAACTGACGAATCTGAGCTGCCGAACCACGGGCACCTGAGTCAGACATCATGTAGATCGAGTTGAATGATTTTTGTTTCTCGTCTTCACCCTGTTTGTTTTTAACAGTTGTGAAAGACAAGTTGTCCATCATCGCTTTCGCTACTTGGTCGTTTGTACGCGCCCAAATATCGACAACTTTGTTATAACGTTCGCCGGCAGTTACGAAACCTTGCTCGAATTGTTGTTCAATTTCACGAACTTCAATTTCAGCTTTTTCGATAATTGCTTGTTTTTGTGGCGGAATTAACATGTCTTCCATACCAACAGACACACCTGAGTGAGTCGCTTGACGGAAGCCCAAATACATCAATTGGTCAGCGAAGATAACAGTATCTTTAAGACCTAATTTACGGTAGCAAGAGTTGATCAATTTAGAGATGTTCTTTTTAGTCATCTCAACGTTGATTTGTTGGAAATCCATACCTTCAGGTACAACTTCCCAAAGTAAACAACGACCTGGAGTTGTGTCTACAACAATGGTTTGTTGTTCACGGTTACCATTTTCGTCAATGACAGTTTGGTGTACACGTGCTTTTACGCGAGCGTGTAAATCAACTTGACCTGTTGCAAGTGCACGGTTTACTTCGTCAGTATCCGCAAACACCATGCCTTCACCTTTGGCATTGATCGCATCACGAGTGATGTAGTACAAGCCTAAGACAACGTCCTGAGAAGGTACGATGATTGGCTCACCGTTCGCAGGAGAAAGAATGTTGTTTGTTGACATCATTAACGCACGAGCTTCTAACTGAGCTTCAAGTGTTAATGGTACGTGTACCGCCATTTGGTCACCGTCGAAGTCGGCGTTAAATGCCGCACAAACTAACGGGTGAAGACGGATCGCTTTACCTTCAATCAGGGTTGGTTCAAATGCTTGAAGACCCAAACGGTGAAGTGTAGGCGCACGGTTCAACATCACTGGATGTTGACGGATTACGTGAGCAAGTACGTCCCAAACTTCTGGAGTTTCACGCTCAACCATTTTCTTCGCAGCTTTAATGGTTGTCGCTTGGCCAGATGCTTGTAGTTTCGCAAAAATGAATGGTTTGAATAATTCAAGCGCCATTTTTTTCGGAAGACCACATTGGTGAAGACGTAAAGTCGGACCTACGGTAATTACCGAACGACCAGAGTAATCGACACGTTTACCCAATAAGTTTTGACGGAAACGACCTTGTTTACCTTTGATCATATCTGCCAAAGATTTAAGAGGACGTTTATTCGAACCAGTAATTGCGCGACCACGACGACCGTTATCAAGCAATGCATCTACAGACTCTTGTAACATACGTTTTTCGTTACGTACGATAATGTCTGGTGCTGCAAGGTCTAGTAGACGTTTTAAACGGTTGTTACGGTTAATTACACGACGGTAAAGATCGTTTAAGTCAGAAGTCGCAAAACGACCACCTTCTAGAGGAACCAACGGACGAAGATCAGGTGGAAGTACTGGAAGTACATTCATCACCATCCATTCTGGTTTGTTGTTCGACTCTTTGAACGCTTCCATCAATTTCAGACGTTTAGAAGCTTTTTTAAGCTTCGTTTCTGAAGTTGTATTTGGAATTTCTTCACGAAGACGTGAAATTTCAGCTTCAAGATCGATGTCTTTCAACAAATCTTGAACTGCTTCTGCACCCATTTTCGCAGTGAATTCATCACCGTGTTCTTCTAAAGCAGTGAAGTATTCTTCATCGTTTAGAAGTTGGTATTTCTCAAGTGGAGTCATACCTGGGTCAGTTACAACGTATGATTCGAAATACAATACACGTTCGATATCACGTAAAGTCATGTCTAAAAGCAGACCGATACGGCTAGGAAGTGATTTTAAGAACCAAATATGTGCAACTGGAGAAGCAAGGTCAATATGACCCATACGCTCACGACGTACTTTTGCAGTTGTTACTTCAACGCCACATTTTTCACAAATGACGCCTTTGTATTTCATACGCTTGTATTTACCACACAAGCATTCGTAATCTTTTACTGGACCAAAGATTTTGGCACAGAATAAACCATCACGTTCAGGTTTGAACGTACGGTAGTTAATGGTTTCAGGCTTTTTAACTTCACCATGAGACCACGACTTAATCATTTCTGGTGACGCAAGACCAATACGGATGCGATCAAACTCTACAGGAGCATGACCGTCTGAATCCGTCTTTTTGCGCATGATATCGAGCAAGTCTTTCAATTTTTTTCTCCGTGTGTTGTGGAGATTTTCACTTCACAACTGGGTCACAAATATTGTTTTTTAACTGAATTTTAATCCCCCTTAATCCCCCTTTTTCAAAGGGGGAAAAGTCCCTCTTTTGCAAAGAGGGATTTAGGGAGATTTAATGGAGATTCTTAGTCACCATTTTTCAGTTCAATGTTGATACCTAAAGAACGGATCTCTTTGGTCAATACGTTGAACGATTCAGGCATACCTGGGTCCATGTAATGGTTACCATCTACAATATTCTTATAGATACGGGTACGACCTTCAACGTCATCCGACTTCACAGTAAGCATTTCTTGAAGTGTATATGCTGCACCGTAAGCTTCGAGTGCCCATACTTCCATCTCACCGAAACGCTGACCACCGAATTGTGCTTTACCACCAAGCGGCTGTTGAGTTACTAGAGAGTAAGAACCAGTAGAACGCGCATGCATCTTGTCGTCAACCAAGTGGTTCAGTTTCAACATGTACATGTAACCTACAGTTACTGGACGGTCAAAACGTTCACCTGTACGACCATCATACAATACTGTTTGACCAGTACGTGAAATGCCACCAAGTTCTAACAATTCTTTGATTTGTGATTCTTCAGCACCATCAAATACTGGTGTTGCTAAAGGAACACCTTTACGCAAGTTACCTGAAAGCACCAAGATTTCTTCATCAGTCAAGCTATCAAGATCTTCTTGTTCGCCACCAACTTTGTTGTAAATCTTGTCTAAGAAATCACGAAGCTCAAGTACAGTACGTTGCTCTTTCATCATCTTGTCGATTTGATCGCCAAGACCTTTAGCCGCCATACCTAAGTGAGTTTCAAGAATCTGACCCACGTTCATACGTGATGGTACACCCAATGGGTTAAGTACAACATCAACTGGAACACCGTTTGCATCGTGTGGCATGTCTTCTACAGGTAGGATGTTTGATACAACACCTTTGTTACCGTGACGACCCGCCATTTTATCACCCGGTTGGATGCGACGTTTTACAGCTAGGTAAACTTTAACAACTTTTAGTACACCAGTTGTCAGCTCATCACCTGTAGACAATTTACGTTTTTTCTCTGCAAATTTCTCGTCAATTTCAAGGCTCTTCTCTTTCAAGAACACTTGAATTTGAGTTAAACGTTCAGCAATCGCTTCGTCGACTGGTTGGATTTCAATAAGATCAACCAACTCAAGACCAGACAATAACTCTTCAGTTAATTTGTCACCGCGTTTAGTTGTACCGCCACCATTCGATTCTTGACCTTTCAACAAACGAACAATACGTTCACGAGCTGCTTCTTCAAAGATTTTGAATTCTTCTTTCAAATCTTTACGGTAAGCATCTAATTGAGCTTTTTCAATTGCTTGAGCACGTTCGTCTTTTTCAAGACCATCACGTGTAAACACTTGAACGTCAATAACAGTACCTTTAACACCAGAAGATACACGTAAAGATGAATCTTTAACGTCAGCCGCTTTTTCGCCGAAGATTGCACGAAGAAGTTTTTCTTCCGGAGTAAGTTGGGTTTCACCCTTAGGTGTTACTTTACCTACAAGGATATCGCCCGCTGTTACTTCAGCACCGATGTAAACAATACCTGACTCATCAAGTTTAGAAAGTGCTGCTTCACCCACGTTCGGGATATCGGCAGTAATTTCTTCCGCACCCAATTTAGTATCACGTGCTACACATGACAATTCTTGAATGTGGATGGATGTTAAACGATCTTCTTGAAGCACACGCTCAGATAATAAGATCGAGTCTTCATAGTTGTAACCGTTCCAAGTCATGAATGCTACGCGCATGTTTTGACCCAATGCCAATTCACCGCCATCTGTAGATGGACCATCAGCTAATACGTCACCACGACCCACTTGATCACCAAGGCTTACAAGCACTTTTTGGTTAATACAAGTGTTTTGGTTAGAACGTGTATATTTGATCAGGTTGTAGATATCTACACCTGCTTCACCCGCGATCATTTCGTCTTCGTTTACACGAATAACAACACGAGACGCGTCGACGAATTCAATACGGCCACCACGTTTCGCAAGAACACATACACCTGAGTCGTGCGCTACGTTTGCTTCCATACCTGTACCAACAAGCGGCTTGTCAGCGATCAACGTAGGTACTGCCTGACGTTGCATGTTTGAACCCATCAATGCACGGTTGGCATCATCGTGTTCAAGGAATGGAATAAGTGATGCAGCAACAGATACAACCTGCTGTGCAGATACGTCCATATGCGTCACTTTTTCAGGAGGCATACGTACGAAATCACCTTGGTGACGTACAGAAACAAATTCTTCTGTTAAATTACCGTCTTTATCTACACCTGAATCGGCCTGTGCAATCACAGTACCTACTTCTTCAATCGCAGAAAGGTATTCAACGTCATCCGTTACACGGCCATCAACAACTTTACGGTAAGGCGTTTCTAAGAAACCAAAATCATTCGCTTTCGCATAAACAGAAAGTGAGTTGATCAAACCAATGTTTGGACCCTCAGGAGTCTCAATTGGACATACACGACCATAATGAGTTTGATGTACGTCACGTACTTCGAAGCCAGCACGCTCACGAGTCAAACCACCTGGGCCCAATGCTGATACACGACGTTTGTGTGTAATTTCAGACAACGGGTTGTTTTGGTCCATAAACTGAGACAACTGGCTTGAACCAAAGAATTCTTTGATTGCAGCAGCAACTGGTTTCGCATTGATTAAATCTTGCGGAGACAAGTTATCAGTTTCAGCTTGAGATAAACGTTCTTTAACAGCACGTTCAACACGAACTAGACCAACACGGAATTGGTTTTCTGTCATTTCACCAACAGAACGAACACGACGGTTACCCAAGTGATCGATATCATCGACTTCACCTTTACCGTTACGGATTTCAACTAATGTTTTCAATACATCAGTGATGTCTTCGTTCGAAAGAATACCTTCAACTTCACGAGACTTCTGATCCGTACCCACTTCGTAAGGACGACCCAAACGACGGTTGAACTTCATACGACCTACTGGTGATAAGTCATAACGTTCAGAAGAGAAGAACAAATTGTTGAATAAGTTCTCAGCAGCTTCTTTTGTTGGTGGCTCACCCGGACGCATCACTTTGTAGATTTCTACAAGTGCTTCTTCACGACCAGTTGTAGTATCTGCACGTAAAGAGTCCGCAATGAATGGGCCACGGTCGATGTCATTGGTATAAAGTACGTTGAATTGTTTAACGCCGCCTTCAGCCAATTTCACCATAATTTCATGGCTTAGTACTGTATTTGCAGCAATTACTTCGCCATCACGTAACGTTACATCTTCAGCAACAATACGTTCATATAGGTATTCATCAGGAACAGAAAGTTTTTCAAGACCTGCTGCTTCCATTTGACGAACATGGCGCGCGTTAATACGTTTACCTTGTTCAACAATTGTCTTACCGTCTGTACCCACGATATCAAACTGTGCCATTTCGCCACGTAGACGTTCTGGAACCAAGTCAATTTGATAGCTACCCATATCAAGATATACAGGTACTTTTTCGTAGAACATGTCTAGGATTTGTTCGTTGTTATAACCCAAGGCACGAAGCACAACAGTCGCAAGTAATTTACGACGACGGTCAATACGAACATATACAAGATCTTTTGCATCGAATTCAAAGTCTAACCATGAACCACGGTAAGGAATGATACGAGCAGAGTAAAGAACTTTACCGCTAGAGTGAGTTTTGCCTTTATCGTGGTCAAAGAATACACCTGGTGAACGGTGTAATTGAGATACGATTACACGCTCAGTACCATTGATCACAAAGGTACCGTTGTCTGTCATAAGTGGCATTTCACCCATGTAGACTTCTTGCTCACGCACATCTTTGATTGTTTTAGTTTCGCGATCTTTAATGATCAGACGAATTTTTACACGCATTGGCGCCGCATAAGTTGAGCCACGAAGAATACATTCGCGCACATCAAATTCAGGCTTACCAAGACTATACTCAACAAATTCTAAAGCAGCATTGCCAGAATAACTTTCAATAGGAAAAACTGAACGAAATGCGGCTTGGAGACCGATATCTTCGCGGTTTTTTGGAGTTTTGCCGTCTTGAAGGAAAGTTCGGTACGAGTCGACTTGAATCGCGAGCAAGTACGGAACATCCATTACCTTGGGCAATTTACCAAAATTCTTACGGATCCGTTTCTTTTCGGTATATGAGTATGCCATCTGGAGTCCTCGGAAAGTAAACTAAGTCCGCCTGCAGAACGAACTTAGAAGGAATTACGCAGGCCGATATGGCCACCACTTTCACAAATGCTGCAATTTTTAGTGGTATTAAAACGCTTAACAATATTTTTTACTGAAAAATATTGGTAAGCGTTTGGTTTTATAAATTATTTTTAATTTGTATGATTTTTATATCATGCAAACAAAAATCGAGCCGATTATTGTAACGCAAAAAGGCTGATGACCCAAGGGCCACCAGCCATTTTTTGGAGCCGATTATAAAAAAATCGACTCCCCTTAAGATTACTTAAGTGTAACTGTAGCACCAGCTTCTTCAAGTTTTTTCTTAAGTTCTTCGCCTTCTTCTTTAGAAACGCCTTCTTTAAGAACTGAAGGAGCGCTTTCAACAAGATCTTTAGCTTCTTTAAGACCAAGGCCAGTAGCTTCACGAACTGCTTTAATTACAGCAACTTTGTTAGCACCGAAAGAAGTCAACTCAACGTTGAATTCTGATTGTTCTTCAGCAGCAGCACCAGCAGCGCCAGGAGCAGCAGCAACTGCTACAGCAGCAGCAGATACGTTGAATTTTTCTTCGAAAGCAGAAATAAGTTCAACAAGTTCAAGAACAGTTTTTTCAGCAACTGCGTTTAAGATTTCTTCGTTTGTTAAAGCCATGAGAGTAACTCCAAATGGGTATTGAATGGTGTGTAAATTGATTTAAGCTTAAGCAGCTTCTGACTCGTTTTTCTCTTTGAGCGCAGTAATAAGGCGACCCAATTTCGAAATAGGAGCTTGAAGAACGTTTGCAAGCATAGTAAGCGCTTTCTCTTGGTTTGGAAGGTTCGCGATAACGCTAACTTCAGCACCTTGATAAACTTTACCGTCAAATGCAGCAGCTTTAAGTTCAAATGCTTTATTAGTTTTAGCAAATTCTTCGAACAAACGAGCAGCTGCGCCCATGTCGTCTTCAGAAGTTGAGAAAGCTAAGATTGTTGGGCCAACAAGGTTGTCGCTCAAGATATTGAATTGAGTATCTTGAAGAGCACGTTTAGCCAAAGTGTTACGAACTACACGAGTAGCAACACCTAGTTTACGAGCTTCAACACGTAGAGCAGTTAATTGCTCAACAGTTAAACCTTGATAGTCAGCAACAACAGCAGCATACGCAGTAGAAGCAACTTCAGTTACTTCAGCTACGATCTGTTTTTTGCCTTCGATAAGAAGAGCCATTGTAAAACCTCCTAACGGTGATTTATGCACCTATACAGATGCACTCCCAATTCGTTAGCTCATCACTGAACCAACACGCGGAGGAGGAACAAATCACACCACCGCGTCTACTCAGGCTGAGCTATTAAGAAGAAAGCATAAAACTCCCCTCGCCTGAGGTCTTTGACGCTGATAAATCTAAATTTATCAATTCAAAGTTTGCCTGAATCACGCAATATACGACGAAGCGTTTCTTGCGTAATATTTAAAGCAGTGCTTCAAATATTACTCAGGGCTTTAAAATTCTGTAATAAGTCGAAACTTATTTAGAAACGTTTGCCACATCAACAACAAGACCAGGACCCATAGTTGAGCTTAAAGTGATCTTTTGGATGTAAACACCTTTAGAAGTAGCAGGTTTTGCTTTCTTAAGGTCAGCTACAAGAGCTTCAACGTTTGAACGAACAGCTTCAGCAGTGAAACCTACTTGACCGATCGCAGCGTGGATAATACCCGCTTTGTCTACACGGTAACGTGCTTGACCAGCTTTCGCGTTTTTAACAGCAGAAGCTACGTCAGGAGTTACAGTACCCACTTTAGGGTTTGGCATTAAGCCACGTGGACCAAGAATCGTACCTAACTTACCAACAACGCGCATTGCATCCGGAGCTGCAATTACTACGTCAAAGTCAAGGTTACCCGCTTGGATGCTTTCAGCAAGATCATCAAAACCAACAACGTCCGCGCCTTCAGCTTTAGCAGCTTCAGCAGCAGCGCCTTGAGCAAACACAGCTACACGTACAGTTTTACCAGTACCTGCAGGAAGTGTAGTCGCGCCACGAACAACTTGGTCAGATTTACGAGGATCAACACCTAGGTTTACAGCAACATCCAAAGATTCTTTGAATTTTACTGCTGGAAGGCCGTTAAGAACTGCAACTGCTTCTTCCAAAGTGTAAACTTTGTTAGCTTCAACAGCAGCAACAATGGCTTTTTGACGTTTAGTTAATTTAGCCATGTCTTATAGCTCCACTTCCAAGCCCATAGAACGCGCAGAACCAGCAATGGTACGTACACGTGCGTCTAAATCAGCACCAGTAAGATCTGGTTCTTTAGTAGTCGCAATTTCTTCTAATTGAGCGCGAGTCAACTTACCAACTTTAGTTTTGTTAGGTACAGCTGAACCCTTTTGGATGCCCGCAGCTTTCTTAAGAAGAATCGCAGCAGGAGGAGTTTTCATGATGAATGTGAACGACTTGTCGTTGTACACAGTGATCACTACTGGAATTGGAAGACCAGCTTCAACTTTTTGTGTCGCAGCATTGAATTCTTTACAGAATGCCATGATGTTAACACCACGTTGACCTAGTGCAGGACCAATCGGTGGAGATGGATTTGCTTTACCAGCTGGAACTTGCAGCTTGATATAGCCGTCAATCTTCTTAGCCATTTCAATTACCTCTGGGTACTAACGCCGCTAGGCTCCCCATACATATAAGTAACGATACCGTTACAACAACAATGCCCGACTCATAACAAATCGGGCGTTTATCAACCAAGTTAAATTAAACCGATTTTTCGACTTGGCGAAATTCCAGCTCAACCTGAGTTGGTCGATTAAATACATTAATCGTCAACGTCAAACGTGACTTATCGTATAGAACTTCTTCCACCACGCCTTTAAAATCGGTGAATGGACCGTCAATTACGAGTAATTCTTCACCTGGTTCAAACATCGTCTTAGGACGAGGTGCTTCGCCAGTATTGCGTACACGTGCAAGAATCGCATCAGCTTCTTTTTGCGTAATTGGTGCAGGCTTTTCTGCAGTACCACCGATGAAACCTAATACTTTTGGACATTCTTTAACAATGTGCCAAGTTTCATCATTCATTTCCATCTCGACTAACACATAGCCGGGAAAGAATTTACGCTCAGATTTACGTTTCTTACCATCCTTCATTTCCACTACTTCTTCAGTAGGGACAAGGACTTCACCAAAGCTATCGGCTACAGCGCTACGCTGGATTCGATCATTAAGTGAGCGTAACACTTGTTTTTCATAACCAGAATAGGCATGAATAATGTACCAACGTTTCATAGCTCTCTTACCCGATAATAAACTTCATTAACCAGCTCAAAGCATAGTCAAAGCACCATAATAAAATAGATGCCACTAAGACTACCGCAAGTACCTGCCAAGATGTGGTCATGGTCTCTTGCTTGGTTGGCCAAGTCACTCGACGTAACTCAATTCGAGCATCTTTCAACAATCGAACAAAGCCTTTGCCTTGATGGGTGGCGTATAATAAACCTAAAGCCACGATGATACAAGCCAAAATTACCCCAACACGGACCCAAACATCATTCGCTGGTGCCCAGTATGCTGGCAAATGTTGATTCACCATCATAGAACTACCGAGTAAAATCAACGCGATAACCCACAGAACATAGTCTAAAGGGGAACCAGAATTAACAACTTCAGCAGGATTATTTCTTTGAGGAATTGGCGCGTCGCTTAATGCGTCACGCGATTTATCATTCGACATTTTTGTACTCGTCGTAGGATTCGCGACTTATTATATGACCAGTTGAGCCAGCATCAAGCTTCTTTTTAAAAAAAATTGGCAGGCCAGGAGGGACTCGAACCCCCAACATTCGGTTTTGGAGACCGACGCTCTACCAATTGAACTACTGACCTGCTGAGCAAATCGAGAGTCGAAACTCTCGATCTGTACAAAGATAACTGTATTATATTATGCAGTTACTTTAGAAACAACACCCGCACCAACTGTACGGCCACCTTCACGGATCGCAAAGCGTAAGCCAGCGTCCATTGCGATTGGGTGGATTAATTCTACTGACATTTCTACGTTGTCACCAGGCATAACCATTTCAACGCCTTCTTTAAGCGAGATCGCACCAGTTACGTCAGTTGTACGGAAGTAGAACTGTGGACGGTAACCGTTAAGGAATGGAGTATGACGGCCACCTTCGTCTTTAGAAAGTACGTATACTTCTGCGTCGAATTTAGTATGCGGTTTGATTGTACCTGGTTTAGCAAGTACTTGACCACGTTGAACATCTTCACGTTTAGTACCACGTAGAAGAACACCACAGTTCTCGCCCGCACGACCTTCGTCAAGAAGTTTACGGAACATTTCTACGCCAGTTACAGTTGTTTTAACTGTATCTTTAATACCAACGATTTCAACTTCTTCGCCTACTTTCACGATACCAGTTTCAACACGGCCAGTTACTACTGTACCACGACCTGAAATTGAGAATACGTCTTCGATTGGCATAAGGAATGCTTGGTCGATAGCACGTTCTGGTTCTGGGATGTAAGAGTCAAGAGCTTCAACAAGAGCAACTACAGCATCCTCGCCGTATTGACCAGCTTCACCATTAAGCGCTGCAAGAGCAGAACCACGGATTACTGGAGTGTCGTCGCCTGGGAAGTCATAAGTAGAAAGAAGTTCACGAACTTCCATTTCTACTAATTCAATTAATTCTTCGTCGTCTACGATATCGCATTTGTTTAGGAATACAACGATATAAGGTACACCTACCTGACGAGAAAGGAGGATGTGTTCACGAGTTTGTGGCATTGGACCATCAGTCGCCGAACAAACAAGGATCGCACCATCCATTTGCGCAGCACCAGTAATCATGTTTTTAACATAATCGGCGTGACCTGGGCAGTCTACGTGAGCGTAGTGACGGATTGGAGAATCGTATTCTACGTGTGAAGTATTAATTGTAATACCACGTGCTTTTTCTTCTGGTGCAGAGTCGATTGCAGCGTAATCTTTCGCTTCACCACCGAATTTTTTTGCACACACAGTTGCAATCGCAGCTGTTAAAGTCGTTTTACCATGGTCAACGTGACCGATTGTGCCCACGTTAACGTGCGGCTTATTACGTTCAAACTTAGCCTTAGCCATGCTTTTCTTCCTCGTTTACGTCGAACACAATTCTGAGTAAAACCCAGCTCCGACATATCGCCTAAAAAAAATAAACACCCAATACTTGAAAAGCAGACTAAAAAGCCTGCTTCTGGAATCTTGCGCAACATTTAAAGTTGCCAAACTGTAAAATCTGGAGCTCTTATCGAGATTTGAACTCGAGACCTCTCCCTTACCAAGGGAGTGCTCTACCACTGAGCTATAAGAGCAAATATAAGCACTTCAATAGATATGGAGCGGGAGACGAGGGTCGAACTCGCGACATGTAGCTTGGAAGGCTACCGCTCTACCAACTGAGCTACTCCCGCACGATGTTGGTACAAACCACTTATTGAAGTCTTAAAATTGGTGGTGAGGGAAGGATTCGAACCTTCGAAACTTTCGTAGCGGAGTTACAGTCCGCCCCCTTTGACCGCTCGGGAACCTCACCATTTTACACTTACTTCAGTGTTGTTCTCTCTACTCACTCTCAAACTTTCTAAGATGGTGCCGGCACACGGATTCGAACTGTGGACCTACTGATTACAAGTCAGTTGCTCTACCAACTGAGCTATGCCGGCGTTTCTTAGTGTTTCGTACGTTTCGTATCGGAACGGTGTGCAGTTTAGCAAATCTTGAAATCCTTGCAAGTGTTTTTTCTAAAAAAAACGTGAAAAACTCATAAAATCAATCCATTTGATGATAATTCAACCGCTTTGATCACTGCGCGAGCTTTTATTTGGGTTTCATTCCACTCTGATTCAGGATTTGAGTCGTACACCACCCCTGCTCCAGCTTGAACATAGACCTTATTTTCACGAATTACACAGGTACGAATCGCAATCGACATGTCCATTTCGCCATGCCAGCCTAAATAACCAACAGCACCACCAAAAATTCCACGTTTTACTGGTTCAACTTCGTCAATAATTTCCATAGCACGGATTTTTGGTGCGCCTGAAAGCGTACCCGCAGGGAATGTTGCCTTAAAAACATCCAAAGCATCGATATCATCACGTACTTCACCTTGCACATTTGACACAATGTGCATGACATGCGAATAACGTTCGATCACCATTTGATCAGTCACGTGAACTTTACCGATTTTAGAAACGCGTCCAACATCATTTCGCCCCAAATCGATCAACATCAAATGCTCTGCAATTTCTTTTTCATCAGATAGCAAATCTTTTTCTAGCGCTAAATCTTCTTCTTTTGTTTTACCCCGTGGTCGCGTTCCCGCCAAAGGACGAACTGTTGCCACACCATTTTCTAAACGAGACAAAATTTCAGGTGATGAACCAACAATATGAAAAGGAATGTCATTTTCTAGTGTCTGCCCTTGCACCAAGAACAAATATGGCGATGGATTGAGGTGACGTAGTGCACGATAGACCTGTAAAGGCTCACCATCAAAATCGGATACCATACGATGACCTGGCACAACCTGCATCACATCACCTGCTTTAATGTACTCTTTTACTTTTGCAATAGAGTCAATAAAGTTATCGTGTCCAGTGATGGATTCAAACTGTGGTGCAGTATGCTTATTTGCTTTGAGTGCAATTGGGGTTGCCAAAAGTTCTTCTAGCTCATCCAATTGTTGCTGCGCCTTGGTATAGGCCTCAGCATCATTTACATCGGCATGCACAATTAAGAATAAGGTATCCTTAAGGTTATCAAAGACGATGACGGTTTTTGATAGCATCATCCACATATCCGGAATCCCGACCGGGTCAGCTTCTGGAACATTATTGAGCTTTGGTTCGATATAACGTACAGCATCATAACCAAAGTATCCAACCAATCCACCGGTAAAGCTCGGCAACGCTGGCAAATCTTGCTGTGTAGGCACTTTATATTGTGCTTGGAAGTCACGAATGTATTGAAATGGGTCAGCACATTGTTGTTTTTCAACCGAGCCATCAGCATGTTGAACGGTCAACTGCCCTTCATTACACGAAAATACGGTGGACTCGCCCAAGCCAATAATGGAGTAACGCGCCCAGTTTTCGCCACCCTCTACAGATTCAAATAAATAGGCTTGTTTATGTTGTTTTAATCGCGCAAAGACAGAAAGTGGAGTTTCTGTATCTGCCAAGCGCTGACGATATACTGGAATCAAGTTATATCCAGCAGTTTTCAGTTGTTCAAATTGAGTTTGTGTAGTCATTTGGGTTTCTCTATATTTCGCGTGGTCAATTTCAGTTAATTTCTTCTCATGCTGATTGAGTGACGCCATCGAAATACTACACACTTGCTCATTTTCACTTCCTTAACCCTACTTATTTCAACCCAATAATTCTTTTAAGTTATCAACCACGTGCTGCGGCTGACAATCTCGAATATTTTCACCATGATTATAGCCATAGCTGACCACAATACAATCAATACCCGCACGACGTGCTGCCTCTACATCATTGACAGAATCACCCACCATCAAAATTTGCTGTTTCGGCAAGGCATAATGCTCCGCACAATACTCTAGCTGCATGGGATGTGGTTTACGCTCTTCAAAACGATCTCCGCCAATCACATCATCAAAGTATTCATGCATACCTAGTGCCTGCACAATACTGCGTGCCGGTTGCTCTGGTTTATTGGTCACACAAATCAGAATTTTCTCTTCTGCTTTTGCCCAATCCAAGAACGCTAGAATGCCGTCAAAGGGCTGCGTCAAAACACAAGGATCTGCATTGTAAATCTTTAGAAAAGTTTCCAGTAAAAGATGGTGCTGTGCGGCATCCACCTTCCCGGTCAAGTATTCAAGTACGCTATGACAAAACAATGAAGTTCCTTTCCCAATCCAGTTTCGCACCTGCGCTTCTGTGACCAACGGTAATTGCAACGCATTTAGACTCATATTCATCGCACGATGTAAGTCAGATGCTGAGTCGACTAGCGTTCCATCCAGATCAAATAAAATCATTTGGCGTTCTGCTAAACGAACTTCAAACATAATGTCCCTCTATTTTTTTGTAAATTTTCCCCATAAAAAAGGCATGCCCATGCATGCCTTTTGAGGAATGTCTCGGTTTATTTAAACAAGACCCATGCAATAATTGCAAGAATGATTAAAACAATGACTGAGATTAAGCCCACAGAGGCATTTTTTTGCGCTTCACGCTCTTGCTCTACACATGTCGCTGGAATTTCTACATCACATGCTTCATTTTTCGGAACAGCCGTTACGTCAATTCCCTCAGGAATTGGTGCAGGTTTAGGCACACCTACATTGGTCGGCATACCATCACGAGTCAATTGAACCGAGCCATCTCGCTCTTTCAACTCTGGCATACCTTGATCATTCATTTGTTGTGCTGCGGTTTTAACAACAGGCTCTTGTGCCTTAGTCTCAGACGTGTTTGCTACAGACTCTTGTGCCACAGTTTCAGAAACTGCAACAGCTTCAGACGGCTGCTGAACAGGTGTAATTTCTTCTGTTTGCAACGCTTCAACGCTTTGTTCAATATCCGCAGGGATCTGAACAGCTTTAGCTGGAGCCAATAAACTAAACTTCACACTGGCAAACTGTACAATATCACCTTCTTTTAAAAGTGATTCACCAGTCAAACGGACATCATTAATAAACGTCCCATTGGATGAATTAAGATCTTGCAACCAGAGTGCCTGATCTTTCAGTACAAAGGCAGCATGTTTACGCGATACATCAGATTCTTGCAAAACAATATCTGCTTGTTGATGGCGACCCACCAACATATCACGCTCAATACTAATTTCTTGTCCTGTTAAATCACCAGAAATTGCTTGAATTTTCCAAGTCATGAAGTTAATTCTCTATTGCTCGTTTTTTTCATCATAGCATGCTGTGGTTTCAAAGCTAAACCACTCTGCTGTCTAACCTAAGGCATGCCCGCCACTTTGCCATTCGGTACGGTAATGGTTTCGCGCTTCACCGCAGGTTCAATGGCGACTGGCGTGGAGACCACTGCCGCTGGCTGTGTCATTTGTGGTGCTGTCGGTACCGTCTTATACACAGGGGCTGGCGCTGTACCTTTTGAAACAGGTATGCGCTGTTGATACACATCGTCCACATTTTCAGGTAATTTCGCAAAATTACCGTCATTATCCAATGCCAGTTGCAGACTATAGAGCTGACTGTAGCGCTGCTGAGACATTCTCTTCACATCGGCAGAATTTCCAACAATAGTCGGATGAATAAAGATCAGTAAATTGCGTTTACTGTTGGATTTTCCTTCCGAGCTAAAGAGTTTGCCCAGTACAGGAATAGCCCCGAGCCCTGGAACAGATTGACGCCCATGCAATGTATTGTCAGAGATCAACCCCCCCAACACAATCGTTTGACCATGCTCTGCCAAGATCGAGGTTTTGATCGCGCGTTTAGTCGTAACCAAATCCGACGCTTGGCCTTTATTGTCTTTTACATCAGAAACTTCTTGCTCTACCTCTAAACGCACCGAACCACCGTCGCCAATATGCGGCACAACTTTCAAAGTAACACCGACATCTTTACGCTCAATCGATGTGTATGGATTGGCTGTGCCACCATTGGTGGTGACCGAACCTGTCACAAATGGAACGTTTTCACCCACCACAATATAGGCTTCTTCGTTGTCCATCGTCACAATCGACGGTGTAGATAATAGATTCGATTTGGTTTTTTCTTTTAGGGCCTGAATCATCGCACCATAGAGTTTGCGTGAACCATCACTGCCTTCACGATAATCACCAAGGACCAAAGAAGTACCCGCACTCACCGCGCTACCTGCACCCGCAGCGCCACCAGTTAAATAACCTGCGGCAATATTCTTTAAACTAGAACCAAAGTTATCAAAGTTAATTAAGCCGATACCACTACTGATATCACCCAACGCCCATTGCACACCGAGTTGATCGGTATCCGTGCCTTCGACTTCAATAATCGCCGCTTCGATCAGCACTTGCTGACGACGAATATCGAGCTGAGAAATCGCAGATTCAATTTCACGCATGAGCTGCGGATCTGCTTTCACAATCAGTGCATTTTGTGTGGTATCGGCAATAATACTGACGCCATTGGCATTAAAGCTTGAGATACCGTTTTGCGTATTATTGGAAGAGTTATTACTGTTGAGGTTAATACCTGAACTGGTGTTATTTTGTGAGCTGAATGACTGTGAATTCGAACTGTTACTATCATTCATTAAACTGTTCATCGTGCTGCTGTTTGAGCTATTCGATGAATTCGTACTCGAAACAGCTTGCCCCGTGACCAAGCCTTGTAAGATTTCCGACAAGTTTTTTGCACTGGCATACTTCAAACGAAAGACTTTCAACCCACCCAATCGATCTGCTGCAGGCACATCTAAGGTTTCAATAATCTTACGAATGCGCTTACGTGTCGCTGTATCACCTTTAATGATAATGCGATTGGTTCGATTGTCCGCGATAATACGAATTCGTGACCCTTTCGGGTCTTTTGATGCGCCGGTCGAACTCATCGACTCTAACAGTCCAATCATTTCTTCGGCCTGACTCGATTGCAGCGTCACAGCTTCGATATCATTTTGACCCGTTCCATCTAAATTACGAATAATCGTTTCGAGCTGATAAATATTACTTGCACGATCTGAGACGATAAGCGCATTGGTCCCCGCCACTGCTGACAAATGTGCAAATTGCGGCATCAATGGGCGCAACGCTGGAATTAAGTCGTTGGCATTAGTGTTATCAAGCCAAATCACTCGAGTGACAATTTGGTCTCCAGACGCACGGTGGCGCGCATCATAAGGAATGCCCGAGCTTTTTACATTACTGTCTGGAACTAGTTTAATGGTGTTGCCCGATGGAATTGCCACTACACCATTCACATTCAACACACCGAGAAACAGGTCATAGACTTCATTTTTATTTAAAGGCTTATTGGAAATAACCGTTACATTTCCTCGTACCCGTGGATCAACTGCAAAATTTTTCCCCGTGATATCTGCGACTTCATTAATGAATGCCGTAAGATCTGCATCACGTAAATTGATTTTCCATGTTTGTGCATAACTTGCTGTGCTGACCATAGCAACCAAGGGCACCATGGCATAGGCAGCTAAAGTTGAACGGTTATTATTAAATAAAGCCATATACGCCTGTGTTTCCTAACCCTATAAAGTGATGAAACATCACTAAAAATCCTGTTGTATGGTCATCACTTGATCACCACGTTTGACTTCAAGTTTCACCTGCCCTTCACGGCGGGCTTGTTCTAATAATTGCGCCTCAGATTGTCCTGCACCGACCGCCTGCCCATTTAAAGACATGATGCGGTCACCCGGCTGCAAACCCAATTTATTTCTTAAGGCTGCAGGTGTTCGATTTGAAACTTCAAACCCACCATTAACTGATGGATTTACCCCCATTTCCTGCATATATTGTTCACGATTTTCAGTCATGCGTTGTACGGCCTGACCAATCGCGGACTGCGTTGTGCTTTGCCCTAAATTTGCAGGATCAGTTGTATTTTGCATGCTGTTATTCTGCAAAGATCCGCCTGATGTTGCATTGGCTGTAGGGACAATCGGTTGATCTAATCCGTTTTCAATACCTTGGAACGCCAATTCACGCCGTGCACCATTGCCCTGCGTTAAAATCACCTTATCCCAATAAACTTCAGCCAGTTGATATGATGAACCTTGAATGGTTTCTCCAACCAAGTAGCGATCTGAACTCTCATTGACCTTAATCACTGCCGACGAGTAGCGACTTGGCCGTCCAACCACCACACCTTGTAACACCATATTTAACTGCGCGTCAGCTGCTGAACTGCGGTTTTCCTGAAACAAGGCAAAAGAGCTAATATTAGGAACTTGCGTTTGCTGTGAACCCAATTCAACTCGGTCTAACTGCATGGCTTGTGGCGGTGCAATCAATAACCAAAATAAAGCGGCTAACTTCCAGCACAGGTACAAAATTATTAAAGCCAAGACCACAGGTGCAAGTCGATCTGTTTGCTTCCAATTGATCTCACGGAATTTGTCTAAATAGTCAGCCATCAGTTCACCCCACTCAATAGGGGTTGACGCGAACTAATCACATACGTATCTAATCCTGCCTTACCTTCATAGGAAGCAACATTCATCAAAAAGCGCTGGGTTAATTGCACATCCAACATGAGGTCTGGCTCAAGTGACAAATTCATCATTTTTTGTTCACGTTGATCTCGAACATCAATCGATAATTTGCCATTATCATCTTTTAATTGAGCCAACATGGCAGGTACATTCATTGACTCTTGACGCTGTGCAAAGCTAAAGGATAAATCCCCACCTGCCCACTGCATCTCGCCTGATGACTGACTAAATCCCTGCTGTGGCTTATATTTAAACTGCACATCTTTTAATTGAATGGCATTCGTTGGCCATTGCCAATCAGCAAAACTTTTTAAGGTTTCAGGGGCAATTTGACCCTCTAAGTTTTTGATGCTGATACTTTTGCCAAAACCATACCCCATCACACCTTGCAGTTTGGTATTACCACTATGAATTTCAACATTTGCACCCAAGCGCAATAAAATCAAGTCCCACGGGCGCGTGTTCCAGTTTAACGAGCCTTTCAAGTTTCCTCGTGTCCAATCTGCTTGCCCGTGCCAAATATTGCCACTGACGTTATGTAGCATTTGGTTATTTTTATAAAACTTTGTAATGAGCCACGCTGCTGGTACTTGCAGCATAACGAAAATTAAAAAACTGATCGCAGCAAAAATGAGCCACCGAATATTATTAGTTTTATTGATCATCCCACCACAACCGATCCATCAATTTTTTTTCCATCATTTAAACATTTTTCTTTATAGACACATTATGCATACTTTTTCTGCATAGCCAATTCAAAGAGATAAAAAAACCAGGCATTAGCCTGGTTTAATTATCCTGAACTCAGGATATGACGATTTCATGAATTATTCTTAAATTAAGAAGTCTTCTAGTTTCGCGCCTTTTTCTAATTCAGCCACTAACCAACGCGGTTGTTTACCACGACCGGTCCACGTGTCATCTGCATTGGTTTTGCTACGGTAACGTGGCTCAACAGCTTTACGAGTTGATTTTTTACGTTTGCTTGAACCAAATTCAAGGATTTGTTCAACACTTAAATCTAAATTTTCTGCAATTTCAATAATACGGTTGTATGCATCTTCAATCGCTTGATCTTTTTTAGATGCAATCAGTGCTTCAGCTTCTACTTGAAGCTTCTTTAACTCTTCAACTGATAAATTACTAATATCAGGCATAATCTTTAACTCCGAAATTTCATTTTAATAATGCTTATGAAAACTCGCTCATAATATTATAATAAAATTTTTATTCAATAAATAATTTTCATTTTACTACAATATTTTAACACGACTCCTTAAAATATATAAAGTTAAATTGTATTTAGATATTATTTCCCACTGAATTTTCTAAGGCTTTTATTTTGGTTTTAATATTTTCTGGAATAGAGGTTTTTTGTAGGGTAATTTTATCCACGCACACAATAACCGCATCGCCTGTTGCAACAATTTTTTGTTGCTGTTCACTCCATAATATATAACGCATACGAAATGCACTGTTTCTTAATTCTTCAACGCGCGTTGCCACTTTTAAAATATCAGGATAAACCACTGGGCTTAAATATTTACACTGGCTTGAAGCAACAACCGTAACCACAGACTGATTAAATATATCCAACTGATCTAAATAACCAATCCGCGCACTTTCCATATAACGATAATAATGCACGTTATTTACATGACCAAAAGCATCCATATCCCCCCAAGCGACGTGTTGAGTATGAACCAATGAATATTGAGCTAAATCTTCTTGCATATAATGTCCTTATATTCGAATTTCCATAAAATTGGCATTATTTTCAAATATTAAATTTAATTGTTTGATCAATTCATCCTGCTGATTTAAGGCTGACTTGATGCGTAAATAACTCATTAATACATCATCTGGATATAATTCTAACAATGCATCTGCTTCAGCTTGGCGTGCTGTCGCTTGGTAAATATTCCATTTTGCAAAACTAAAAACAGGCAGCGCAGGATACTTTTCTTCCCAACGTTGAATCTGCTGTTCTACAGCCACATAATCAGGGTTTTGCTTCAGCATTTTTTGCTGGAACCACAAAAAGAACACTTCTTTGTTAAATTGCTGTTCCAGCAAATGAATAGCCAATTGCTCATGTTCCTGACCCATCTCTGGCATACGAGACAAGACTTTCAACCATAGCACTTTGACCGCATATTTACGCTCTGTAATTTGATCTTGTAAGTCCAAATAACGCTGTTTTAAATACTGTAAGTCATCGACATCAGCTTGATCAAATGCAGATAATAATTGTTCCAACCAAGCTTGTTTTGTCAACTCATCTAAATGTCCATAACGTGTTGAACGTAAATACAACCAAGGAAACTGCAACGCAAACATACCCCATAGCATGGTTAAGCGCTGCTCATAGGCACTACTGACTTTTTGCAACCATGGTGATAATTCATGTTGATTCAAAAATTCGAGATGCGTTAAAGCCTTTTCACCCTCTTGTTGAGATAAATAAATTTCAATCCGTTGCAATTCTGCAAGCTCAAAAGCCATTGGATTGGTCTGAGTTAATGCATTTAATGCTGTTTCATATTGTTGCTGAATCCAATATAAACGCGCATCGATCACCCCTTTTAATAATCCAGACTCAGTAAAAGCTTGCTGAATAAAGTTTTTTTGATCTTGCGCAGCATTTAAAAGCCAAATGACAGCCAATTGCTCATAGGGATGTAGTTTATTAAAACTAAAGACCGTTTCAGATTTACGTTGTTCTCGACTTAAATAACGTTTAACCGCATACCAAAACATTTGCACGATCAAACTCAGGAGTGCCAGCAATAATGCTAAAAACCAAATATTGGATTGAACTTGCCATTCACGCCAGTATAAATACACATAGCCTGCACCATGCCCAAAACTCAGCAAACTAATAATGGCAACAACCAATAAGCTAATAAATAAATAGGCCAATAAAATATGTTTCATAGTCGATTATCCTATGAGTGCCCGAGTATTTAACAGCGGTACAGAAATAACCGGAATGTCCTTTAATTGTTCTAAACGTTGGCGTATTGGTTTTAATGAAGCATCTGGCAATTGCTGCATAATTTGCATAATTTCAGTGATTTCTTGTTGAAATTGAGGATATTGTCCTTGATTTAAAACCTGCTGAGCCAAAATTAAACGTAACTGCATTTCTTTTAATACCAAGCTACGCTGCATTAATACGGGACTCGGTTGTTCGACTGATTCGACTTGAATCCATTTTTGCCAAAAAGAAAGACCTTTTTGCTGCTCTTTTGAACTATAGGGCTTTAATATTTCTTTTTCTAACAATTGATCGATCGATTGCAGAGTATTTTTCACTTTATCAGACTGCAACTGACGCTCTGTCACATATTGCTTTAAGGTTTCACGGTCTTTTTGAATCACCTGATGCAAACTCATGCGCAGTGCAGGTGCCAAGCTCAACTGATCTAATTGTTGGTCTAATTGGTTTAATTTTTCCAAGGCGACAGCAAATTGTTGTTGCTGCATGGCAAATTCAACCAAATCAAGTTGCTGGCCCACAACCAACATCGGCTCAATACTATGGGTCGCCTCAGCAGCAATCGAAGCATTCGATGTCGTTGCAGCCGACATCTCGGTCGTTCTGCCGCTCAACTGTCGTTTCAAAGCCACAACCTGATCATTCAAACCGGCATTGCGCTGTTGCAATAAAGTTTGTTGTTGCATCAGTTCGGTTTGTTGAGCATTGACTTGAAATAGATCAAAACTGAGTTTAGCCAACCAAAGTACGGCGACAATGACCACAACGACAAACAACTTCTTCATGTATTTCCCTGCACGACTTGCACATGCTGCAATATGTGTGTCGCGTTTAAATCTTCGAGTTGAATAATTTTAAAATCTTTGTTCAGTGTTATACGACTTTGCTCAAGTAGCTCGAACAACCTTACACCTAAAACTAAAAAATGTGCATGACTCAGCACTGATAAATGCGACTGAATCAAGTCAAGCCAATTGAGCCAGCTGGCCTCACTGGTAATCAACATACAATATGGAGATGACAACTGATGTTCAGAAATGAGTGTTTTTACTTTTTGGATGGTCTCTTCTGGTAGATGCCGTTCATATAGCACAAAATTGAGAACCTGAATGCCACGTGCTAGCAACTGCTGCATCATAAATTGACGACCACCTTCACCGCGCCAAAATGCTACACAAGCCCCGGCCTCTAATTGTTCTAAATGGCTTAAGGTGAGCATTCCCTCCGAGGTTTCCACCTGCGGTACGACACTGTGAATACCATAATCAGCCAGCTTTGCTGCAGTTGCATCACCGACGGCAACCCATTGAATATGTTCGAGCTGCTCAAGTGAGATGCCTGCTTTACGCAAACCTTGCATACCAAAGGTGACCGCAGAGGGGCTTACTACAACCAATACATCCGCAGCACTCAACTGGGCGTAGCACGCTGCCAATGCTTCTGACCATGCCCGTGGCTTGAGCTCAAGTAATGGAAGCTCAGCCACAGCAACACCCGCAGAGCGCAGCGTCAAGCTAAGCTGCGTTGCACGATCTGCTGGACGTGTATTGATAAAAAGCATGTATTAATACAATGCCTTTAAAATTTCACCTGCACCTTGGGCTAACAAGTCTTGTGCCAATTTGACACCGAGCTGTTCAGCTTGTTCAGGAAAACCTACTTGCTGTGCTTTCAACAAGGTTTGACCGTCAACACTACCGACACGACCTTCCAAATGAATCTGACCATTTTCTAAGGTTGCATAACCTGCAATCGGTACTTGGCAGCCACCTTCTAGATATGCATTAAATGCACGTTCTGCGCGTACACAGGCATTGGTCTCTGTATGCATTAAGGGCAAAATTAAATCCAATACAGTTTGATCTTGGCTACGACATTCTAGGCCCAATGCACCTTGTCCAACTGCAGGTAAACTCACAACAGGCTCAAGAGTATGACGAATACGCTCTGCTAAACCCAGACGCTTCAACCCTGCACTCGCCAAAATAATCGCATCATAGTTACCCGCATCGAGTTTAGATAAACGCGTACCCACATTGCCACGCAGATCAATAATCTCAAGGTCTGGACGTTGTTTTAAAATTTGGCATTTGCGGCGCAAGCTCGACGTTCCCACCTTCGCACCCTGTGGTAACTCATCAAAACTGTTATAGGTATTTGAAACGAAAGCATCTAATGGGTCTTCACGCTCACAAATCACGGCCAAACTTAAACCTTCAGGCAAGGCCATTGGCACATCTTTCATCGAATGAACTGCCAAGTCTGCACGACCATCCAACAATGCCGCTTCTAATTCTTTTACAAATAATCCTTTCCCCCCAATTTTGGCTAAGGGGGTATCTAGAATCTTGTCACCTTGAGTCACAAAGGTCACCAACTCAACTTTCAAATTTGCATGAAGTGCTTCTAAGCGTGCACGAATATGTTCCGCCTGCCAAAGTGCAAGCGGGCTTTGTCGAGTTGCGATCTTAAGGATATTCATAAATTTTAAAATACAGTCTATAGGGCTATTATTCTAAACTTAACTTGCTCAGTTGAAAATGCAAGCTTAATTCGCAATGTGCTTTAACCCTTGCCCTATAATTTTTGTATTCGCTCGCGTAAATTCGGTAAATGCCGACGGCTGACCGACAAGCGCTCGTCTAAATCTCGACAACGCACTTGATATTGCCCTGAGCTTACAACCTCTAAACCATCTAAAAAGCTCACAGACACCAAGGCATTACGATGGATGCGTATAAAGCGATCACCAAATTCATGCTCTAAATCTTTCAGCGTTTCATCAATGAGTACGCTGCCATTTTTGTGCCGAACAGTGACATATTTCTGATCTGCAAGAAAATAGTAAATATTTTCCACAGGTACCAACTCTACACCACGATAGGTCTTTGCCGCGATTTGATGGCGGCTGATTTTAATTTCGTCCATATTTTCTTTTTGTTTTATCGTGCTCAATTGAGCTTGGGTTAATTTAGTTAAATGATCTAAAACCTGCTGCAATTCCTGTTGCATAACTGGTTTTAGTAAATATCCCTCTGCATTCGATTTAAATGCATCAAGTGCATGATGATCATATGCAGTACAAAAAATAATAGCAGGCATGGGGTCTAATTCACGCAACAATTTCGCGCAAGTCAACCCATCCATTTCAGGCATTTGTATATCTAGTAAGATGACATCAGGCTCGAGGCTTTGAGCCAAGTCAATCGCTTGTTGACCATGTGAAGCTTTCGCAACCACTTGATGTCCAAGTTGAGTGACTAAACGTGACAATCGCTCTACTGCTAGAGGCTCATCATCACAGATTAGGATGTCCATTTCTCCTCCTTATCTCATTAACGTCATTTATTTTTATTGGTCAACTGAGATTTCTATTTATATTGATATTGCACCACAGTCGTATACATTCCCTCGCCTGCGTAGGTTTGAAAAGTGACATGCTGACCATAATATGCCTCAAGTCTCTGTTTCACGTTTTCGATGGCAATACCATTCCCCTGACGTAATTTAATTGTATCCTGTGTATAGGGATTTGTAATAACGATATTAATTTGATTTTGTAATATTTCAATCAATATATTTATCGTACTCTTTGTCAAAATCTTTTCAACTCCATGAAAAATACTATTTTCTAATAAAGGTTGTAAAGTTAATAGTGGAATTTGTACTTGAGCGTATTGTTCAATACCTTCTAGTTTCCACTCCACCTTAAGCCGATCACCTAAACGCATTTGTTCAATGGCCAAATAACGCTGACACAGATCGATCTCATCTTTGAGACTTACCAACTTCAATTCTTGAAAACTTGCACGGAACAATCGAGATAAATTCAGTAGCATTTGCTCCGCTTTATCTGGGTCAATCGCAATCAAGCTAATCACATTGTTTAAGCTATTAAATAAAAAATGTGGATGAATCCGAGCTTGCATAGCCTGAATGCGTGAGTTTAATTCACTATGATGTTGTCGACCCCACTGTTCTCTTAAATATAAATATCGAAAACAAAATGCCCCAAGCAACACCCCATAGCTCAGATTTAAAACCACACCAGCAGTTAAAACGTCTGCATTCAAACCAGCTAAACTGAAATTTTCACCAAAATAGATCAAAACATTTAAAGTTATGGTGGTGAACAACACCAAAGCTTGCAATAAAACAAACCCGCCCAACATGAGCATTTTCATGCTTAAACCACGCGTCTTACTCTGCAAAAGCTCTGAAAATGCAGCAAATGCCAATAAAATCCAGTTAATAAATAACACATGCTGCATAACACTGGAAAAACTTAAGGCATGCCACGATTGAGCTTGGGCCAAGGCCAAGACCAAAGCTACAATATTGCCCGCAAGAAACAGCTCCCACAGATAGTGCCAACGGCCCATTTTTCCTGAAAATACAGAAATTGTCATAGACCTAAACCCTGTCTAAAAGTTTGATCAACTTGCCCTTCGGCAACTGGGTTCGAATTTGCTATACTCTTGCTCAGTTCTATGCTTTTTATCTTATTGAGCCGACATGACCACATCTTCTAATTCCTCAAATCCGTCACAAGCCCAAACTTCAGGCATGTGGGGCGGTCGTTTTTCCGAAGCTACTGACGCTTTTGTTGCTGAATTTACAGCATCTGTACAGTTTGACCAACGCTTTTATAAACAAGATATTGCAGGTTCAATTGCACATGCAACCATGCTTGCAAAAGTTGGCGTTCTAACTGAACAAGAGCGTGACGATATTATTAATGGCTTAAATACCATTAAAGCAGAAATTGAAGCGGGTAACTTCGAATGGCGCATTGACCTAGAAGATGTGCACATGAATATTGAGTCACGTTTGACTCAACGTATCGGTATTACAGGTAAAAAACTACACACCGGTCGTAGTCGTAATGACCAAGTTGCAACCGATATCCGTCTGTATGTTCGCGACGAAATCGATGCTATTTTAGAATTATTGCAAAAATTACAAAAAGGCATCCTAGGCTTAGCGGCGAAAAATACCAATACCATCATGCCGGGCTTCACGCATTTACAAACTGCACAGCCAGTGACTTTTGGCCACCATCTAATGGCGTGGTTTGAAATGTTAGTACGTGACTCAGAACGTTTAATTGACTGCCGTAAACGTGTAAATCGCCTACCTTTAGGCTCTGCTGCACTTGCAGGTACAACCTATCCAATCGAACGTGCGTATACAGCAGAACTCTTAGGTTTCGAAGCTGTCTGTGAAAATTCATTGGACGCCGTATCTGACCGTGATTTTGGTATTGAATTCAATGCTGCAGCATCACTCATCATGATGCATTTATCACGCATGTCAGAAGAAATGATTCTTTGGACATCGGCACAATTCAAATTTGTGAACATTCCTGACCGTTTTTGCACCGGCTCTTCAATCATGCCGCAAAAGAAAAACCCAGACGTTCCTGAGTTGATTCGTGGTAAAACTGGCCGTGTATATGGTGACTTGATGAGCCTATTGACCCTAATGAAAGGTCAACCTTTGGCATACAACAAAGACAACCAAGAAGATAAAGAACCACTATTCGATGCAATTGATACTGTTCGTGGCTCACTCATGGCATTTGCCGACATGATCCCTGCACTAGTGCCAAACATTGACATCATGCGTGAAGCAGCGCTGCGTGGCTTCTCAACTGCAACTGACCTTGCCGACTACCTCGTTAAAAATGGCGTGGCATTCCGTGATGCACATGAGATTGTGGGTAAAGCAGTTGCTCTCGGTGTTCAAGAAGGCAAAGATCTTTCAGAATTAACCCTTGAGCAACTTCAACAGTTCTCTGACTTGATTCAGGCCGATGTCTTCGAAAAAGCATTAACACTTGAAGCATCTGTCAATGCACGTAACCACATTGGTGGTACTGCACCTGCTCAAGTTGAAGCAGCAATTGAACGCGCACACGCACGTTTAGAAAAACTTTACGCATAACTTTTTCAAGTTAAATGGAGTATTGATATGTCTCGACAAGTTTTTTGCCGTAAATATCAGGCTGAAATGGAAGGTTTAGACTTTGCACCATTCCCGGGTGCAAAGGGACAAGAATTGTTTGATACGGTATCTAAACAAGCTTGGCAAGAATGGCTAAAACACCAAACTACGTTGATCAATGAAAAACGTTTAAACGTGTTTGAAGCTGACGCGAAAAAGTTCCTTGAAGAGCAACGTGAAAAATTCTTCAGCAATGATGAATCTTTAGAAAAAGCCGAAGGCCTAAAGCCTGAGTAAAACTTAAAGCGTTGCTTTAAGTTTTACGCAAGACAAGCGAAGCGCGTAGTTTCAAATGTCATGAAGGAGTCCCAAAGGGGCTCCTATTTTTATACTCCGCCACGCCGCAAGACAAGCAGCTATGCTGCTCGTAGGCTTTAATTGAAAAGAATCTCCAATCTTGGGGATTCTTTTTTATTGCTCTAAAAATTACGCAAGACAAGCGAAGTGCGTAATTTCAAAATAAAGTCTGAAAGGACTCTTTTTTTTGCTTCGGAGCACTGCTATTTTCGCAAAACCAAGATGACGTCTGTGTAAGCTTTCATTCAGAAATGACCTTCATCATTGCTGAAATATCTTTTATCCATTGATCAATTTTATTTAAACTTAAATAAATGAATTTATTATTTAAATAATGTTAATTGTATTTTTTCCATTACATATATCAATTTTTATCGTTTAAATCCAAACAAAACCTACCAAAGTTATCGGCCAATTTGTATCAAAAATTCTTAATGTAAATTTGTGATACATTTCTCAATAAAACACAACATTACACTACAATAAACTCCATGTATTTCTAAATCTGCTTTCCTATAATAGCAATCAAGAAGATGGAAACATCTTCCATAATAGCGATAAGTAACCCCGATTTTCCTTCCCAGATTTCCCCCAAAATCTGGGAATTTTTTTATCCAAAATTTGCGCTAACATCTCACATTTAACTTCAAGCTCTAATCAAATGAAGCGCTGTTCAAACTACTCAAACCCTCAATTTTTTCTAAAAACTCGGCAATAAAAAAGCCCCGATCACGGAGCTTTTAATAACTTACTTTTAAATCAAGGTTGTTTTAAATACGGCCATGCAGCTTTCAAATAAATAAACATCGACCATAACGTTAAAACCACGGCTGTATAGAGCAATCCATACGCCAACATTTCTAGGGGCTGCCAATTCAGCAAAAATACTGAAATCGCAATCATCTGGAATGCTGTTTTATATTTACCAACGGTTGAAACCGCAACACTGGTACGCGCGCCTAATTCAGCCATCCACTCACGTAGGGCAGACACCGTGATTTCACGTGAAATAATTACAATCGCTGCAAAGGCCATCGAAATGGTCGGTTGCCATTGCACCAAGACGATCAACGCAGTTGCGACCATCAGTTTATCTGCAACAGGATCGAGAAAACGTCCAAATGCTGAAGTCTGATTTAAACTTCTTGCAAGGTAGCCATCAAACCAGTCAGTGACAGCTGCGATCACAAAAATAGCGGTCAGCAATATATGACGTGACATGCTGGCAGCATGTTCACCCACGCCCATTGCAGGTGGCCAGTACGCCACCAACAAAAACACAGGAATTAAAGCAATTCGTGCCAATGTTAAAATATTAGGAATATTCAGGATTCGACCTGTTGTCATAGACACCCCAGTTTTCCCCTCATGCACGATGAAAATGCAAAATAATTTGAGGATTTATCCATCGTTAGTTGCACTCACTTTATACGAAATGCCCCTCAGTGTCACTAGGCAAACACCGTAACAGTCTGTCGCGCAATCGCTATCAACTGGTTATTTTCATCCCATAAATGCGCATATTCTGTAGCGTAGCCATCCGCGGCATAGTCGGTAAATACTTTATATTTAAACCAATTATGTAAGTTTGATTGCAAGAGATGTACATAGGTCAATGTCCATGTTAAAGAACTCGCAGGCGCCATGGTTTTGTACATAGGCAGTACGCCGGGCGGCCACATATCCATCGAGACCATTAGGTCAGCAACAGTCATCTTACGGTTATCATGACGTTCTGGGTTAAAACGCATCCAACCACTAAAGTCAGGCTTTTGACTTGCTGTACATGGATACTGCCCATCTACCCAGACCAAATCCATTTGCTGAAAGCACTGGGGTGCAAGTGGATGATGTTCGGCAATCTTTAAGCTGCTCACTTCAGGAAAATCGGGTGCTTGACGCTCCTGATTGACGGCAATGCTTGATTCACGTGGAACACCAAAGCTCGCCAATAAAATGCTTTGTACGGCATCATCTTGCCAAATTCGAACTTCGATGGTGGTGACGGATTTGCCCTGTCTTAAAATTTCCGCACTTAAACGCACGGGCGCCAATTGTACTGGCCCAACAAAGGTCACATTACAACTAAGTAAACGTCGCTGCGGATCGGCAATGGTGGCAACGGCTTTGTGCATCATCATGCCAGCCACTAAGCCGCCATAGATCGTACGCCCTTGCAACCATCCTTCTGGAATCTCAACCCATTCATTGTGTTCAATATGTTGATACAACTGTGTGAGTGACATCATCATCCCTGATCATATTTTTGATTTTTATATCATTGTATAAAAATCAAATGATGTGAATGATCAGTGACTCATGCGTCAATGAGCATTTTGGCAAATTCAGAATTGACCCGTCATCGATTGGGGCTAGTTCGCTCTATTCATGCAGAATTTTATAAATGGTGCGCGCCATCACATCGCCTAAGCCCGGCACTAGTTTTAAATCATTTTCCGAAGCTTTGAGTACCCCCTGAATCCCACCAAAGTGTGTCAGTAAATCTCGGCGACGCTTTGGTCCCAGTCCAGGAATGGCTTCAAGCACCGAAGAGCCTCGCTTTTTATCACGTTTCGCTCGATGTTTGGTAATGGCAAATCGGTGGGCTTCATCACGAACCTGTTGAATCAAATGCAGGGCTTTATGGTCTTCGGGCAATTGAATTTTTTCACCATCGGTAAAGTGCAAGGTTTCCAGACCTGGTTTACGCCCCTCACCTTTGGACACCCCGACCATAAAGGCATCGAGCTCGAGTTCCTGCATGACTTCCATCGCCATGTGTAATTGACCTTTACCCCCGTCAATTAATAGCAAATCGGGCAGCATATGCTTTTTATAGCGGCGGGTCAGCGCTTGACGCATGGCAGCATAATCATCTCCTTCAGTAATGTCATTGATGGAAAATTGGCGATAGTCGCGCTTTCTTGCGCCACCCGCATCAAAGACCACACAAGACGCGATAGTTGCCTCCCCCATAGTGTGAGAAATATCAAAACACTCAATACTGTCAATCGGCCGCCCAACGACTTGCTCTAACTGATGAAAGCGCTCATTCAATTCAAAATGGTCAGCCAGTTTACCTTTAATGGCGTGCTGCACATTCATCTGTGCCAATTCTTGCCACTCTGCACGGGTTTCACGCACTTTATGTTTGATTTGAATCCGCTTTTCAAAGTGCTGGTACAACGCATCTTCCATGTCTTTGCGATCTGGAATATCGACATTGATGATGAGTTCAGTTGGAATCTCATCTGCAACTTGAAAGTAGAAATTGGCAATGAAGTCCGAGAGCATTTGACCTAGATCATCACCCTGCATATCAGGGAAATAACTCTTTCCGCCGAGCATTTTGCCATTGCGCACATGCATGATTTGCACACAGGTCACACCGGCTTGATAAGCAATGGCAATGATATCTGCCTCGCCTTTGACTTTATAAATCGCTTGCTGAGTTTGCACATCACGTAGCAGTGCCATACGATCACGATAAAACACTGCCTTTTCAAACTCCAAAGCTTCTGCCGCAGCTTCCATTTTCCCAATCAGCTCTTGATTGAGCTCTTTGGTGTCGCCTTGTAAGAACCGAATCGAGTTATTGACATCTTCTTTGTAATCTTCGGGTGAGATCAACCCCACACAAGGCGCGGAACAGCGTTTAATTTGGTATTGCAAGCATGGTCGTTTGCGCTGCGAAAAATAGTTATTTTCACACTGACGCACATTAAACAGTTTTTGCAGCACCACCAAAGTATCACGCGCGTTATAAGCACTCGGATAAGGCCCAAAAAACTTACCGGCCTGATGCTTGGCTTTGCCTCGCCCTGCGGCAATTCGTGGATAGGGTTTATCGGCTGAAATAAAGATATAAACATAAGATTTATCGTCCCGCAGCATGATGTTATATGGTGGACGATGGAGCTTAATCAGGTTTTGTTCCAGCAATAGGGCTTCAGTTTCGGAACGCACTACTAGCGTTTCAATATCATAAATACGGGCAACCAAAGCCTGCGTTTTGGGATGCTCAATGGTTTTCACAAAATAACTCGACACACGATTTTTTAAATTCTTTGCTTTACCCACATACAGCAACTCACCGTCTTTACCCAGCATGCGGTAAACACCGGGTAGAGTCGTCATATTGGCAAGAATTTTTTCAATATGTTCGCGTGCGTTTTCGTTCACTTTTGCCTTGTTCCGTCTTCGATATTGCTCTTTGACATGATGTGATGCTTTTACCTACATTTTCAAGCAATCCCGCAAATTTATTGTTGCTCATAGCAATGATCTGATTGCTAAAAGCTATTAATGCAAAATTCTAAATTTGCTATGCTCAAAACATCACGCTTTAGGAACATGATGCATGACGAACGCCAATCCCGCCATCCATGTCGTACACCCGACAACTTCGACGCAGAGCACTGCTGAAAAAAACCGTTTGATGGGTAAGCCGCGTTTTCATTTTGAACCGCATGACGTTATGCAACGCTTAAAGCAACGGATCATTGGACAAGAAGCAGCATTAGACGAAATTGAAAAAATGCTGCATGTGGTCAAGGCTGATTTTTCCAGTCCTGAACGACCGCTCTCCGTAACCTTAATGCTTGGACCGACAGGTGTTGGTAAAACCGAAACTGTGCGTTTAATCAGTGAAGTGATTTATGGCCGACCTGATGCCTTTTGCCGCATTGATATGAACACGCTCGCACAGGAACATTATGCGGCTGCCATTACTGGTGCGCCTCCGGGCTATGTCGGCTCGAAAGAAGGCCATAGTTTATTTGATGAAGTTGCCATTGCAGGTAGTCATACCCGACCGGGCATCGTGCTTTTTGATGAACTGGAAAAAGCGTCAACCGAAGTTCTTCGCGGCTTAATGAATGTGCTGGATAGCGGAAAATTAACCCTAACCTCAGGTACAAAAACCATCGACTTTCGTAATTGTATGGTCTTTATGACCAGCAATGTCGGTGCACAAGCGGCACAGCAATATCTAGATAAGTTAAATTTTTTACCCGAAAAAATACAGAAGGTTTGTCTCAAGCGCGTGCCAGTCAGCAGCATTATTGAAAAAGTCATGCAACGTAAATTCGACCCTGAATTTATTAACCGTATTGACCGTGTACTGCAATATCAACCCGTTCAAGATGATGCTTTACCTCGTTTGGTCGAAATTGAGCTGGAAAAACTTAATCAACGCCTACAGCATCAAAAACGCAGTATCAAACTCACAGATGCAGCCAAAGCACATTTTTATCAGAATCATGATATTCGGTATGGCGCACGGCATTTAGCACGAAAAATGCGGGTCGAGCTTGAACCTATTTTGGCGGTGTATTTTTTGAATCATCCCGAACAAACTAAAATACACCTAGATGCACAACTTGGACAATTGGTTATTATTAAATAATTCTCTGGTCTTTAAAAGGCATGCTCACATACCTTTATTCAGCATTCTTATATTTATTGGATTGGAACACCAATCGCTTTAGCAAAAGCTTGCGGATCTTTCGGTGAAACCATGACGAATTTACGTTGTCCATTCTGTATATATTCAATTTTTAACCGTGTAATGGAAAGCGCAGGTGCCGCAGATAAATCCTGACTTGCACTGATGCGTTGGATATTCTGCAAAGGAATCTGCCAATGTAGAAACATGCTACGGATGTTTAATTCTGTAGCGGAAATTTGATAACGTGTATTGAATATTGGCCACCACAGCAGTAATACCGTTAAAATATACACCGCGGTATGAAGAGGATATTGCTGCATCGTGCCTTTGGCTTGCATGGTGAGTAATAATTGAATGAGTAAACCGCTCATACAAACAATAAACGCCACCACCCACCAATCTTTTTTTGAACGAAAAACTTGCATCTTATCCCCCATCAACTGCTTTTATTCTATACAAGATTTTGAAGGATGCATCTGCTATTTCAGCTTTTATTTTTGCAGGAAATAAGCGTATTTATCACATTATTTTCAAGAATATGGAGAACCATTTCGCTCAAGTACCGCTATTCATCAATTGTCATTTTTGGCGTTCTTTACGCTCGAATCACGCTTCTTTCGACATAGGTTGTTCCTGCAAACGTTTATAATTCTTTTTCTCTTGATACATTTTAGCATCGGCTTGTTGTACCAAGCTCATGGCATCTATATAGCCTTGCTGATGGTCTGTTTGACAGAGCCCAATACTTAAACTTAAGCCTGCTTCCATTTCAGCCACCGCTTCTAATAAACGCGGGATAAAACTCGCTTCCACATGCTTTTCACTACATCCCGGCAAGACCAAACAAAATTCGTCTCCGCCATAACGGAAGCAATGATCATCTAAACGTGCAACCGACTTTATGGCCGCAGCAACCGTTTGTAGTACCTGATCTCCACGTGGATGACCTTGTTCATCATTGATCTTTTTAAAATCATTGATATCAATAAACACTACTGTTACGGGTTCATGATTACGCTGTGCGGTATATAAAATACTGGTCAATAAGGTCGATAAATGCCGGACATTTAACAGTCCTGTTAATGGATCGCGCTGTGAAAGTTCTTCCATTTCTTGTGCACGAAACTCTAGCGCATGCGCATACTGTTCCATTTTTTCACGGGAGATCTTCACCTCATTAATCAAACTCCACACATAGGTTTCCACCACCAATGTAGTGTCGAACATAAAGAGCTTTTCCAAGGTGTTAATAATCCGCTGATATTGTTCCGTATCATTAAAGGTACGCTGAATTAAGCGAAACAACATGGTCTTTAGGGTATGCACCGCAGAGAGATACAATTTCGGCTCTACACCTATACGCTTATGAACCAAACCAATCCGTAAACGGTTATTCACATACGCGCTGTCATAGCGCCCGGAAAATAAATCCAATAAATATTGATGCTGCGCGCGTTGCAAACGCTTCAAGGTATCAAGATCACCAATCAAAGTGGCAATTTCTGGAATTGAGGTCTGATTTTCATAAAATTCATCGACCATACTGTCGAGTATCGGCGCCACAATTCCACCAATCGAAGCCAGTTCCGCCAGCTCTAAATCAGTCAAGCCAAGCAACTGTTTACGTCGTTCTATATCTTGCATCGAAATATGCATTTGATGCATCAATGTTTGGTTGGTTGCTTTCATGAATTGGATACCCTTCCTGCCAAATCAATCCCTTCAAGCGTTTACACTGAGTTTCTATGCAGTAGGTCTTCATGCCTGCATGCAAAGCTTCCACCGTTCACTTTTGGGTTTTGGCTATCATTGATGATGACGCGTTTCTTTCAGCTCAACGGTTTTGCATGGGCTTAAGTTCGGACGTCAACATCATATTCCTCGTCTATTGGCTCATTTTTTCTGGCTTATTCTGATTCTGGCTTATTTTGGCTAACACGATTCCTGTATTTAGCTGATTTGCTCTGCATAATTATTTTTATTCTGCTTCCACGATAACTGATATTTCACTGACTGTCAGCATAAAAAAACGCCCCTAAGGGCGCATTTTTTCGATATTTATTCCACTTTTAAAATAAATATGGACGTACAAAAATCAGGAAGAACAGCCCCAACATCAGGAACCACTTTAAAAAGTAATACAGTGAACGATTGGTTTTTTTCAAGGCTTTGGCTTTTATGCGAATTTGATAGACATAGCCAAATACTTTATTTAAACCACCTGTTTTATCACCGCTTTCATTCGGTGAACTTGCAGCAGTCATGACATTTTTACCAAACCAATGGTTAAAAGCTTCCATCCACTTTGACTTTAATGGCCGTTCAACATCTGCAAAGAAAATGATCCGGTTCTGATCCGTTTTATTTTCAGCATAGTGAATATAAGTTTCATCAAACACCACACTCTCGCCGTCACGCCATGAGTACCGCTGACCATCGACATCAATAAAACAACGGTCATCATTGGGCGTCAGTAAGCCCAAGTGATAACGCAATGAACCTGCATAGGGGTCACGATGACGAACTAAACGACTGTCGGGCGCCAACTCAGTAAACATCGCGGCTTTAATAGTGGGTAAATTTTTTAACAAGGCCGTAGTTTTTGGGCAAAGTTCAGCAGCCGAAGGATGAGCTGAGTCATACCATTTTAAATAAAAGCGTTTCCAACCTGTTTTAAAGAACGAGTTAAATCCAAGGTCATCATAAGTACTCGATGCTTTGATGCCCCCTTTTTCATACAAGGCCTTGGCTTCATCACGAATCATTTCCCAGTTTTCATCTAAGACTTTTAAATCTTTAAAATGCTGCGTGTCGATATAGGGTTGACTCGGCACTTTTGAAAACATGTACATGAGAAAATTGATCGGTGCGAGCAATGTCGAATGATCAAAAAACTGACGATAAAATGAATGACGGACTTTACCGCGTTGCTGGATATAAAACGCAGAAATGACAAAGACCGCCAGGATAATCCACTTAATCATATGAGGACCTGGTGCTAATAAGCATTGTGCTTAATGAAAAATTAACTTTTTTGAGAACGCGGCGAGTATAGCATAGTGCTCAGTGATGCGTAAATAAGCAGCATAGAACACTGTGTCTCAGCAAAGATGGATGACAATGTTAAAAGTGAATTGACCATTCTGCCGAAAAATACACTTGCTTTTTTCTTGAATTTTTCTTTTGCATCTCAATCTATAGCTTACATTTATAAAAAAATGTGAACTGAAACATAAGCTTCAACATATTTAATTAGAGCGATAGCGATTAAAGGCAGATCCAAAGGCTATTTCCAAAAGAAATTTTGATGACCCTAGCGTCACGGCTTGATACAACTTGTTATGTTCTTTTTAGATATAGTTATCGTAAGATTAGCGAGGCATAAAGTGTACGCAGGAACCGCGTACTCGCTTCACAACATCAACTTAGAAGTCCTCCAAAATAAAGGAGATCAGGCATGATCCACGCTGGCAATGCCATTACCGTCCAAATGCTTTCGGACGGAATTGCAGAATTCCGCTTTGACTTACAAGGTGAGTCGGTCAACAAGTTTAACCGCGCAACAATTGAAGATTTTAAAGCTGCAATTGACGCTGTTAAAGCAAACGGTGACATCAAAGGTTTAATCGTTACTTCAGGTAAATCTACATTTATCGTGGGTGCAGATATCACTGAATTCGGTGACAACTTCGCTCAAGGCGAACAAGCGATTGTGGATTGGGCATTGCCTGTTCACGACATCTTCAATGCGTTTGAAGATCTAAACGTTCCTAAAGTTGCTGCAATCAATGGTATGGCATTGGGCGGCGGTTTTGAAATGTGCTTAGTGTGTGACTATCGTGTGATGTCAGAAGCTGCACAAGTTGGCCTTCCAGAAATCAAACTGGGTATCTACCCTGGTTTTGGTGGTACGGTTCGTTTAAGCCGCGTGATTGGTATCGACAATGCGGTTGAATGGATGGCAATGGCTGCACCGAAAAAGCCGGCTGCTGCGCTCAAAGACGGTGCTGTTGATGCAGTTGTTGCTGCAGACAAACTACAAGACGCTGCAATTGACCTTGTGAAACAAGCGATTGCTGGCCGTGTAGACTGGAAAGCAAAACGTCAAGAAAAATTAGATCCTGTTAAATTGAACATGCTTGAACAAATGATGGCATTCAATACAGCGAAAGGTGCAGTTCTTGCTAAAGCAAATCCTGCACAATACCCAGCGCCAAAACTTCTTCTAGACTCATTACAAGCAGGTGCAAGCCTTCCACGTGATGAAGCATTGAAAATCGAAGCGCAAGGTTTTGCTAAAGCGGCTGTGACTCCACAAGCAGGTGCGTTAATTGGTTTATTCCTTAACGACCAAATTGTGAAGAAAACTTCGAAGAAATATGAAAAAGGTGCACACCCTGTCAACCAAGCAGCTGTATTAGGCGCGGGTATCATGGGTGGTGGTATTGCTTACCAAGCGGCAAGCAAAGGCACACCAATCATCATGAAAGACATTGGTAACCCACAATTGGCGTTAGGTATGTCTGAAGCGAACAAATTGTTGACTAAACAAGTTGATCGCAAAAAAATGACTGCGGCGAAAATGGGTGAAACTCTTGCGCGCATCCGTCCGACTTTAAGCTATGACGAGTTTAAAGAAGTGGACATCGTGATTGAAGCAGTTACAGAGAACCCTAAAGTTAAGGGTATCGTACTTGCTGAAACTGAGAAGAATGTTCGTGAAAACACGATCATTGCTTCGAACACATCAACCATTTCAATCACACGTTTGGCTGAAAACCTACAACGTCCTGAAAACTTCGTAGGTATGCACTTCTTTAACCCAGTTCACATGATGCCATTGGTAGAAGTGATCCGTGGTGAAAAGACGTCTGCTGAAGCGATTGCAACGACTGTAGTTCTTGCTCAGAAAATGGGTAAAACACCAATCGTGGTCAATGACTGCCCGGGCTTCCTTGTAAACCGCGTATTGTTCCCTTACTTCGGTGCATTTGACCTTCTACTGAAAGACGGTGCTGACTTCCAGCAAGTTGATAAAGTGATGGAAAAATTCGGCTGGCCAATGGGTCCTGCTTACCTCATCGACGTTGTGGGTATCGACACAGGCGTACACGGTGCAGAAGTGATGGCGGAAGGTTTCCCTGACCGTATGAAGCCTGACTTCAAAGGTTCAATTCAAACGATGTATGAAGCAAAACGTTTGGGTCAAAAGAATGACGTTGGTTTCTACAAATACGAACTTGACCGTAAAGGTAAGAAAGCCAAAGTGGTTGATCCAGTGGCTTACGAACTTGTGGCTTCTGTTGCAACTGCGGAAAAACGTGAATTTGATGCTCAAGAAATCATTGACCGTATGATGCTGACGTTCTGTAACGAAACTGTTCGTTGCCTAGAAGACAACATCGTAGCGACTGCTGCTGAAGCAGATATGGCGATGATCATGGGTGTAGGTTTCCCTCCATTCCGTGGTGGTCCATGCCGTTACATCGACCAAACAGGTGTCGCTGAATACGTAGCACTTTGCGACAAATATGCGTATTTAGGTAAGGCTTATGAAGCGCCACAAATGTTGCGTGACATGGCTGCAAACAACAAAAAATTCTACGGTTAAGGAGCAACGTGAATGGCTACTTTAAATCCACGTGACGTTGTCATCGTTGATGGCGTACGTTCAGCAATGGGTAAAACCAAAAATGGTATGTTCCGTAACGTACGTGCTGACAGCTTATCTGCTGAATTAGTACGTGCGCTTGTTGCTCGTAACCAGTTTGATACCAATGAAGTTGAAGACGTAATCTGGGGCTGTGTAAACCAGACTCTAGAACAAGGCATGAACATTGGTCGTAACATTGCGTTATTGGCTGATCTTCCAAAGACTGTTGCAGGTCAAACAGTGAACCGTCTTTGTGGTTCTTCTATGCAAGCAATCCACACAGCGGCTGCGCAAATTGCAACCAACCAAGGTGATATCTTCATCATTGGTGGTGTAGAGCACATGGGTCACGTTGGCATGATGCACGGCATCGACATCAACCCAGAAGCGTCTAAGCATTATGCAAAAGCGTCTAACATGATGGGCTTAACGGCTGAAATGTTAGGTCGTATGAACGGTATTTCTCGTGAAGAACAAGATGCGTTTGGTGTTGAATCACACCGCCGTGCTTGGGCTGCAACACAAGAAGGTCGTTTCAAAAATGAAATCGTGGGCGTTGAAGGTCACGATGCAAATGGCTTCAAAATTCTATGCGATATCGATGAAGTGATTCGTCCTGATGCAAACCTTGAAGCATTCCAAGCTTTACGCCCAGTATTCGACCCGAAAGGCGGTACAGTAACTGCTGCAACATCTTCAGCTTTGTCTGATGGTGCTTCTGCAATGTTGCTGATGTCTGCTGAACGTGCTCAAGCATTAGGTCTTAAGCCACGTGCTGTAATTCGCTCTATGGCGGTTGCAGGTTGTGATGCTGCGATCATGGGCTTTGGTCCTGTACCAGCAACTCAAAAAGCACTTAAACGTGCTGGCTTGTCAATTGCTGACATCCAAACGTTTGAATTGAACGAAGCGTTCGCAGCACAAGGTTTGTCTGTTCTTAAAGGCTTAGGCATTTATGATCAACAAGACCGTGTGAACTTGAACGGTGGTGCGATTGCGCTTGGTCACCCATTGGGTTGTTCTGGTGCACGTATCACAACGACTTTGCTGAACGTCATGGAACAGCAAGATACACAAATTGGTCTTGCGACCATGTGTATTGGTCTAGGTCAAGGTATCGCAACAGTGATTGAACGTGTTTAATTCTTAAATACGTGACTAAAAAGAACCCCGCTTTTGCGGGGTTTTTTAATAAAGATTTAATTAGATTATTAACACAATTTATGCATAATACGCATAGAAATCAAACAAAACCAAACAAGAGTTTCTATGAAAAATATTGTGTTACCACTGATCGCCAGTCTTGCATTTACAGGTTGTGCAACAACAAAAATCTCCGAAGAGTCGCGCCAAAAATTAAATCAGACCCAAGCTGCAATCCAAGTAAAACCTGTAGCGATTTTTGTGAACTCATGCCTTTTAACCAATGAATTAGGGAAAGATTTAGTACTCATCGAGCCTACTAAACTTACAAGTGAGAAGTTTATTCAAACTTTTACACAACAGTTAAACCAACATAATGTCACTGTTAGTACCTCTGCTACGCCGTTTATTTGTGGTTCAATGCCTGAAGAACAGCTTAAAAAATACGAATTTCAGGTTGATAGCAATTCTAAAAGAGCGCCTATCAGCACATATCCTCTTCTAAATCAAAATAGCAATATGACTGATGATCAACGTGCAGCAGCATTTGCACTTACTCAGTTTATAGCCAAAACAGATGCTGTAAATTTATCAAATGTTCGAAATAGAAATGCAAAACTAGATATGCCTCAGCTTGATGAAAAAACTGTCAAGACTTTAAAAGAATGGGCAAACTCAAACTATATTTTTTTAGTTTCGCTTGATGGATTGAATGCATCTGTAGGAAGTAAATTTGCAATGGGTGCCTTAAGTGTAGGTGTAACACTAGCAACTATGGGTGCAGGTGCTGGAATAGTTACAGCATACATGCCTAAGGAGGGTCAGCAATACTCAGTTCGTTTATTAAACTTAGATAAACAAACATTCGAATGGCATAAAGCTGACTTACTTAAAGGTAGAATCTACTCTAGTAATAACCACAATTTACAAGCAGATCAAATCCTTAATCCATTGTTTGAAACTAAAGTAAATTAAGTTCGGGCTCAGATATAAAGTTGCATGTTGAGTACAACGCTTTTCAGCATGCAACAACAGAGATTAAGTGTTCAAATTTACCACATTTAGGCTTAACAAGGGTCAGCTCTAAATAAGTTTAAAAATTCATTTCGTTAAAATATTCTATGACCACTAAAAAAATAATCAACATCATTTATTAACCTTAATTACTCATTTGGGTACATTTTATTAAATTACTCGACCTACATATAAATACTACCAAACTAACTCAAAAATGGTTCCCTTTTTTCAGTTTAAGTAAAGTAAGTGTTGAGTTGATCCCCAACTCTTCAACTCAACATCTTAAAATACTAGGCTTAAATTTTCTGCGCCAACAATGTCGCAAAATGCTGTTGAATTCGATTTCCCTGCGCATCCACCCGATGTAAATCACCGACATTTTCATTGTATTTCACAATGTTCCAGCCCGCATACAAAGCACTTAACTCTCCTGCTTTAAAGCTAAAAGGAAAGTCAGACTGTGCCGGAATATCATCGGTGTCCATCGCACAGACAATCAGGTTAAAACCATTCACATTGGTCGCTTGCTGCATCTGAGTAATCAATGGTTTCACCGTTGCTGCTTCTAAAAACATCATCACCACCGTACAGCAAATAAAGTCGTATGTACCTGTTATGCTTGGGTCAGCGTTTAGATCACGCTGCTGCACATGAATATTTTCAATGCCTTCCGCAGCGATCACCTCTTGCAGCTTGTGCAAACAGTGTGGATTAACATCCCATGCATCCACCTCAAAACGCTGCTCAGACAGCTGACTTAAGTACAGCGAATTACGCCCCTGCCCACAGCCGACATCCAAAGCACGTTCACCATGCAAATACGGTGTTGCAGCCAAAATTTCTGAGTGTGTTGGGCTGAGTTGATACTTCTTATAAAAATAGTCCTGTGCTAAGCAATAAAAACTTAACTGACATTGCACATCGTCACTCGCAGACACAATCTTGTGCCACGCCTGTGGTTCTATAAACGGCGGTGGTAGGTCTGGACTAAATACATGCGTCGAGAGGACATTTCCAGACGCATCTAACATGGCAAAATTTACTTCACCTTGCAGCACGGTGAGTTTTGCCCATGTGCCTGCTTTGGTATTGTGCTGTTGTTTAAAACCTTGTGGAATCGACTGCTGCGTCCACACAGGGAGCTGTTTATAACAAATAAGCTGCTGCATCTGTAGTTATCCCTCATGCGACGTTATTTTTATGCCATACCAATGGCGGAAATGTATATTCACCATAACGGCTTTAACAGTGATTTTAAATCAGCTTTGAATTAAAAATTTCGAATGCTGTGGAATGTACGCTGTTTTTGTTTGTTTTTCTGCGTAACACCATGTTATCCGTTTGTAACATTGGTGGAATATTCACACAATCGAATCCCTCACTCTGTGCCGTGTAACCTAAGCGCTGTTGATAAGGCATAAAATTTACAATGCCTTATTTTAACTAAGTTTTATAGAGTGATGACTATGAACGCGATCAAAACTACTTTAGCTGTTGCTTTAGTTGCTGCTACAACTTCTGCTATGGCAACTACTGCTGTAGAACAAAAACCTGCAACTGCTGTTGAAGCTGTAAAAGCTCAAGCTGCACAAGCGAAAACTGCAACTGTAGCTGCTGCTCAAGCAACTAAAGATGCTGCTAAAACTCAAGTGGCTGTTGCAGAAAAAGCAACTCAAACTAAAACTTTAACAGTAAAAGAAACCACTAAAGCAAAAACTGCTGACATGAAAAAAGCAGTGGTAGAAAAAGCAGCGGCAACTAAAGAAACTGCAGTTGCAGCAAAAGACGCGACTGTAGCAACTAAAGATGCTGTTGTTGCAAAAACTGTAGCAACTAAAGACGCTGTCGTTGCAAAAACTGTTGAAGCAAAAGATGCGGCTGTAGAAAAAGCAACTGATGCAAAAGAAGCTGTTGAAACTAAAACTGAAGAAGTAAAAGCTGAAGCGAAAAAAGACTGTGCTAAAAAATGTGCAGAGAAAAAAGCTGAAGCAGCGAAAGCTGAGAAAAAAGGGTTCTTTTCTTGGTTCAAAAAAGCAGCTTAATCATTGATTAAATGCTAAAAAAGATGCCTTCACGGCATCTTTTTTTATGCCCATTTAGACTGCAATACTGCTTTCTGCCAACGGAATAATCTTTTGATAAACAAACTGATTTTTCCCCTGTGATTTCGCCTGATATAGGCAGGCATCGACATACTGTAGAGTCGTGGAGTAATTGGATAAACTCAACTGTTGAAACTCGGCCAAGCCCATACTAAAGCTGACATCTAGCCTTAATTGATCTTTTCGAAACGGCACATGTTCGCAGCGTTCCAATATCGTTTCACACAACATTTTACCCTGCTCCAAATCGGCACCTTCGAGCAAAATTAAAAATTCTTCACCGCCCCAACGACTGATAAAACTCGCGCGTGGACTACAATTTTTTAAGATTTTTGCCAAATGCACCAAAACACTGTCCCCCATTTGGTGTCCATATTGGTCATTAATTTTTTTAAAATTATCGACATCGAGCAAAATGACACAGCCTTTATCAACCGCACCCTCTATAAATATTTGTTCTTTAAAGGCATGGCGATTTTTCAGCCCCGTCAACTCATCGCAAAAACTCACACGTTGCAAAGCAAAATACAGGCGTTTATTTCGTGCATACAGCTCACAAATAAACATGAAAATGATCAGATAAATACCCAATGCCAAACGATAAGAACTGATCCGCGAGAGCATATGTACCTGTGCATCTGACCAATATTCCCCAGCCAATGGCATGGCACCATACCAGCCACAGATCAGCGTCATTAAACCAATCAGCCAGCAAAAAGTTTTGAGGTCGTATTTGATCGCGTAATAACACATCAATAAAGGCAAGACCATGCAGGCATAGAAGATCTGATCATTTGAGATCACATATTGCACGGCCAATGCCACGATCAGATAGCCATAATCTATCCACGGTACATTCATCCAGCGCTGAACACCAAATAATAAACACACCACAGCCAAACTTGTTGCAAATTGCTCTAGAAAATAATCAACAAAGGCAAAGTATTGGTTGTCCATCTGAAAGCATGCCACGAATAATAGACTGCCTGCAAAAGCACCCACGATACTCGGAACAGTTAGCATCAAGGTTCGTTTAAAGCGGCGCTTTTTTAAATGGCTCAGTGCCAAATAGGCTTTAATAAATACCCAAATTTGAAATGCCGAAATCGCACACAGGAGAAATTTATCTTCTAAAGTTTTGGCGGGATCGACCATCAGCGAGGCCACGAAGATCGCACTAAAAGCATAGAGCACGATCAGTAAGTCGTGGCTTAAATGCTTCCGCATTAAAATCATGCCATAGGCCGCGAATGCATTTACCACCCAAACAGGGCTAATAAATAATTCATAGGTATAGCCTATCGACACCAATGAAACCGCACATATGGCAAGCCATAGCAGTATTAATTTTTTCATACGCTAAAAAAATCGTCTCTAAAAATGGCGATAAACCTTTCATTCAAAGCCAATCGGTCTAAGGTTAGAATGCTTGCAAGTTCAATACAGCTCAGCTTCTTATGCGTTATAGGCTGCTGGCTAAAAATTTATGTTTAAATTTTCGGCGTATTTTAAGTGATTTAAGTCACACTATTGATTAATAGTTGTATTAAATTTGCAATTTAAACAATCGAAGACTGTTTTAAAGCCAATGTTTTTTGCGTTATTCATGCTAGTTCGGAACTCAGTTCCCAAAATGATGCTCGATAGAAACAAAAAAGCCATCCGCTAAAGGATGGCTTTCACTTGTATAACATGTCTTGAAGCTGTGCTGAATAATTTGAATGAAAGGACTTATTTTAATATTTGTAATTGTTCCATCAACCAAGCCATGTATTTATCTTGATCCATAAAGTCAGGGGCCGTCCCTGTATCCAAACTATAAAATTGTTGATTAAATTCAATCACAATTTGTTCAGTCAAATGCCAATCTTCAATCATGCGAAAATACTGACTGAAGAAAAACCGGTTCTTGCCCCAATTGTTTAGACTTTCCAAACGTGGATATTGGCGGTTCGCAATAAAGTCGATATAGACCTGCTGAATATCATCAAAAATCTGAATAGCTCGCATGAGCATGGACCTCTATATGATGTAAAACCCTGCTATAAGCCACTTTATCGCGCAAATTTGAAAGAGTGATGACAGTCAGTTAAAGCTTTTGTTTCAACTCTGAACGGTTCTTTTGGCGGATCTCATCCATTTGTGCATTGAGCGCTAACATCTCTGTATAAAGCTGATTAAACTGCTTTAAAGGTGCATCTTCATAGAACATAAATAATTTATTTTTCTTTTCCCATTTATTGGCTTTCAGCACAGCAAAAATTTCATCAGCCTTCGCCAAGCTTTGCTTTTCTAACTCAAATAAAGCATGCGACTCTTCACTATCACGACTGTCTCTTAAACTCTGGGCAATTTGCTGACGAAACACCTGTTTGACCGCCAACTGTTTGGCCTGTGCTAAACCATTTTCCTCTTGCTGTGAGGTTTTTTGCTCATAAGCATCGACCACAGCATGCACCTGTTGCAGCATTTGCTCAGTCTCTTGATATTGGTTTTTTTTATCTTGCAACAAGCGATCGATGTCGAGAAATTTATCCCAATTCAGTGCTTTAAGATCACGAATATATTGATTCCGCGCTTCTGCACGCTGCAGCATTTGGCTTAAAATAAAATCCGACATGATTTTATAATCACCCGTTAGCCGTGCATCTGTCACATTAAGTTGTATCGGTTCTTCCCAGTGCTGAGCTTGCTGAAAAATTTGCTCGGTCTTTTCACGCAAAACCGTTTCATAGGTCGAGAGTTGCACAGCTTCTTTTTGCTGTACTGAATATTGATAAAACATCCATCCAAAGACCAATAGCGTTGCACTGGCCAAGACAACAAAGATACGCGGCATAATGAGCTCCGAATGCCCTTTTATTCAGTTTAACCAAAAGTTTGAAGGTTGACGATAAAATAGCCATGCTTTTTAAGAAGGCTATTTGAAAACATCAATGTCAATACACTTAAATTGCGCATGTCATCAAAACGAAAATTCATGGATAAAACATGAATTTTCGCCTTCAATTTGCTGTAGAGATGTATTCGATTATGGGGTCTTGATCGGATTGGTATTTAACTGACGGTCAATATTGCCAAGATTGATTTGATCACGACTGATTTGCACATTGGTTGCATTACGGTCTATCCCAAAGGGTTGCAACATAATATATAAACCATTGCGTGGATCAGAAGACTGTAAACCTGCGGCAATATCCAAAACATGCTGCTGCATCAAAGGTGATAAATTCGACATATCAGGCACTGCTGTGGCAGGCAAGACATCTACATTTGACACGATTGTTGCATCGACACCTTTGTTTTGCGTATCGCGCTCAAGTTGCATCACCCGTTGCTGTAAGGCTTTACGGCGATCGACCTGCTCTTGATACTCAACAATGCCCGTCTCTGCACGCATTTCACGCTCTGCCATAATGGTTAAAGCAGGCATCTGAATAGCTTGTTGTTCGGTATCCTCAGCTTTTGTAGTGGCTTTTTCCGCAGCCAAAGTACTCATAGCCGTCATTGCTGCGCTAACAAAAACCAAAACGGAAACAGATTTAGGGAGATTCATCATGTTCATTCCGAGAGATTTAAAAATAGAAAATTGAAAAAATTAACACTGCCATTATTGTACAACAATTAATCAATTTACTAGATTGAACCCCGACAAACGGCACGAAAGTACAGCCGATTCAAACCTCACGTTGCTCATTCTAGACTTAAGATTTCATCCTTTATCTATCTATATTGCGGCTACTTTTTCTTTTTTATACGGTCCCGATTCTTAATAGCACAGGAAATGACAAAGCAAACTCTTGCTGCGGATGACGGCTAAAGAAGTCGTGCAAATCTGCACACGGTTGATGTGTTGGATGTTGCTGTTGATAGTGTTTTAATCCAGACCACGTTTGCAAATAGTCCAAAATTTGCTGTGCACTCCACCTATAATTTAAAAACAGCTGAGGGACTGCTAAACCCTGAAATGGATACGGAATACTGCGATATTCTTCGTCGATGTAACGACGTTCAGCATCCTAATAGCCCTTTAACGTGACAAAATACAGATCCTGTAAAAGCTGGTTCAATTCCGCATGTTCAAATTGAATCAGACCATAGCCCACAATGGCGATGTGACCATGGGGTTTCAATACGCGTCGTACTTCCGCATAAAAGGCAGCAAAATCGAACCAATGAATCGCTTGCGCAACTGTGATTAAATCCGCTGAATGGTCAGCAAGCGGACAATGTTCTGCGCTAGCTTGCTCATAACGTACATTGTCTAAATTGGGTGCTTGTGCCAATTGTTCGGCACTCAGATCTGTCGCTAAAACCTGTTGAAAATAGGACGCCAAACCTTTGGTAAATTGACCTGAACCTGCACCACAGTCCCATGCCAGTTCACGCACGGCAACATGCTGCAAGATGCTATCGACGACTTCAGCAGAATAACTTGGACGTGATTGTTGATACAGCGCACTCCCTGTAGAGAAAAGGTCTTTCATTGTAAAAATTATTTATTTTTTTATCAGTTTAATCGAATTTTTAGAGTCGGAAACTAGCACTTAAGTCATAGCTTCAGCGATAAAATTTGAGCTTCAAATATTTACTTAATCACATGCTGTATATAAAAACTGGTCTGTGCAATCGGGCTTAATTGATCATTCATTTGATAATATTTCACATCATAGTGCCCTGGCTTCCAGCCAGCGACAGGACTAAAACTGACCCAATTCTGTTCACGCTGAGCACTAATCCGTTGAGGCATAAAAAACAGCACTTCTCCAGTAGATTGATCGCTCCAACGTACAAAAACCTGCTCATTATTCGGAGTTTTTCCTAAAGTATCAAAGTGAGCAAACAACTGCTGCTCTGCATAAATGTCACGCGGCAGTACATTTTCAACCCCGTATTCTTGCTGTGCCATAACCGCGGCTCGTCCACTCATAGGCTCATGAGGATTATTTTTTGCATCAACAAATTCGCGTACAAGATGCTTCGCAAATTCGCGTTTGTTTTTTATTGCCGATAAATCATAGCTGGGAAAAGCTTGTTTTAAATATTGATCCAACTGTTGTGGTGTCGCCTGATCAATGACGGCATTCACCTGAGTCATTTGATTTTTAAGTTGCTGTTGTAATTCGATATTATTTTCAGACTGCTCAGGTATATTCTGCTGAAGGTTTTGAATAAACCTAATCCCTGTCTGATCTCTATTACTTTCTATAACTGTAGGATCATCAGATACAGTATTAGACGGGGCTATTAAATAGCCCAATCCAAAACAGACGAGTCCAATCAACATTGGCACAATGAATTTCATCAGCATTAATTACACGTAATCGTTTCAGTCACGTTATTCGCCAGCGTGATTTTCAAACTTCCATTTGTAAATAATGCCCCCTGATTCACTTCTTCTTTAGTTCGATTACTGCCTGACAATAATCTTAATCCTTCTGATGTACAGATTCCTGTCTGGGTATCATTTGTTAGCTTTAATACACAGCCTGCTGTTGTCACTTTATGGGTATTTGCTACAGGTTGAGTACATATTGCCGTGATCACATTTGTAGACGGTGTTTTAAGATCACACGCTGAACAATCTCGACTTGCACTACCGCATGCATTTGCTGCTTTTTCACTGCGGCAAATATAGGTTTGAGTACCAAAAGTAAATTCTTTTTCATAAGATGAATTAAAACTCCCACTGCTTCCACCACCACATGCTGTTAATAAAGCACTTGTCATTACAGTTAAAGCCATTAACATTTTGTTCATATGCATTGTCATACCTTTTATTTTTAAAAATTTTTTTAACTATTAGTCAAATTATATTCGGTAGATTGTAGCAGTTAAATTGTGTAAATGATAAACAACCGAAAAAACAACAGGCAAAAAAAACCTCAAACAATGGTTTGAGGCTTTTTCGAATATGGTGGCGAGACCCAGGATCGAACTGGGGACACACGGATTTTCAATCCGTTGCTCTACCTACTGAGCTATCACGCCGATGCGGTGTATTAAGCCGTATCTTAGTTAATTAGTCAATCATATTTATAAAAATATTTTTTGTATGCATATTTTTTAGGCAAAAAAAAATCCCTGATGGGATCAGGGATTGATAAACTGAAAAATCAGTTTTGAATATGGTGGCGAGACCCAGGATCGAACTGGGGACACACGGATTTTCAATCCGTTGCTCTACCTACTGAGCTATCACGCCGATGGGGCGTATTAAACAATTTAAGCTGAATGCCGTCAAGCATAAGCATGGGCTTTTTTTCTCAAATGTTTATTTTTAAATCAATATTTCACACTAATCGCTTACTTTTTGTCTTATTTACATTTAAGTCTGAGTCAATTTAATTATTCAGACGAAAAAAAGACAGCACGGAGACTGTCTTTTAAAAATTGAACTTTACTCAACTACGTCAATTTTACCAATGTGTGCTAAACAACGATGAATCGCGCCACAACCTGGCTCGAAAGTTTTTACACCTTTTTCTTCCTCCATACGGGTGGCCTCACTGACCAAACGTTCTGCAACACCACGCCCACGATTTGCAGGGTGTACCACAATATATTCGAGGGTTTTGCTTTCACCTTGGCCTGTACACCAAATCGCGCCAATCAATTTTGTATTAAATTCTGCAGTATAAACTAAGGTATACTGAGCTAAGTTCTGCTCAAGTTGTTCAATCGCATCGGAACCGTCGCTAAACTCAGGGCTAGTGTCATACAGTCGCTCAAGCTGGCTGCGCACTTCATCATTTTCTAAAGAAGTATAGGCATGTACGGTAATAGGCATTGATAAACCCTCCTGAGCAATCTAATATGCGGTGACTTTTCGTCACAGCGAAAATATTTTTACATCAATCATTTTGACGTATTTGAGGAACGTGTCTATGACAGATCGTATCAGTGAAGTGGTAAGAAACACCAACGAAACCAAAATTCGAGTTCGTGTGAATCTTGATGGTACTGGTCAAGGCACTTTAAACACTGGTGTTCCATTTTTAGACCATATGATTGATCAAATCAAGCGACATGGTCTGTTTGATATTGATATTCATTGTGATGGCGATCTTGAAATTGACGATCATCATACCGTAGAAGACTGTGGGATTACACTTGGCCAAGCCTTTGCTCAAGCACTGGGCAATAAAAAAGGTTTACGTCGCTACGGTCACTTCTATGCGCCGCTGGATGAATCACTGAGTCGTGTTGTGGTTGATTTATCTGGCCGTCCGGGTCTTTGGATGGATATTCCATTCACTCGCGCACGCATCGGGACTTTTGATGTGGATCTTTTCTCTGAATTTTTCCAAGGTTTTGTGAACCATGCGTTAATGACGCTGCACATCGACAACCTAAAAGGCAAAAACAGCCACCACCAAATTGAAAGCGTATTTAAAGCCTTTGCCCGTGCATTACGTATGGCGTGTGAAGTTGACCCGCGTGCCGAAAATACTGTTGCGTCTACCAAAGGAACATTGTAATGACCCGTATTGCCCTTCTTGACTATGGCATGGGAAATCTTCACTCAGCAGCAAAAGCCCTCGAACACGTGGGTGCAACTGTTGATGTCACCAATGATCCTAAGTTGATTGCACAAGCAGATAAAATTGTGTTCCCCGGTGTGGGAGCAATGCGTGACTGTATGCAAGGCATGCATGATGCAGGCATTGATGAAGTGGTCCGTAAAGCGGCATTTAATAAACCTGTGCTTGCGATCTGTGTCGGTATGCAAGCCCTAATGCAGCATTCCGAAGAAAATGGCGGTGCAGATGCATTGGGTATTTTTGAAGGTTCGGTTAAACGCTTCCCTGATGTAGAGGGATTAAAAGTGCCGCACATGGGCTGGAACCAAGTGCATCAGGCAGACCCTAGCCATCCGATGTGGAAAAACATTGAGCAAGATGCACGTTTCTATTTCGTACATAGCTTCTATGTAGAGCCGCAAGACTCAAGCATTGTCGCTGCTACCTGTGACTATGGTTTGGAATTTTGTACCGCAATTCACAAGGAAAACTTGTTTGCGACACAATTTCACCCAGAAAAAAGTCATACAGCCGGTCTGCAATTGCTGAAAAACTTTGTGGAATGGGATATTTAAAATTCCTTCACCGCAAAAAAGCCCGCTCCTTGCGGGCTTTTTTGTACTGTTTATTTTTCATCCTTTTATTTTCTACATATTCATTTTAGAATTTGCCTACTTATAAAAATACCAAAGCCTAGGAATAATAATGAATACATTCACATCTGACTCACCGACCCAAGCCAGTGGCCGCTTTAGCCGGCGCGCATATCTTGCATGGAATCTACTTCTCGGCATTATTTTTACGCTAATTGCTGTTGTAGTCGGCCTGCTCATACCCGGTGCGCAAAATGCGTTGACTGAGGGTGCAATGTCGACGCCACTCATGATTATTTTCTTTATCATGTATGCCATCGTCATTTATTACAGCGTCATTTTCTTAATCCGTCGTTTACATGACCGAGACCATTCTGGATGGCTTGCACTGCTGATCTTAGTTCCTGTAGTGAATATATTATTTGCGCTCTATGTGTTATTTGCACCGGGTAATAGCGGTAGTAATAGCTTTGGACAACCACGCCCGACCAAAGGCTGGGAAACAGTGCTGGCTGTTTTGTATATCGTGGTGTTTATAGTCGGGATACTTGCTGCGATCATGATTCCGTCTTACCAAAACTATGTGATCCGCTCTCAGCAAACCACGATTCAACAACAATAATGATAAATCATTAAATGCCGCCTAGATCGCTCTAAACAGCAATACATCTACTCAAACAAGCTCACACATGTGGGCTTTTTTTGTACTTTACCTTTATAATCAACGCGCTTTTTATGTTCAGGATCAAATCCTGTACTTTTTCACATTTTTATGTCGTTTTTAGCTCAATTTTTTTGCGGCTAAAAATGAATGATAACTATACTTTTTACGATAATTTAAGATCATTTAATATGAATAATTCACCCAATATAAACTCTGGTTGGAACCGTGACGGTCGTTTTAATCGCATGTCTTTTATCGGTTGGAATGTCTTCTATGGCCTCATGCTGAGCATATTGATGCTACTGATCGTCAGCATGATGCCCAATACCCTCAATGCCCTAATAGCTCATGCTGAAAATCCAATGACGCAAGTGATTGGATTGATCCTAAATATTTTAATGCTGATCCCTTTGATGATTTTTTCAGTGCGTCGTTTGCATGACTTTAATCTCTCAGGCTGGTTTGCACTCTTAGAGTTGATTCCGTTGCTCAATATCGTCATGTGCATTGCGCTGATGCTCATCCCGGGGTCTGCAAATGCCAATCAATATGGCGAGCCACGTACATCCAAAACATGGGAGGTGGTCCTCGCCTTTCTCTTTATCGGTTTATTCTTACTGATCTTGGTAAATGTATTATTTACTGCGCGTTTTCTATTTTAAGTCGTCACTGACTTTAAGCCTATTGGTCACTGTCATAGCAACGCGCTATGACAGGCAGGTGAGTCAATGGCTCATGCTCAACGCCACATCTCGGTATTTGCATTTCCCTACTAAACGCTCTAGGCTGCAACAACAAGCCTTTGAATTGAATCACAATGACTGATGCTCTACTGACACCTATTTTGCCAACAAAAGAACAGATTAAAGATTTTCCATTGTTCCAAAATTTAGTGCCAGAGCAGATCCATGTCATTCACAATGCCGAACAATGCCAACACTGGGCCGATGAATTGCAGACGACTGCCTTATTCGGTTTCGACTCTGAATCTAAGCCGACTTTTCGTAAAGGTGAGGTCTCTACCGGTCCACATTTAATCCAACTCGCGACGGCGCAACAGGCGTGGCTGTTTCAAATGAACGAATGCACTTGGGATTTTTTAAGACCAATCTTGAGTAATCGTGATCAAATTAAAGTAGGTTTTGGCTTAAAAAATGATGCACATTTATTTCGTAAAAAAGGCATCGAACTGAATAGTGTCTTGGAACTCTCCAAGTGCTTTGCTTCTTTTGGCTTAACCCAACCTGTGGGTTTAAAAAATGCCATGGCACTGCTTTTTCGTGTGAATTTTCCAAAATCTAAATCGGTCAGCACCTCGAATTGGGCCAAAAAGCGCTTAAATCCAGAACAAATTCGTTATGCCGCTGCCGATGCCTATGCCCCTGTTTTGGTCTTTGAAGAATTATTACAACGTGGCTTATTACCTAAAACCATTCCCAATACGTCTCTCAAACTAAGAATTCGTCCGCACATGAAATTTTAAATCCTTAATTATTTTAATGATTTAATTTATATTTAGCGATGTAACCACTCTGTAACTGGATATTGCCCCAATCTATGGCATGACCAAGTGCAAAGATCGGCTGAAGAGTGCCCATGAATTTGCAGTTTATTTGCGCTAAAGATTTGAACAGTACGTTATTGCTTTAAAAATAGTCACAGCACAGCCTAAAAACAATAAAATCGCACCTTTTAAGTACATTTATATCTTTGATTTAATTCATTTTAATTACATTAATATACATTTATATTTTTATTCAACTAAGGTTTTGATCTCTCTAAGTTTTATAGCAGAATTACATGATTTATCTCATTCTTTCTATACTTTCATAATTTGTTTTCATCAATCTCCTTTTGCTAAAACAAGTCTGCCAAATACATAACACATCATAATTTAAAAGCTTGGAGAACCTGACATGTTGAACTTATTTACAGGAAAAATCAGCGGTGTACTCAGCCTGACTTTACAAGGGATCAGTAAAGCGGTTGGACTGGTTTTAAATACTGTTTTGGATACAGTAGACAGCGTATTAGAGACCGTAAGTAGCTTAACAGCGCCCTTAACGAATGCACTGACTGAGCTTCCGCTCATTGGTGGGACCATCGAAAAAGTACTCGCGGTTGAAAATCAGTTGGTCGGCACCTTAGGTGATGGCTTACATGCGGTAGCCGATCAACTAGCGACAGGTGATCTTCTCGGCGGTGTACAAACCGCTCTCAATGGCGTAACTGGTGTGGTCGGCCAAACCGTGACGGAAGTTGCAGGTTTGGTTGATCATCTCAGTGGCGTGGCTGCACCAATCACAGATGTACTTTCTGACCTGCCATTGCTGGGCGGTCTATTGGATGCAGTAGGCGAAACTACGGGGAATTTAACAGGCTTGTTGGCTGAAACGGGCGACTATGTAGCCAGTATTGATCCTACCGAATTATTAACATCCGTCCTGAATGATCCATTAGCAAGTGTAGGTGGTGTCGTGCAAGATGTTTCAGGCACTTTAGATGCCTTACTGGATGACATTGCACCGATTACATCGATTGCCACTGAACTTCCTGTAGTCGGTGATCTCGTTCAAGTGGTCGGTGAAAGTACCACAGCCCTCAATCAAGGCTTATACGATGTCGGTAGCTTACTTCAATCCGTAAACATCGATTTATTACAAACAACCGCTTATGTTTAATGACTAAAAACACTAATACACAGCGCATTTTTATAGACCAAGAATAAAATCCAATCCTCTATTTACACTGGCCTGACACATGTCAGGCTTTTTTAATTCATCAATTCTGATATTAGCATTTAGTGAATAGCCGTTTATTTGATAAGATTAGGCACAAATTCATTCTTAATTTGATTGAGCAAGGAGCGAAAGCATGCTGATCATCCCTGCAATTGACCTGAAAGATGGCAAATGTGTCCGTTTAAAACAAGGTCGTATGGAAGACGATACCGTATTTTCTGACGATCCAGTGGCAACTGCACAGCATTGGGTAAATGAAGGCGCGCGTCGCTTACATTTGGTAGATTTAAACGGTGCTTTCGCTGGTACACCGATTCATAAGCCTGTGGTTGAAGCGATTGCTAAAGCACAGCCTGAATTGCCTATTCAAATTGGTGGTGGTATCCGCTCTCTTGAAACCATTGAACACTACCTTGATGCCGGCGTTTCGTTTGTCATCATTGGTACAAAAGCAGTAAAAGAGCCTGAATTTGTTGAAGAAGCGTGCAAAAAATTTGCAGGCCATATCATTGTCGGTATCGATGCCATGAATGGCATGGTGGCAACTGATGGTTGGGCAAATGTCACTGACGTGAAAGCTACTGATTTGGCTAAACGCTTTGCAGATGCTGGTGTATCGAGCATCGTCTACACCGACATCGCACGTGATGGCATGATGCAAGGTGTGAACGTTGAACAAACCGTTAACCTTGCAACGTATTCAGGCTTACCTGTTATTGCATCGGGTGGCGTGACCAACCTTGACGACGTGCGTAACTTAAAAGGCCAACCAGACATTTTAGGTGCGATTACCGGTCGTGCAATTTATGAAGGCACATTGAACCTTCGTGAAGCTCAATTACTGCTTGATCAACAAAGCTTGTAATTTACCCGAGCAGAAAAGAGGTCTTCGGGCCTCTTTTTTTATTTCTCCTCTTTGAACATTCAAATACACATGCCAACCGTCCAATCTGCTTGGAAAGCCAAGTTTCCGCAGCTCGCACTCATCCTGATTACCATGATTTGGGGTGCCAGTTTTATCACCGTGCAATACGGTTTAAATTTTAGCAGTCCCGTGCTGTTTGTCGGTCTACGTTTTGCCGCAGCTACACTGGCTGTGAGTCTGTTATCGCTCAAATATCTTAGACATTTTTCTCAATATGATGTCATTGCGGGCGCAAGTATCGGCGCGGTGATTGCAATCGGCTATGCGACGCAAACAATCGGCTTGCAAAGTATCAGCAGCAGCGAATCGGCTTTTTTAACTGCGCTGTATGTGCCGCTGGTGCCGATTTTTATGTGGCTGTGTTTTCGGCATAAACCGCATGTAATGACATGGCTGGGTGTATGTTTGGCTTTTGTCGGTTTGGTCTTTTTAACGGGTAATGGTTTTGGGGCTATTCAGCTCAATTTTGGACAAATCATTACGCTGCTCGGGTCGATTGCCATTGCCTTTGAAATTATCTTGATCAGTTATTTTGCACCCCGCGTCAATCTACGCAGAGTGACGGTTCTACAATTGGCATTTGCCTCACTGTTCTGTTTTTGCTTTGCTCCACTGGTAGGTGAAACCACATTGCCCAAATTTGAATGGCCATTAATCGCTGTACTGTGCGGATTGGGTCTGGCCAGCGCCGTGATTCAACTGGTGATGAACTGGGCGCAGCGTATGGTTGATCCTGCACAGGCGGCAATCATCTATGCAGGTGAACCGGTTTGGGCCGCAATCATTGGGCGACTTGCGGGTGAACGCTTAACACCGCTCGCTCTCATTGGCGGACTGTGTGTAGTGCTTGGTGTGATTGTGAGTGAATGGCGGCCGAAATGGTTAAAAAAACGCTAATTTCTGCATCCTCTATTAGATCAAAAAAGCGACTCATACGGTCGCTTTTTTGATGCTAAGATTTTTATTCCAAAAAGTTCTGAACTCGTATTACTCATACATCGGTCGGTTGTCATTGACACGGATTAAACCTTTAATCGCGCGGTACACAATCCATAACCAAGACAGTCCGATTACCGTGACGCAGAAGGTACTCGCTCCCAGTGCTACACCTGCAAAAGCATTGGCATTATTGCCGGTAAAGAACAGAAAAATAAAAGGCACGAAAGCAATGATGTTCCAAATGAGATACCACCAAAACGTGCGAATCTGCCAAGTGAAATGGCTTTCAAAAATCGTGCCGCGCACATCACTGCGTTTGACGTAATTGATAATCAACGCGAGGACCGCAAGCAAGCCGGCAGAAAAAATCGCCACAATATAAAGAATATACAAAATAATCGTGAGCAGGCGGTTTGGATCTTTATCAATGGAATAATTCATTTCGCTCTCCGTCATGATGATTTTGCGGATCGTTCCACCTAAATAGTCAGGATATTAAATGGTGAAATTAGCCATAAAATCAGTAATATGTTAAAGGCTATGGTACAGAAATATATTTTTCGAAACGGTTGTTTTTGTGTTTTATGCCGCAAACGTTGCTGAGCCAGCCATGCCGCCGGCCACCCACCTAAAAAAGACAAAAGATGCAGTGTATTTTCTGGCACACGTCGGTTCCCTATTTGCGCAGCTTCTTTATCTTGAGCATAGAACCAATAAGTCAGGACATTAATAATACTCACAAAAAGCAGCACCATGCCACTGAGTAAACCCGCCACAGATAAGCCCGCCAAGGCTAGGATATACACAATGCACAAGATTTGCATCGGCTCTGCCTGACGCGGCATCTGCACCACATTTTTTTTATTGGGGCGTTGTGTAGCTTTGGTTTGTGAGGCTTTTAAATAATGCACTTGCTGCGCACGAAAGCGTCCGCGTTCGTCTAAGATCACAGCATAATCCAACGCGCAGCCCACGATTGGTCGTGGGCCGGGACGGGAAAAGTCTTTAATGTGCAAAAATACGCGATCTTTGGTGCTATCGTTCGGTTGAATGAAGCCGTAGCCCTTATCATCAAACCATTCTACTAAGCGTCCTTGATCACGCATGCTTTTCCCTCTCGTTGTTTTTAAAATTTATGCTGTGACGAATTTTAATCGTTCAATCAGCATATTACGCATTTCAGCAGGGTTTTTCTGCAAAATATCATCCCCTGTACGGCCTTCTGCCGCATTTTTCTGTGCCACCTGTAAACGCATCATCCAGAAGCGACCCGCCGCCATCGCCAAATATAACTCTAGGCATGATTTTTCATCTGCGGTTAATGGACGCACGCTTTCATAGGCATTTAAAAAGGCAATGGCTTTGTCTTCATTCAAATGTACATCCGGATATTCAGTACAAAAGTCATTTAAAGTAATAGCAATATCAAACAAGAGTTCGTCTTTATTTAACTCATAAAAGTCTAAAATGCCGTTGAGTTGATCGCCTTCAAATAGAGTATTGTCACGGAACAGATCAGAATGAATAAAACCGGTAGGACGGTCTGGATACATCGCCGTTAAGATGTCATATAAGCCCAACAGATTGTTAAGTAACGTGGTATCTGCTTCATTTAATGTTGGACGAATATCACGTGAAACTTGTAACCAATAAGCATGATCACGATATTCTGCACGTTCCAAAGGGAAATCTTGTAAAGCCACATGCATTTTCGCTTGGGCTACAGCAATCGCTTCTGCTTGCGCTAAGCTCGCAGGCATGGGATGGTGACCTTGCATGCGTGGCGCAATTTGTGCAGGTTTATCCTTTAAACTATGAATCGCTTTACCTGAATGATTCAGCGGTACAGGCACAGCTAGACCAGCCTGCCCCAAATGTTCAAGTACAGGGACCAGCTCCCCTGCACCTTGCTCGTCCATCTCTTCAAAAACGGTTAATACATACTGCGTGCCATTTTCGCAAACAATAAAATAGTTGGTATTTTGAATACCGCCTTGAATCGGAATCAGGTCAATCACCTCCAGTCCATAAGGTGCTGCAAAATCCTGAACTTCCTTTAAAGTCAAAGTGGTATAAACCGACATAGAAAACCTGCGAAAAAACTTACATATTTTTGATAGAATAACCGCTCCGACTACTAAGGTGTAGCATCTAAGTCGCGAAGTTTCATAATCGGCTGTTATTTTTGGAAAAAATTATGCTTGCTAAACGTATTATTCCTTGCCTCGACGTGGACAACGGTCGTGTAGTGAAAGGTGTTCAATTTCTTGATATTCGTGATGCAGGCGATCCAGTTGAAGTTGCACGCCGTTATAACGAACAAGGTGCGGACGAAATTACCTTCTTAGACATTACCGCAACCTCAAATGGTCGTGATACCACTTACCGTACGGTAGAGCGTATGGCTGAGTCTGTATTTGTGCCATTAACAGTCGGTGGTGGCGTGCGTAAAGTAGAAGATATCCGCCTGTTATTAAATGCGGGTGCGGACAAAGTTTCGATTAACTCTGCTGCCATCTATAACCCTGAATTTGTACAAGAAGCCTCTCAGCGTTTTGGCGCACAGTGTATTGTGGTTGCTATTGATGCGAAAAAAACCGGCGATAATAAATGGGAAATTTTCACCCACGGTGGTCGTAAAGAAACCGGCATCGATGCCATCGAATGGGCGGTAAAAATGGCGGACTTCGGTGCGGGTGAATTATTAGTAACCTCAATGGACGCAGATGGTACCAAAGCGGGTTATGACATTGAACTGATGCGTAATATCAATGACCGTGTGACCATTCCAACCATTGCTTCTGGTGGTGTCGGTAATCTCCAACATTTGGCCGATGGCATTTTAAAAGGTGGAGCAGATGCGGTGCTTGCTGCCTCTATTTTCCACTTTGGTCAACACACCATTCCTGAAGCGAAAAAATATCTAGCAGAACAAGGCATTGAAATGCGTCTTTAATTGATTCGTTTTCAATGAGGATTGAAAAAGAGCGATGATTCGCTCTTTTTTTGCTTTGGTGTTTTTGATGCAACTCCATTGATTTGTAGCAGAGTATCGTCTATACAATTCATCCACTATAGACATAAAAAAAGGAGCCTTGTCGGCTCCTATAAACCAAGAAAAACTACAGCACTTGGTCTGATACTTAAAACAAATGAAAAAATATACATAGCAACTTCATCAATCAACTCGTCGTGTACAAGCCTTTTGATGATTTAAATATAGGGCATTTGCACTGCATTTGATTGACAGTAGATTCATAATTTATTGACAAATTGCGACAGCTCAATTGAATGGCAAAGCTAGTTGTCAAAACCCATAGTGCGTTCATATTAGACCGTTTCAAGAAGTGCAGTTGGCTTTTCACGCTCAGCGACCCACTTTGCAGGAAATACCCGATTGACCCAGTGTGACAATGGTTTCGCAATCGCTGTCGGCAGTAGCACACCCAATGGGTTCTGTTCCTGTAATTTCGCCGAGGAGATCACTCGAGTCCCTAAAATATAGTCAAACCACGGCTTAGTCACACACCAGTTGGCATCCTGATTTGAGTTCATATGGTGGTCATAGTGCCATGGAATCTTTTTCATCGCCCACTCTGGCTCAAGATGTGCGCGACGATGGATATAATAATAATTCCCTGCGCAATACAGCACAGACAAACTCATTCCTTTGGAAATGGGATAAAACAGCGGGACAAATACCGCTGCAACTGCCACCAGTGACAATATTTCATTTTTCGTGCGCCAGTTCTGTACACCTTCAACATAACCATGATCATGAAAATCTGTTTTTCGAACTTCACGATGATGCTCCCAATGTGATTTCATGCTTTTCGGTACTGGACTAAAACGTGGCTTGCCTGACCGATGTGTCCCATGCAAAACATATTTATGTGCGAACCATTCAAAGGCATTGGCGACGACCAACCCTGCAATAAAACCTTTTAACATGACCAATATCTCCTTTTCTTAGCTCCACTATAGGTAATGAAAAAGGCTAGATATTGACCGTTTTTTTTAATATTATTGACAAAACACGACAAAATTTAGAATTAAAAAAATATGCAACAACTCAAGGACTATACAGGATCGGTCTATGGAGGACTGGGCCATTTGCTCTATGCTTATCACCAAGCTCAAGGCATTGCCATTCCTGAAAAATTGAATAGAGTTCAAAACTTAGAGCGTTTTGATTATGCCATTTGGCGTGATTTATTGATGGATTTAGATCAAAAGATCCAAAAGCCGGCGCTGGGTTTAGAAATTGCTGAACATGTGCAACCCAAACATATTGGCATTATTGCGTATATTGCTCTGTCCTGTGAAAACTTGGGCGAAGCACTGCTCCGCTACCATGATTTTCATCGCTTAATCTTCGATGGCAGTCCATTGCTGATTGATATTCAAAATGATTTTTTCTCTATCGGTTGGAATGATTTACCCATGAATATGGCCAATCAATTGACCGATGAAATTGCGATTGCGTTAATGCTGCAGTTTCTAAAATTATTTATGCGTTTTGAAGATATCAATTTACACGAAGTGCATTTTCATAATCCTGCACCGAAAAATGTCGCTCAGTATGAACAATATTTTCGCTGCAAAGTTCGTTTTTCCCAAGAAAAGTCGAAGGTTATCGTTCCCATTCAAGAACTGTCTCGCCCTTTTTCCCAAGGCGATCAGACCTTACAAAAACTGTTGATGCAACAAGCACAGTCTTTATTAGAAAAACTGCCGAATACCACGCAAATCGACCAACGCTTACAGCAAGCCATCTTAATGGGTTTGCAAAAAAATCAGTTCCAAATTGAACATGTCGCTACGCAACTCAATCTTTCCGTCCGACAATTACAACGCCATTTACAACAACAAGGCAGCACCTATCAGCAACGTATGCAGGAAGTCCGCTGCATGATGGCTGAAGAATTTTTAAGAGACCCGCATTTAAGTTTGCAAGAAATTGCGTTACTGCTGGGTTATTCAGAACAGAGTGCGTTTCAACGTGCGTTTAAACAATGGCGAAACTTAACCCCACAGCAATGGCGCTTATCGCAAATTGAAGCAGCAAATTAAAAATGTGACACAGTTATCATTTTAATGTTGTGATTTTCAGCAAAATCCATTAAATCTATGCATATTCAATAAATGAATAAAACAACACTTCACAACTAGATTGCACTCATGCTGAGTGAAAGATTGAAAATCTATTCCAAATGACAAAAACAAATGGAGTTTTAAATGAATAAATATTTAGCAGAACTGATCGGTACCTTTTGGCTGGTCTTTGGTGGTTGTGGTAGTGCGGTCTTGGCTGCAGCCTTTCCTGAACTTGGCATTGGCTTCGCTGGCGTGGCACTGGCCTTCGGTCTAACCGTATTAACGGCTGCTTATGCGCTGGGTCATATCTCAGGCGGACATTTTAACCCTGCAGTGAGTATCGGCTTGTGGGCAGGCGGTCGTTTTGAAGCAAAAGAACTGGCTCCATATATTATTTCTCAATTACTGGGTGCAACCCTCGCCGCATTTATTCTATTCATCATTGTACAAGGTCAGGCCGGATTTACCGGTGTCGGCGGTTTTGCCACCAATGGCTATGGTGAGTTATCTCCTGGCAAATACTCTATGCTCTCAGCGTTAGTTATTGAAATTGTGCTGACGGCTGGCTTCCTGATTGTGATCATGGGAGCAACAGATAAACGCGCCCCTGCTGGCTTTGCCCCAATTGCGATCGGTCTTGCGCTCACATTGATCCATCTCATCAGCATTCCCGTCACCAATACTTCAGTCAACCCAGCGCGTAGTATGGGTGTCGCATTCTTTGCTGAAACTGCTGCGCTGTCGCAAGTTTGGCTGTTTTGGGTAGCCCCAATCATTGGCGCAGTGATTGGTGCGGTCATTTATAAACTGATGGCAAAAGACGCATAAATAGAAGAAGACACCATAAAAAAGCTCACAACCTGTGAGCTTTTTTTTTCATTCATCCCGAATTGAGCATTGCGTCCTTCGACGGCCGATGAAACAGCATTAAAGAAATGGATTTTCCACTTCGTTTTCATCACCGCCCTGCACTATTTTTTCAGCTAAGTTGGTTTCTGCCTCAAGCGTGGTCACCACATCATTGAAAAATGCCTGTAAAGCTTTCGCTGCAGCTAAACCAGCTTGGTCTTTCGTCACCTGTAAGTTGCCATAAATATTAATTCGATCTTGGCCATTTTCTAGTGTTAAGTCATGAATTGCATGCGACGCAGTGTCATTTTCAAATGCTTTAAACATGTTGGATATCCTTCTTTTTTGTTGTAGTGATGCAGCAATAGAAATACGTGAAAAAGATTTCAACTGCAAGCAATGATCCTCTTCATCGCTCGCAGTTCAACGCTATTATCTGCTTGATTATTTCAAAATTTGTAGCAGATATTGCAAAATTTCTTCAATCAATTGTTTGACCAAGGCATCTTGATTGTTGTCATTTTCACTGCTTGCCATGGATGTCTCTCCCACAGAACCACCACTCGATTTAAACTCTTTTTGCAAACTTAAAATCTTGTCTTCTGCGACATCTGCAGCACACTGGCTTTCAGCATCCCAATGCAAATAAGCGATATCTTGATTTGCTTTTACTTGGGTGGCTTTGAGTGGCAAACGGTAGGTATTACGCTTTTGGTCTTCAGTTAATTCTGGAAAGAAATTAATTCCAGTCAGTTCTTCTAGCGCACAAATACTCATGACTTTGACTGTCGGTGCCGTATCTCGCAAGGTATTGTCTGCATAGTACACGCCTGCAACACCTTTTTTCGGCAAATAGATCGCCTTATAAGTAGCGGTCGGCACGATGACCCCTTGCCCGATGGTTTTTAATTTTTTCGCACTATATACCGGCCCCGTTACCACATAGACATCTTGCTTTTGTTTGGTCACTATCGCCCGTGTGGCTTCTTCTAACTCACGCCACACTTGCTGATTATTTTTTGGAGCTTGCGGCACCATATTGGCCAAAGAAAAACTGTCTAACTGCGCAGCTTTATTGGGCATATCGGCATTTGGCGCCATGTGTCCACGGTCATAGCCTGAAGATTTATAGTCTGAAAGCAAAGCCCGATATTCAGACGGCACGCGAGTCTCTTCATGAAAGTTATCTTCACGCGGAATTTTTTGACTCAGGCGTGCGGGGGTTAATGCTTCTGCAACCCAAAGCGGTGTCTTGGATATCCCTGAATACATGACATTAAAGCCATTAAAACACAGTGGAAAACTGTTTTTATGTAGGCTTTCACGGACCAAATAAGGAGGCACTTCACGATAAAATTGGTCCAAACAGGCGCTATTTGAAGTGCTGCTCATAGAAACAAGTTGTTGAATTTTTTCTTGCCCGAAAGCAATAGCAAAGCTTCCTGTTGCCACCAGGCCTAACAGCACTTTTATGCCATTTTGCCCAAATAACTGTGAAAGCGGATTTGCTGAATTGCGTTTCTTTTTGACCATGACTTACAACAATGACTTCTAAAAGGACTATTTTTCCGCAGCTTAGCAAGGGTGCAAATTTTAGTACACTTTTCTTTTTTAATTTGCTTAACAATCACACAAATATTGTTTAACAAAGCAGCAGTTGATGTAACTTTATGTCGCAGTTGTGCAGTTCTTTATAGGAGGTCATGAAGCAGTTGCGTATGTTTCATTGAATTCGCCTCAAGAATTATGACAAGGTAAAAATACGAAAAATTGCGATAAAAATATACGGAGTGATTATGCATTCTAAAATTTTAGGTTTAGGTTTAATTTCAGGTTTAATGAGCGCAGCAGCATTTGCAGAGCCGCCGATTCAACCCGGTGATACATTAGAAAGCTTATCTAAAGTCAAAATTGTGACCACCGTGAATGGTCAACCTGGTTCCATTCAGGACTTAGTTTCAAGTGGCCAAGTTCAATTGGTTGAAGCTCCTGCCGGACAAGTCAATGCCGCTGCAACAGAACAGCCCTTAAACCCTGAACAGGCTCAGGCAAACCAAATCGATCCGAATGCCCCTGCAGTCCCTGCAAATGCTGAACAAGCCGTGACTGAAGCGGAAAATGCACTCGCAAATGAACAGCAAAGTGTAGCTGCCGCACCTACAGAGCAGTCTGTGCCAACTGAACAAACAGCAGTGGCCAATACACCTGAAGCCGCGGTAACTGAAGCACCTGTGGAAACAGCACAGCATGTACCTGAAGCCGTATCAACGGATGCCAACGCTGCGCCAGTCATTGCCTCTTCTGCAGAAGCGCCAGTGAATGCCGATAGCGCATCGGCTGCATTGCCTGAAGCTCCTCAAGGACAACAAGATGCTTTTATGGCAGCACCTGAAACTCAAAGTGCAAATCCTGCAGATGCATCAATTCAAGCCAACCCAGAAGCACCTGTTGCTGACGAAGCCATCCAAGCTGCGCCTGAAGCCTCTGCAGATGTAGACGAGACAATCAACTAATCAGCGTATTTTCAAGGATGAAATAACGCAACATCTCCATTCTGTTGTTTTGCTCGCATACTCCTCCCAGGAAAAAGCAACAGAATGATCTCTATGTCTTTGGACTAAAAAAGTTTAATTATTACAGATAAAAAAAAGCCAGAATTGATCTGGCTTTTTCGTGTCTAACTTTTAAATCTATGCCTAAAAGTTCAATCTACGTCTTAAATTTCTATCTGACTGCCCAACTCAACCACACGGTTGGTTGGAATTTGATAAAAATCGCTGACTGGACTGGTATTTCGCTGCATAGAGATAAACAGCTTTTCTCGCCAAGGTGCCATGCCTTCACCCAAGGTATGAATAATACGGTCTCTGGAAATAAAGAAACTGATTTGCATTAGATCAAATTCAAAGCCCAATTCACGATACGCATGCTCCAAAGCGGCAGGAATATTCGGCTGATCTTTAAACCCATAAAACATCGTGATTCGATAGAATCGATCATCTAGTTTTTCCGTGATCACCCGCTCATTTTCGGGTACAAATGGCACATCTCGGGTGTTGACCGTAACCATAATATTGCGTTCATGCAGGACTTTATTGTGCTTGATATTATGCAACATGGCATGAGGCACGATCTCAGGCGTTCCTGTCAAGAATACGGCATCACCTGGCACAAACTTAGTTTCACTGCCCATGCTGACACTGCGAATAAACAGATCAATAGGCAAAGCATCTTTACCGAGTCGATTGAGCACCAATGCCCGACCATCTTTCCACGTCATTAAAATCGTAAACAATACCGCACCAATCAGGATTGGAACCCAACCGCCCGCTGCAATTTTTAATGATGTCGATGCAACAAAAATCAAATCAATCAATAAAAATGGCACGGCAAATATTGCCACTTTCCAAACCGGCCAACGCCATAAACCATAAGCCAAAACTGAGATCAAAATCGTACCGCAGAGCATGGTCATGGTCACAGCTACGCCATACGCACTGGCCAAATTCGCACTGTTTTCAAACAGCAAGATCAAGATCAGCACCGAGATAAACAATGCCCAGTTAATAAATGGCAAATAAATCTGACCACGTTCAACTTCAGAGGTATGTTTCACTGTCAAACGCGGCAAATAACGCAATTGAATCGCCTGATTGACCATAGAAAACACCCCTGTGATCACCGCTTGAGAGGCAATCACCGCGGCCGCTGTCGCCAAAGCAATCATTGGATACAGTGCCCATTCTGGGATCAGCATATAGAATGGATTGGCTAGAGCTTCTGGATTACGCAGTAGCAAAGCACCTTGGCCCGCATAGTTCAACAACAAGCACGGCATCACCACAATAAACCATGCCAAGCGGATTGGGAGTCGGCCAAAATGCCCCATATCGGCATAGATTGCCTCACCACCTGTCATCGTCAAGATGACCGCACCCATGGTCAAAAACGCAACATAGGGCTGCTGTACCACAAAATTGAAAGCCCAATGCGGACTGATCATGGTCAACACAAATGGCGTTTGCGAAATACTCCATAATCCAAATCCGCCAATGGATAAAAACCACATGAGCGTCAATGGACCAAAGAATTTACCCATCGTGCCTGTGCCATGGCGTTGCACTAAAAATAGCCCCGCCAAAATACCAATCGATAAAGGTTGCAGCCATTGGTTAAACATCGGCGTCGCAATACTTAAACCTTCAATCGCGGATAACACGGAGATTGCGGGGGTAATGATCCCATCACCAAAGAACAAAGATGCCCCAATAAAGCCAAGGGCAATCAGGTAGATTTTTTTGTTTTCGGCAATTCGTGTGGTCCGTAGATTTAAGGCCAACAGCGACATAATACCGCCCTCGCCATTGTTATCTGCGCGCATAATGATGCTGACGTATTTAAAACTAATCGTCAGCATGATGCACCAGAAAATCAGGGACAGAATACCCAGCACAGACGCTTCGCTAATCGCCAAGTGTGCTGTGAGGAAACATTGGCGCAGCGCATATAACGGGCTCGTCCCAATGTCTCCGAATACTACGCCCAAAGCTGCCAAGGTGATGGCAGGCAATGCGGCTTTTTGTGCAGTACTTTGCATATAATTGTCTTCAATTTAGACAGGATTTTTGCGAATCATAGCACCGCTCAAGATGTTTTTGTCTAATTCAATTGTTTCTCTTGGCAGAATATATTTTTTTCGCTATTATCCACCGCGCAAAAGGTGAAGTGTCCGAGTGGCTGAAGGAGCACGCCTGGAAAGTGTGTAAACGTTTATAGCGTTTCGAGGGTTCGAATCCCTCTTTCACCGCCAGAATAAACTGCAATGCCAAGCAGAACGAAGGTCTAAATTAATAAAATTTAGGCCTTTTTTAATTGTAATATCCTCAATATTAAATATCCCCCTAATTCATCTTTTAGCCTTTTAGCTCAATAACTTCACAGTATTTAAGTCCTGATTGATGGATTTAAATCACACGTTTTTTTTCTAATGCACGACTTATGGATTTTTTATTGGCAGCAATAAGTACACGTATATTTACAAATACAAATTTTATATTCTAAAGACAATTACTTAAGCCTATGCTAAAAATAAATCATCCTCTCAATATAGGTGCTATTCAAAAAATTATTCATTAATTTAAACATCATAGAACTGAAACGCGATTGCGGTACTTTTAACTTGATCAACGAAAAACTTAAAAAACACCTTTCATATATCACTGCTATTCGGGAGAGAACATGAATAACAGCCAGAATTATGTTAAGCAGATCAAGAACGCCAAACGTGGTGGCTATACCCCAACCCTTGCCAAAGACATCAATAAACATAAAATTCAAAAAGCACAGCGTCTGATTGACGAATGGCGAAAGCTCGCCAATGAACTCCGCCCCCAAATGCAACTGGAGATGGCATATACACTTGAAGAATGCGCACAGGATCTAGACCAAATTTTAAGAATGAAATAGCACTCAACGTTCATCCATCCTATTTTTTCGCCCACATCTTGTGGGCGAAACATTGCCTAATTTTATTTCTCTGGTTTTAGAGCCAAACATCGGTTGAATGCTGAATAAATCAAACGTATAAATTACATTCGATTTGCTGTTTTTTTAACTTGCGCCGCTTCAAAAAATCTGTAGAATGCATTCCACAACGCCGGCATAGCTCAGTTGGTAGAGCAACTGACTTGTAATCAGTAGGTCCACAGTTCGAATCCGTGTGCCGGCACCATTTCTTAGCCTCGCTTTTTAGTGAGGCTTTGATGTTTTTAGAGCCGCTCTTTTATGGCTTCCTCGCGCTAATCTGCACATAACGAATCAGCCCGTCTCGATACAACTTTTCGCACAATTTTGCCGTCATCTTGATTTTGAATTGATCCACATAACTCAGGCTCATCTGACTTTTTTGTTCTTGAATATAATCGGCAAAACCCTGAAATACGAATTCGCTGATATCTTCGATCTGGATATTTTCGAAACCTGCCTGTTGCACTTGGTGTTGTAAATTTTGCTTTGAATTTAAATTTTTCAAATTCACATCTGCTGCTTTCAACAGACTTTGATATTTCAGTCGCTGTAATGAATTTAAATTCAAAAACGCATCGGACAACATCAAATAGTGAAAAGCAAAGCGTCCTTTTGAATTCAAAACATTAACAACTGATAAAAGCAATAAATTCAAATCACTATGATACGCAGCATCAATACACAGTACGGCATCCATACAGTTTTGTGGATAAATATTTTTTAAATTCAAAAATGAATCTTGTTGTATTTTGATTTTTGAATTTAAATTTTTTTGGATTTTTTCCACACATTCGGTTTGCAATTCGACTGCGGATAAGTTTTGAATTTGAAAATGTTCCATCCAAAAAACCAAGCTCGCGCCCTGCCCACAACCAAGGTCTAAAACACGATCTGTAGATTTTAATTGAATGGATTCGGCAAGATGGAAAGCGAGTTTTTGACAGGCTGCAGGATAGGATGATTTTGCATCATCCCAATAGCCCAAATTGCTCCAAGCAAGCTCCGCATCATCTCCGAGTAGTCGACTGTTAATCGCATATTTATGGCTAGGGACGTACTGATGAATTGCTTGAAGCCATTTCATTGTTAGTAACCGAGTTGAGGGGCAACCTCCACTTTAGGTTTTAAACCCACAAACGGCAATGGCGCACCAAAAATTTCTGCAATATGCATAGCAGACGTTACCGCGGACTCTAAAATCGGCAGACCATCGCAAGACCATGAGCCACAAAAGAAGACTTTACGCTCAGGGGATAAATGTCGTTGCTGTAACTCTTTATTCAGCGCCACCGTATGTGAATCCACCACTGCGCGTGTCAAACTGACCGAAGAGATCACTTTTTTAGGATCAATCAGTGTCACTGGCTGCCAAGTTTGGAACACTGGAGTTTTACCCACCAAGCTCGGCTCGATTGAGTTAAGCCACACGGTAAATTGCTGACGAGTAAATTTACGATCCATCATATAACTTAGTACAGACCAATCTTTGCGCTTCGGCGGCATCACCGTTTGATCAGTGTGGATCACCAACTGACCTTGCTCAAATTTAAATTTCTTTAAAAGCTCAATATCATCAGCAAACTGAGTAGAATCTAAAAATTCTTCCGTTTTGGTGGTTGGTGTCGCAACAACCACGCGATCGAATAGATGATGTGCACCGGCCTCAGTTTCCACCAAGACTTTATCGTCTTGCTCGTGCACTTTGGTAATTGCCGTACCACTTTGAATATTTAAACCTTCAATCAGTTTATCAACCAACGCAGGTGTACCACCTTGGATACGCAGCAAGGCATCACCATTGGTCAATTGACGCAAGAAAATCAATAGCGGTTTTGCAGGCCATTCGCCAATCGTTTTCGGGTTACAGGTGCAAATGGTATACAACACAGGCATGACCGCACCATGCCAAAATACTTCTTCAATTTCATTTTTATTAATGAACTCGGCAAGCGTGATGTCCTGATTTTTTGATTTAAAAAATCGAGTGATCGCGGCTTTGAGTTGCAACATTCCTTTGACTAAACGCCAGCCATATTGTTGTAAGCCTTTACGGTTATTAATAATTGGGAAATTACCAATACGGCTACGACTAGTGGTCAACCACGTTTCTGTACGATCTTCAAATAGCCAACTGCATGCCATATAGGTACGGACTGGGAAAGTTTTAATCCCTAAATGGGTCGCCAAACTTAAGGTATTTTTCCAGAGGTGTGGATTCATCACACGCAAAGGGGCATCGATCAAGCCACCTTCAAACTCAGTGCTGTGGCTATCCATACCACGACCAGGCAGAGCTTCGAAAATTGTAATGTTATGCCCTGCGTCTTTAAGAATTCTTGCGGTAGCCAGCCCAGCCATGCCACTACCGATGACTGCAATTTCCAATTTTCTTTTCCATCTATAAAACACAGTTTAAAAGTATGACTGATCAGAACTTAAAAATAGCTATTAAAAAATACCAGATTCGCACTTTTTGTATGGATTTCAGTACAGCGGTTTTTAAGTTAAATTTACAAATATTTACAGTCAAAAAGCACACAATTTAAGCTTTGTTTTTTAAACATATTTTTCTTTAAAATTTTAATTACTCTATAAAACCAAACAATTAAATTAACCATTTTTATAACTTTCGGTTTACTTTAAAGCCAAGTCTCGCTAAGATGCGCCACATAAGAAAGTGATAAATTCATCACAATTTATAAAAAGTAAAATGATATTTAAATCATGACAACTATAAATACTACAGCGCTCAATAAAAAAGCCTCTGACTGTTCAGAGGCTTTTTTTTCGGCTATTTCAATGTCATGAATTTCGCTTAAGCTTCATGCGCCAGTGCAATTTCACCAAATTTTCCGTTATTGAAATCATCAAAGGCTTGAATGATTTCAGCTTTGCTATTCATCACAAATGGGCCATAACCTTGAATCGGCTCATTTAGTGGCTCACCGCTAAGTAACAGAAATTGTGTGTCCTGCAACGCTTGTAGCTGAATGGCGATATCGTCTTTGGCAAACATGACCATCGAACTGTCTTGCACTTTATGGCTTTCATTCACCACAACCTCACCCTTCAAGACCACCAAAATGGTGTTATGCCCTTCAGGTACATGTAAGGTGGTTTCATATTGAGCTTTCAACTCACCATCCCAGACATTCACTGGACTAAAGGTCTGTGCTGGCCCAAGGTGACCACCCATTTCACCGGCAATCACCCGAATATGCCCTGCACCTTCATCCATGTCTATGCGAGGAATATCTTGGCGTGTGATCGCTTGGTAACGAGGCTGAGTCATTTTGTCTTTTGCCGGTAAATTCACCCACAATTGAACCATCTCAAAAAGACCACCTGCTTGAGCAAATTCAGGCGAATGAAATTCTTCATGTACCAGACCCGAACCTGCGGTCATCCATTGCACATCGCCCGTTTGAATTGTGCCGCCACCACCACTTGAGTCTTTATGAGTCACTTCACCGCTGTAGGCGATAGTCACGGTTTCAAAACCACGATGTGGATGTGAACCCACGCCATGCTGTGCAGTGGTGGGATCGAACTGATAAGGTGCTGCATAATCCAAAAGCAAAAATGGGCTAATCGCCTGACCTAGACGATCATAGGAAAATAAGCTTTTGACTGGAAAACCATCGCCCACCCAGTGCATTTGCTGATTACGATAAACACCAATTACTTTTTTCATTTCTTAGCTCCTATATTCATACAATAGGATGAACATAGCGCTTATTTTAAGCTTTGAAATACTTACTGACCACCTTCCAGATAGCATTCTATATCTCAAAATTAGAACAATATTCAGTCATACAATCTGAAATCCACTCAAAACCAAGCATTAATTTCGAAATCCTAAGGTTTAAGACATATACAACGATGAATTATCCCAAATTTATGATTGATCTTCTCATTTATACCTATTTTATTATCTCATTTTTACAACTATTCTAAACCGAGTTAACACGCAGACTTCATCTGATCCTGCGTACTTACAAACAGGAAAGAGGACAATAAAATGGGCAAACCTTACGTTCGTTTAGACAAAGACAATGCCGCGGTACTTTTAGTTGACCATCAAACGGGTCTACTTTCATTGGTTCGCGATATTGATCCAGATAAATTTAAAAATAATGTGCTCGCACTTGCTGCAGCTGCTAAATATTTTAATCTTCCAACAATTCTCACCACCAGTTTTGAACAAGGTCCAAACGGGCCATTGGTTCCAGAACTCAAAGAAATGTTCCCTGACGCACCTTATATTGCACGACCAGGCCAAATTAATGCTTGGGATAATGAAGATTTTGTGAAAGCAGTCAAAGCAACCGGCAAAAAACAATTGATTATTGCCGGTGTAGTGACTGAGGTTTGTGTGGCATTCCCAACCTTGTCTGCTTTAGAAGAAGACTTTGACGTCTTTGTGGTGACCGATGCTTCAGGTACTTTCAACCATTTAACCCGCGACTCAGCGTGGGAACGTATGACGCAAGCGGGTGCACAGCTCATGACGTGGTTTGGTACCGCGTGTGAATTACACCGTGACTGGCGTAATGATATTGAAGGTTTAGGTGCGCTTTTCGGCAACCATATTCCAGACTACCGTAACCTCATCAACAGCTATACGCAAAATACTGAAAAGAAATAATCCTCCAGTAGTAAAAAGCGGCTTCGAGCCGCTTTTTTTATACCTGATGTATAAATTGACGTATGATAATTGGAATTGAAATAATTTTTCACTGCATAAGGTGATCCATGCATTCATTTGATGACTATTACTACTTTTATTTGGTGGTGAAACATGGCGGTTTTAGCGCTGCAAGTGAAGCATCGAATATTACAAAATCAAAATTAAGCCGACGCATTTTAGATCTCGAAGCCAAATATAATGTCACCCTTATTCAGCGTTCTACCCGACACTTTAAGGTCACGACATTAGGCCAAGAATTGTATGAAGAATGCATAAAAGTGATCGAACAAGTCGAATGTGCGCATCAGGTACTCCTGAAGCAAAAAAGTGAACTTGAAGGCTTGGTTAAAATTAGCTGTCCACCGGTCATGATGAAACATCAAATTCGCCCCTTGTTAAATCAGTTTTTAAAAGATCATCCCAAAGTTCAGGTCGAACTCGAGCTGTCTAGCCGCCGTGTGGATGTCTTACATGACGACATTGATTTGGCGATTCGCACCAATTTTAGTAAGAATGAAGACTCGAGCATTATTGTACGTGACGTGATTAAAACCGTGCATTGCTTAGTGATTAGTCCTGAACTTTTACAAGGACGCGAGTTAAAGCATATTACCGAATTGACAGAATTTCCGAGTATCGTTTTGGGCACACAGAAAAACCGCTATCAATGGCATTTGCATCATACGGGACAGCAAGAACAGATTGAAATTGCCTTACAGCCTCGGATTAAAAGCAATGACTTAGCCGGTGCTTATTATGCAGCACTCGATGGTTTAGGCATTGCAGACTTACCCTATTTAACCGTGCAAGCAGATATTGAGGCAGGTCGTTTAATTCACCTCTTCCCCGAATGGTGCTCAAATGTCGGTACGGTGCAATTGGTATATGCTTCGCGCAAAGGTCAACGCCTAGTCATGGAAAGATTAATTGACTATTTAGTCGATGGAGTTCGTGGCTATGCTCCAGAACATGATGGCTATTTAGTCTAATGATCTAAACCACAAAAAAGCCAGAACTGAGTTCTGGCTTTTTTAAATCTACGGTTGGATCACCAAATTAGATTTTACCCACTAGGTCGATCGATGGTGCAAGCGTCGCTTCACCTTCTTTCCATTTTGCAGGACATACTTCACCTGGGTGTGCATGTACATATTGAGCAGCTTTTACTTTACGCATCAATTCAGAAGCATCACGACCAATACCACCTGCATTGATTTCAACGATTTGGATTTTACCTTCAGGGTCAATTACGAAAGTACCACGGTCAGCAAGACCATCCGCTTCAATTAAAACATCAAAGTTTTTCGCAAGTGTCCAAGTTGGATCGCCAACCATTGGGTATTCGATTTTCTTAATTTCTTCAGAAGAATCGTGCCAAGCTTTATGCGTGAAGTGTGTATCAGTAGATACTGAATAAATTTCTACGCCCATTTTTTTGAATTCAGCATAGTGATCAGCAAGATCGCCTAATTCTGTTGGACATACAAAAGTAAAGTCAGCAGGATAGAAAAACACCACAGACCATTTACCGTAGAAGTCTTTTTCTGAAACTTCAATAAATTGACCGTCTTGGTAAGCGGTAGCGTTAAATGGTTTTACTTCAGTATTAATTAAACTCATTTGATATTCCTCTAACTCATTTCAGGGATTGCTTATTTGTTGAAGCTAGAATACGACATATCAAATCATAGGTAAAACCGAACTTTTTTATAAAAACTATCGGATTTTTAGATTTATTATTTAAATCAATCATTGCCTTTCCATCGAGCAAACCAATCAATTTCAATGAGAGCAAGGCTTTATATCCATACAGAGGGCCTGCCAAGCAGCCTGTGTAAACTGTTGTTTATAGTGCGATGGTGGCGTTTTGACTTTATGTGATAACCATGCCCGACAATAACTTTCGGTTGCAGGGAACCATACTTTCTTAGATTCCATTGGTTCAACATTTGAGCCCATGATGCCCGGTATAAAAATAATAGGCACAACCAATTTAGGCCCAATAACGGCATTGCAAATAGTTTTATTAGTGCTTGGAGTCACAACAGACTTGAAGCAATCCCCCAGTACTATCAATAGGAGTTTTTTCAATCGTCATAATTATTCCTAGAATTTTTTTATTGTTTCAAGAATTGATTCATATATTTTTAGGGCTTCTTTTTCTGAAAGGTCTGAAGTCCGAACATTACTTCCATCGTATCCAGAATCAAACTCATACTTTACCGCTGGATCATTAATCTTCTGAGCTGTTCCTGCATGTTCCCAAGTTGCAATAATCCCATTTCTGCCTTTCATTGGAGCTTTGCTTACCCATTCCGATCCAGTGAGTTGATCACCACTAGTTTGGTTTTTTGTACCTTTTCTGATTGTTTTGAATGATGTGTACGTTAAATGAAGAATTCCATCACGTTTTAGATTGCTTTCTGTGCGAGTAATTAAATCTGGCAATTGATGAGCAACAGCATCGACTTGCATACTTGTTCTCACAGATGGCATATCGCTCATTTTGAATGCAATCGTATGTGTACTTCTTCGGAACTGTGAATCAGAATCTTTAATAAATCCATTTAAGATACAAACACCTTTCTCAGAAGGAACTGTATCGTTGTTGCGAGCACTGATATTCGCAATGATCTTGTTCATTTCATCAAAAACTAGACCTTTCTTCTCTGGCATGTATGGGATCTCAAACTTGAACAATGTATTCCGATCTAAGACCCAAAAATGAAGCTGTAAAGGAGCACCTTCAATAGTTCCAGCTTTCCCTGAGAAAATACGTACTGACTTAGACCCAAATATTTTTAATTCTGTGTCCAAAGTAATTTTAGATACTTTACTAGTAAAGTAATCTTTTAATGATGCATATTCAGCATTTAATTCAGCAACGGATGATCCAGTTTTACTCTTGATTTGGAATGAGTTGAATATATCACCACCAGCGATCTGCTCGACATTTTTAGGCAATTGAATCGTATATCTGCCAGCACAAAAACTTTTAGCGTTTTTTAAGTCAACCATTGGACTAAATACCTTAGAATTATTGTTTGCGTGGGAGTAACTAGCACTTATAAACATTGAAGTCATTAAAGCTAGTTTAACAATTGTTTTCATTGGTATTTCTCTCGAATATTAAATAATGTTAGTGTTATTAATTTCTAAACTATACGTTTAAATTATATTTATCAAAATTTGTAAAATTTAATTGATATATTGATAAAAAATTAAGTACTAAGAGAATGTAATGAATAAATATAATTTATATTAGACATCTTGCATAAATCAAAAAACGAGCACCTTTTTGATTGATATTTGTACTCTAACTTTCTTAGCATTCATGCATAATCTGCGGATGAAATACATTGATTCAAAGAAGAAGCTTTCTGAAACACAGTTTAAGCGATATACCGGCATCTCATGGTCAACCTTTTATTTAATGGTTGAGCAATTGCAGAAGCATGTTCCAGCTAAAGGCAGACCACCCAAGTTAAGTGTGGAGGATCAGGTTCTACTCTGTCTGAGCTATTGGCGGGAATACCGAACTTTATTTCACTTTGCTACGAGTTACGGGGTTTCAGAGTCAACAGCCTCAAGAATTGTACGTCATGTTGAAGATTGCCTGATTCAATCCAATCTGTTTAATTTACCGAAGAATTTGCCTGAAGGCGAAGGGATCGACTGGAATGTGGTGATCGTGGATGCCACAGAAATTCCAATTCAAAGGCCTAAAAAAACAGAAGAAAAGCTATAGTGGCAAGAAAAAGACGCATACCTTTAAAGTACAGGCCATCATTCATTATAAAACTCAGCAAATTCTGAGTTTATGCACTGATCGCGGTATGGTGCACGATTTCGAGCTATTCAAACGCAATTTAAAGCAGATTCCTTCAGGTGCTTTTATCCTTGCAGATAAAGGCTATCAGGGAATTTATGCTGTGTACCCTAATAGCCTATTGCCGTTAAAAGCCAAAAGACGCTGTAAACTGGAACCTGAACTCAAAATCTATAATCAGGCAATCAACAAAAGAAGAATCGGGATCGAGCATGTATTTGGTCGCCTGAAGACCTTTAAAATTCTTGCTGAACGTTACCGAAATAGAGGTAAAAGGCTGGGTTTGAGATTCCGTTTAATCGCAGGAATCTATAACTCGGAATTGAGTAAAAATGATTTATGAAAGAGGTCTATTTTTTAACAGTAATTTGTATTTTATTATCAGGCTGCACTACTTGGAACTAATGGGGCACTGGTAAAAGTCACAAATATTGTCATGTAGTTACTGATAATCAAATAAAACTTTTGAACTGTAAAATAATAAAAAAGTTTACAGAATTATTTCTAATATCTGTAAACTTTCTTTTAACTTACTATATATAAAGAATAATTTTATAAACTTTACAAAACTATATCTTTAGAGTGTGTCAAAACGGTAAGTCATCATCTAAATCTGCTGCTGCAGGAGCCGGTGTCGGTGCAGGCTGTTGTTTTGGCGCAAAACCACCTGGGTTGTTGTTGCCATAGCTATTGCCTTGAGCCGGTTGGTTATTGCCATAACCGCCTTGGTTTGAGTTATTACCGTAGCCACCTTGGTTTTGGTTATTGTTATAACCACCTTGTTGGTTATTAAAACGAGGCTGACCAAAATCACCGCCTTGACCTTGTTCGCCTTGTTGGCGATTATTGTCAAGCATTTGCATTTGTTCACCACGAATTTCAGTCGTGTAACGCTCTTGACCGCCTTGATCTGTCCACTGACGAGTACGTAATGAACCTTCAATATAAACTTTAGAACCTTTGCGCAAATATTGCTGTGCAATTTCACCTAAGCGGTTATGTAACACAATACGGTGCCATTCTGTTTGCTCTTTACGTTCACCTGTATTTTTATCTGTCCATGAATCACTCGTTGCAATTGAGAACTGAGTGAGAGAACCACCATTTGGGAAAGTTTTTGTTTCAGGGTCACGACCCAAAGTACCAACTAAAATGACTTTGCTCACCAATCTTTACTATAATTATTTTTTAATTTTTTATATCAATTAATTAAAGTAATTTTTTATATTTTAACTCTATTTATATTTCTGTAACAATAAGAGACTATTTTTTAAGCACATAACTCATTTTTTGCCAAACTATCTTGTTACAAAAAAACTATTAGATAGTTACAAGTAATAAATTTAATATGCAAAATAAGTTAACTCTAAATAAAGAACGTACGCTAATGGCATTAGAAAAAATAGAAACATTGACTTCGATAAAGACCTCTGATGGTTTAGTTGTAACGAATAAAGTCGTCACATCATCAAATGGTGATCTAGAAACCTATTATTTCTCTTATATTATTGATGATAAAAGGAAAGTATTCGTTTCTGATGAGGTACGTTCAAATCTAAAAAAATTGGAAATTGAAAACGTAGTTATTGGATTTTTAGCACACCCTTTTGTTTTAGACAAAATAGTACCAATATAGAGCTATATTTATAATCAAAATAATAGAACATATTCAGTTATATCTGAAAATCCTTAATTTCAAATACAAATGTATAGCGCAACAAAGAGGTTAGACTTATTCTAATCTAACCTCTGCCAACTATTCTAATTAAAATACTTGTTACGACTATTGCATATTCTTATACAAATGGACACTAAGTATCGCTAGCATATGTACAATGATTCTTATCTAACTTGGACACTTAAACTTGTTAAAAGATATCTTATAAGTGCTAACTAACAATCCAATATTTCAAACCCCAAACTTTTCAAATCCTTCTGTTCAGAAGAATTTAGTTTTTTAACACACCATACTAAAACATGCTTTGGTCTTGAGGATGCAACATACGCAAATCGCGCAGCTTCAGATGTTTTATCTCCAATCCAATGAGACCAATGTGTGCCAGTTCCATTCCGTGTAGGGTTTGAGATCAGCATAGTAGCTTCATGTGTTTCACCTTTAACACCATGGATAGTAGATTTTCTGAATTTGATATCTAATGAATCATTTTTACGGTGATAGTTAGAGATGCAGTGTGTTGCTTTACCACTTGGAGACTTAATTTTAAGGTCTGAATTTTTTAATGCTTCATAAATTTCAGTAAGAACAAATTCTTGCTCATGTAAATTGATGATTACAGCATTAAATTTTTTGCACCAATCTGTCCATGAACTAGTATTCTTTAAAAGTCAGTACTTTAACATGGAAAGGCTTCTACGGCCTTAAGTACAGAAAGTAGTCCATTCATACTTTCCATCTGTTCTATAGGAACTCCTCCAGTTAATGAATTAGGAGAATTGAGAAAATGATGCATCCATTTAATATCACCACCATTCAGGCTATAAACAGCTCTGTAAATTCGAATTACAATTAGTGCTATTTCCCCTGATTGAGAATTCGGATCTAAAGTTTGTAATTCAGAAAATTCACCATCAACACCTTCCAGATTTAGAATCCTTAAAAATTGCTCTGGCTTTAGTCCAAGCTGTTCAGCAGCTTTCCAGGACGCTTTAGCCAGAAGTCTGGATCTATCTATTTGTTGTGAATGTGGACTCATGATCGTGTCCTTAATATAAGAAACAGTTCTTTTTACATTACATTAAAATTAGGAACGTGGCCTAAATTTTATTCAATCGAACAGTTTTGATGGCACTGTTGCAAATAGGCTGACATGATAAGCTAAATATCTTATTTATTTCGAGATACAGCAGATGAATCCCTTCCATGGTCGGCACTTTCAAGGTGAAATCATTCTTTGGGCTGTTCGTTGGTA
>NZ_VPDZ01000013.1:0-2736 GCF_013417465.1 Acinetobacter sp. YH12251 | reverse complement strand
ACTGGTAATTCAAATTATTTTTAAACTTATCAAATAAAACCCAACTTAATCAATTCAACCAAGTCATTGTTTTATCAGAAGTTTTAATCTTCATCACCGCCGATGGATGTGCATTCTACAGCATTTCAGGACCGTTGCAACACCTTTTTTATGATTTATTTTACGCATGTCGTTTTTTTAAACACATAAACATTCTTTTGTATTATTATTGGGCTATATACGCCCTATTTCATATAATAAAACGTATATAAACCCAATTTTCATTCCATTTAATTTAAGAATTTTTGATTTCGTATGGTTGTTTTTAAAAAAACTGCCTATTTAATAATGGCGTGCTCCATTTCACCCATATTATATGCAGCTCCCACAGCAAATATTTTCACAACCACTTTCTCTATTCTGAGTTATGCCAAGTGGGAAACCACTTCACCCAAATTTTGCGTAATTAATAATTCAAGTTTAGTCAATGATTTTAAAAAACTTGCGCCAACCCACAGCACTTATAAAATTACAGCCATCAATGTGAATGACATCAAATCTAGTCATTGCCAAGTTTTATTTTTTTCCAATCTATCAGCAAAAGAAGAACAAAGTATTTTAAACAACCATGTTAATTTCCCAGCCCTCTCTCTAAGTAGCAACAATAGTGAGTGTGAGTCTGGCAGTGCATTTTGTTTGTATAAAAAAAATCAGAGTTATTCGTTTAAAGTTAATATGGAAAGCTTAACGCAGTCACAAATACATATTGATCCACGCGTTTTATTACTGGCGAAGTCATCGGAGTCAGCTGAATGAAACAACTCTATAACCCAATTACATTACACCAATTATTTACGCGTTCGCAGCTCACTATCTTTGCTTTAACTTTTACGATTTGTTCTGCGATTTTTTTGGTTATTTCCACTTATACTATGCATACCTATGCAAAAAACAGCTTAACGATTTTATCAAATGCGATAAACGAACGTGTTCAACCCGCTGTGGTGTTTAATGACCAAACAACGATGCGTCAAATTTTAAATGAATACACTCAACTGTATCCCATTCGATCGATTGAAATTACCAACCATCAAAATGCGTCGCTTGCTCATGCTGAGCAAAAAGAAATTTCAACATTCTCTAGCCAAGCGATTTTAGATTATTTCTTTTTTAGCCAACCGATTCGTTTAGATATTCATCATGATCAGAAAAGTTACGGCGAACTGGTCGTATATGGAAACTCTTCAGATTTAGTTAGTTTCTTCCATAAAATTTTGCTAGGCTTGTTTTTAGGTTTTATTCTTTTATTAGCTACTGTGTTTTGGTCGGTGAATTCTGTTTATCAATACTTAATGCAATCTGTTCGCTCTATTGTTGAATCAGCCCAAACCATTAGCATTAAGAAAGATTATAAAATGCGGGTTTCAAACTCTGATATTCAAGAATTACACGCACTCAGTACCGCCTTTAATGGTTTACTTAGTGAAATTGAACAGTCAAATAAAAACTTGATTTCAGAAAATGACAAGCTAATTCATCTAGCACGTCATGATGCATTAACCCAATTGCCAAATCGTAATTATTTTTATGAAAAGCTGTTTGAGCTATTTGACTTAAAAGCGAACGCTGCTGTGTTCTTTGTCGATATTGAAAACTTTAAACATGTGAATGACCAATATGGACACTTAGCTGGTGATGCAGTACTGCGTGCCTCATCACATTGTTTAAAACAAGCACTTCCAGATGATGCTTTCGTTGCGCGACTCGGTGGTGATGAATTTGCAATTATTATCAATCGCTTAAACTTCCTGACGGAACTCGAAGTCTTTTGTCACAAAATACATGACTGCTATGGTTCCACATTTGTTTATGAGCAACATAATATTGCATTACAAGCTAATATTGGTGTGGCACTGATCCAAAATGCAAAATCGCCAGAAGATTTGATCGCAGATGCGGAACGCGCGATGTATGATGCTAAACTTTCTAATAATCATTGGTGCATTGCACTTCAACGCCCCAACTCATAGGATTTGCTATGTTAAAGAACGCATTTAAAGTTTTATTTATAATTGCATTCACGGCCACTATGACAGCCTGCATGAGTTTAGGTAACTTAAGCTACAAACAAGCACGCATGCTTAAAAAAGAAGGGTTTGTCTTGACCAATGATGGTTGGACACTTGCCCTACCAGAACGACTTTTATTTGGTTTTGATGATTATCAAATTCAACCCCACCAACAAGTCAAGTTAAATACACTTGCCACTCAACTGATTAAATATGACCTAAACAAAATTAAGTTTATTGGTCATACGGATAATGTTGGACAAGCCAATTACAACCAACAACTGTCAGAAAAACGTGCGCAAAGCGTCGCAAACGTCTTTTTAAAGCAAGGTTATAACAGTTCAAATATTCAAATTATTGGCCGTGGTGCTGAACAACCGATAGTCTCTAATGACACTGAAACCAATCGTGCCATCAACCGTCGCGTAAATGTCACCATCATTCCCTAAATAGCAGAATATAAAAAAGCCACCTTATGGTGGCTTTTTTATTGTGTTTATAAATTTTAGGCATAAAAAAACCGCTATATGCGGCATCTTTTACAGTATTGTTTTTGAAATAAATGGTCGGAGCAGTAGGATTCGAACCTACGACCCCCTGGTCCCAAACCAGGTGCACTACCAGGCTGTGCTATGCTCCGCTTTCAACTTTAAAAGTTGGGGTGAATGATGGGATTCGAACCCACGAC
>NZ_VPDZ01000005.1:0-157648 GCF_013417465.1 Acinetobacter sp. YH12251 | reverse complement strand
TCCCGAACTCAGAAGTGAAACCTCTTAGCGCTGATGGTAGTGTGGGGTTACCCATGTGAGAGTAAGTCATCGCCAGCTCATTATTCGAAACACCCCCTGACTAGTCCAGGGGGTGTTTTTTTATGTGCGGGAAAAAGGGAAAAGAAGAAAAGAAGAATAGAATAGGAAAATGAATAAGTTAAAGTGACGAATAAATGAATATTTCTGCCTCAAATATAAATTTAATAGTCTTTAATATTTCTATAAAGTTTATTGATCCGCTGAAATAATTGATTGCGTTGCAGCTTTAAGCATATATAAGACTTGGCCTAATAAAATGTCCTTATCAGTCAATGCCACAATAATCATGGGATGATTTTGTGCAGCAACAGATGCAAGTATCGCTTTTCCATTTTCGGCATCTAAGGTTATATTTTGACAACCGACCAAATGAATTTCTTTAATAAATGCTGACACCATTGCAAGGATAGAGCTGCTAACCGCTGCTAACTTGCTATTGTTATATTGCCCACGTTTGTAAACACTCGTCAGCTCAAATCCATCTGTTGAACACACCATAATGAAATGAATCCCGCGTGCATTGTTAATAATATTATTTATTTGTTCACGGGCATGTTGTATTAACTCATTCGAAGCGGTGCGTTTTGTGACATTAAACATTAATAGCTCCTTATGCGGTAATGTAGTGATTTACTTCGATTGAGGTAATTAAAGCTTCAAGTAGCAGTAAAACGTCAGATTTTTTGCGACAGTCAATAAAGAATAGGGGCGAATATAAGTCCTGACTAATCAGCCAATCTTTGTAGATAGCAGTATTCGTTGAACTTGTGATTTCGTCTGTATGGGTAATTCCAATGGCTATGTTATCTGTATAGTTTTGGAAGGTTTCTAAATAGCTTTCGAGTTCACTTAGGGGATCATTAACATTATGATCAATCAAAATAATTGCACCGATTGCGCCTTGACAAATCACAGGCCAAATAAAATCAAAACGACTTTGTCCAGGGGTACCATATAAACCTATTTTTAAGCCATCTTCTAAGGTCACTTCTCCGTAGTCGATACCTACTGTGGTTTCAAGTTTTTGATGGCTGGTTTGATCTGTATTAAACGCCTCGGTCAGTAGAACTGGGATATCAGAAAGTGAACGGATCGCTTCAGTTTTTCCAGCACCCATAGAACCAGCAAAGACAATTTTATATTGCTGAAGAATCATGTTTGATGTCCTATTCTAAAATCCAAATTTACGGCGTAATTTACGAAAGAAGTTTTGCACAAAGTTCTTTTCTTCTGTTGGTTCATGTGTTTCAGGTGGGGTGTAATGTTTATCCCAAAGATTTATTTTTTTAATATTCAGTGATGCCATATTCGCAGCAATGAACTGTCGAACGGTGCTGAGGGGTATATCATATTGTTCTGCGATCGCTGATATCTTTGCGCCCTGGATAAAGCATGCAGAAAGTTGAAAAATTTGTTTATGAGATAAATGTTCAGTAGGTTTTGGCCAGCTTAAAATTCGAAAATGACCATCTTCAGGAACTGTTTGGTAAAAATTCGGAGTTTGCCAAAATAGATTCCATATCCAGTCTTGAAGGATGACGGGGTGCTTTCGACTTACATGGGTCATATCTTCAATTGATGCGAAATCATATTTAAAACTAGCATCTGTGTGTTGAAGTTGACGCTCGAGGTTGAGCCAAGCTATATTTTGCGCGGTATCGATTACCGCTATTGTACCTAGATCATCATATAGGTGTAATTTTTCATGGTTATCTTCTGCATACATTTTTTTGAAGTAATCATCTTCCAAATTAAAATCGCTAAAGCTTTGAGTTTGACATTTTTGTGCATGCTCTATGGATTCATTAAGGCGATTATGGCTGACGAGATGTTTATCAATCCATTGATTGAGCTCTTGATTATCATCCACGGGTAGGAACAGCGTATTATTTCTGACACGCCCAGATTGTTGGTAGTCTTTCGAGATCTTGAGCCAAGGTAAAGCGCGGCGTGTTAATATTTTTTGAATTCCTTCGGTGTCAAAAAAACGCTCATGAATAAATAAGCAATCGAGATTCACATCAGATGCACTTTTCCATTGGATATTAAAGTGCTGTGGAAAAATTGCGTAAAGCTGATGTTTGAGTTGATCTGAATCATGAATACTTAATCCAGCAATGCCGATATTGATATATTGCTTATTCATGGTGTTCCTCGACTAATTTTATTCAAATCTGTAAAACATTTTGGGAATAAAAAACCCTCTTATTGGCATAAGAGGGTTGGGTGAAATTAAGCAAAATCTAAATTTTTTTCATAAGTTTTTAATTCGTGTCGAGCCATGGCTAGGTTTGCTTTGGCACGATCAAGTACTAAATATAAGAATACGGATTCATTATTTTCCAGTGGACGAATCAAGTGATACTGCTTTCCTAAGGTAATTAAAATATCGACAATGTGATCATCTAAATTGAGTGACTGAGCAACACGTCTTTTGGAGCGAACCACTTCAGTATTTCCAGCAGCTGCTAATTCTAAATCAATATCTCCACCGCCTTGTGTCGCCATAGCTAGGCCACTTTCACCGTCTACCAGTGCCGCTGCATGAAAACCGTCGATTGTTGTGAGTGATTCTAATGAAACTTTAGCCATTTTTATGCCCCTCTTTTAGGTTATACATGATTATTATTTGTAGATATTTAGGTAATTAAACTAGCGTTTTTAACTACATAATTTAATTATAGGAAGCGTATGGGGCTTTGCAATAAAATTAATTTTTTGCTTTAAAAGGATAATATTTTCTAAATATAGCGTTAAGTTTTAGGATTTAAAAAATGTGATTTAATTTGCTATATATATTTTTTATGTATTTTAGAACTTTATTTTTGATATAAAATTTACCAAAAATTCAAATGTAATATTTTGTAAATGGTGTGACAAAACTCAATTTTTGCAGAATAAAGCTGAGTGATTTACATAAAGAAAACAAAAAGTGATCTAAAGGCGTGTAATTTAGAATATTGGATTTAAAAAAACCTACTTAAGAAGCAGGTCATTGTTTTAGACAAATGAAGCCACTTAAGAAAAAATATTACAAGCTGCAGATGCCAGAATCCATAAAATCACCACTGCAACGATAGGCTCTACAATTTTTGACCAAGTTGGCACTTGTACTTCAGTTGTCACATCTTCTTGAGTATGTTGTTGATTAACCATTTGATTGAACTCCTTCATTGATGCTTCTAATGATATCTCTTCTTGCAGATTGGGTTTAGAACCAAGAAGCTCTGTTAGGTTGTTTGTTGACCAAACCCAATCATCCGCTTGACCAGAAAGGTGTTCAATTTGTCCATTGAGTAATTCTTGAATGCTTTGTGGTGAGTGTGAGCCGGTATCATGAAGTTGCTTTAATTCATTTAATTGTAAATGAAAAATTTCAGTTGTTAGGTGTTCAAGTTCAGAGCGTTCTAATATTGATGCATTCGATGAATTGGTGGTCAGATGGCGTGAAACTTCTTGAATATAGAGTTCATCAGGATGAGTAATTTCTTGATAAACCTTTTGAACATTATTGCGGAGCTGATGAATCAATTCACCTAAAGTTAATGCATTAATTTCACGTATATGTTGACGTTTTTCTTCACGATTTAAATGACTTAAAAGCGTAGGCTTTTGAGATTCTATTTGTTCGACAAAATATTGTACTAAATCAAAAGCCATTATTCGCTTCCTTATTCTTTAATCGAGCAACCTTAAACCTGGTTTTTTCTTCGGCTGCTCTTGTTGTTCTTGGTCGTTTGATTTTAAAGCATTTTGATCATTCTGAATACCTTCATATTCTTGAGGATCGAAGAACATGCCTTGACCATTTTCACGTGCATAGATACCTAGAACAGCAGAAAAGGGGATATAGAGGTTTTGCGAAACGCCACCAAAGCGTGCAGAGAAAGTAATCGTCTCATTGCTCATGTGTAGCGCATGCGTTGCATGAGGTGCGATATTCAGGACAATTTGGCCATCTTGGATATATTGAACTGGCACCATCGTACCATTCTGTGTCGCATCAACAAGTAGGTACGGTGTAAGTTGATTGTCACAAATCCATTCATAAAGTGCCCGTGTTAAGTATGGACGCGTTGGAGTGAGTTGTAGTTCTTGTTCAGACATAATGCTTACTCGAATATTAATGGGAAATTAATTTTTTGCTAAAAGCTCGCTATAGCGATTTTTTTCCTGCAATGTCATCGATTTGATAAATGCAGGACGGCTAAAGATGCGTTGGCAATAGAGAAATATAGGGCGGCATTGCTGTTTGGGAAGCTCAATCCCCATGGCTTTTAGGCGCAGAAATACAGGTGCGAGCATACAGTCTAACATGCTAAATTGTTCAGACATAAAATAAGGATAATGCTGAAACAAGGGGGTAAGTGAAATAAGTGTATCACGTAATTGTTTTTGTGCTTTTTGCTTGGCTTTTTCATCGAGGGTATCGGGATGGCGAAGCATAATATCGGCAAGTCTTAACCAATCTTGTTCGAAGCGCCATACATATTGACGTTGCTCTGCACGAGGCATGGGTGCATCTGCATACAGTTTATTTTGACGATATCGGTCATCCAGATATTCGGCAATAATACTGCTGTTATAGAGTTTTAGGCCATTTTCAATCATCATCGGAAGTTGATTGTAGGGATTTAAACTCGCAAGATCTTCGTCTTCATCATCAGCAATAATTAAATTATGTTTGATTTGCTTCTCTGCAAGTACATAGCGTATCCAGTGTGAGCGAAAGTCATCCGCATGACTGTAAAGCGTAATCCCTTGGAGAGGTGCATTTTCGACTGACATAATCCGAGACGATGAGAAATGAATAAGATAGGATACTAAAATTAGACAGTAAAATCACGGAGACTTTAGCAATATCAATGCAGCTACAGTGAAAATTACAGTTTTGTTTTATTTGATTTTATCTGATAGCTTTTCATGTCATTCATTTACCTGATCGTCACCGCATGATGACCATTGTACTTGTACAAAAATTATTATTTTTAGCTGCTGTTATTTTTATGGGCATTGGCTTTTATACGGCACTCGCTGGAGGTTATGTCTCTGATTATGGAGCAGAGGATGATAGCCCAGAACAAAAAAGCAAAATAACCATCTCTACAATTACACTAACATTGTCGGTTATATGCTTAATTGCGAGTTTGAGTCTCTTTGTTTATCGGATCGTTATTCTATTTGCATCATCTTCATAAAAATTAAGACATAAAAAAACCTTGGCATAAGCCAAGGTTTTTTGTCCGATTCGGTAAACGAATTAACGTTTAGAGAATTGAGGACGTTTACGAGCTTTACGTAAACCAAGTTTCTTACGTTCAACTTCACGAGCATCACGAGTAACGAAACCAGCTTGACGAAGAGCAGGTTTAAGAGTTTCGTCAGAAGCGATCAATGCACGAGTAATACCGTGACGGATAGCGCCTGCTTGACCACCGATACCACCACCAGCAACAGTGATGTAAAGGTCATATTTTTCAGTAGCTTCTAAAAGCTCAAGTGGTTGATTAACAACCATACGAGCAGTTTCACGACCGAAATATTGTTCTAAAGAACGGTTGTTGATTACGAGTTTACCAGTACCAGCTGATAGGAAAACACGTGCAGTTGCGGTCTTACGGCGACCTGTACCATAGTTAGTAGCCATGTGCTGTATCCCTTAGATGTCCAAAACTTGTGGCTGTTGAGCAGTATGTGGATGCTCAGTACCAGCGTACACTTTCATTTTCTTGATCATTGCATAACCAAGAGGACCTTTTGGCAACATGCCTTTTACAGCACGTTCGAAGATTTCTTCTGGTTTGTGAGCAACTAATTTTTCGAAATTAGTTTCACGAATACCACCAGGGAAACCAGTGTGGCGATAATATTTCTTATCAAGTGATTTTTTACCAGTCACTTGAACTTGCTCAGCATTGATAACAACGATGTAGTCACCAGTGTCAACGTGAGGAGTATAAGAAGTTTTGTGCTTACCGCGTAAACGACGAGCGATTTCAGTCGCAAGGCGACCTAAAGTTTTGCCAGAAGCATCAACAACGTACCAGTCGTGTTGAACTTCAGCTGGCTTAGCGCTGAGAGTTTTCATTAAACCACTACCTATTATAGTTGGTTTGGACTATGGAAGCTGTCCAAACAAAAGGAGACGCGATTCTATACGAATACGTGAAGAATCACAAATGAAAATATAAAATTTCAAGCGCTGTATTGTAGTATATTTCTTCAGCAATAAACAGCAGATAATCCAGAAATTATAAAAAAAGCGGATGAAAGTAAATCATGTCGAATTCTAATCTGTTAAAAAACACATCTGAACCCTCATTTTGGCGGCAATGGTTGCAATTAATGGGCTTATGTAGCGCCTTGGTTTTAAGCCCAACTTTTTTGTATTTGGTGTATTTGCACGGGGCGGATGGTGCGATCATCGTTTTGTTAATGATGCTCACTTTATTTTTCCTTAGTTATTTATTGGTTTATCTGTTGATTGGATTATTGCTTCTGGGCGGTATGTTTTTTTGGCTGATAACGAACTACCCGCAGCATGTACCGGCCGTTCAGCGCGGCATTGTAATTCTTATTGCACTGATTTGGATCATAGGCATTTCAGGTTTTGCTTTCGATTTCATTCCATACAATGTCGCACAACGCGCTTATTTTTGAGTTTTAGTCCGATATTTTTAGTCAATAAAATTAGGTCTGTCATGTGCATCACACAGTATAATAATGCTATTGCACACACAGGATAGACCCATGCTGCCTTTATATATCACGAGCGGTGAACCCGCAGGTATCGGACCTGATATTTGTTTGAGCTTAGCCAATCGAATAGATGAAAGGCCACTTGTGGTTCTTATTGATAAAGATTTGCTGCTCAAGCGTGCTCAACAGTTAAAGCTCGAAGTTGAACTGATTGACTATGTTGGGCAGGAGGGTTCGGCAGCTCTAGGTCAGCTTTATGTGGAACATGTACCTGTAACTACACCTGTTATTGCAGGTCAGTTAGATGTGAATAATGCAGCCTATGTGTTGGAACAATTACGTCGTTCTGCAGATTATGCGATGTCTGGCAAAAGTGTAGGTGTTGCAACTGCACCTGTGCAAAAGTCGATTATTAATGATGCCGGTATCTATTTCAGCGGACATACGGAGTTTTATCAAGAATTTGCAGGCGTTGATCGTGTCGTGATGATGCTTGCGACCAAAACGCTCCGTGTCGCATTGGCAACTACACATTTACCGCTTCGTGATGTAGCCGATGCCATTACTCAAGAACGTTTGCATCAAGTCATTGATATTGTAATTCATGATTTAAAAACCAAATTTAAAAAAGATCATCCGCATATTTTAGTCTGCGGTTTAAATCCGCATGCGGGTGAAGATGGTTATTTGGGCATGGAGGAGATTGAAGTGATCAATCCGGTGCTAGAGCGTTATCGCGCTCAAGGGGTGAATATGAGCCTGAGCTTACCTGCTGATACCTTATTTACCCCTGAAAATTTCAAAGATGCCGATGCGGTTTTGGCGATGTATCACGATCAGGGCTTGCCTGTGTTAAAGTCGCAGGGCTTTGGCGAAGCCATCAATATCACTTTGGGCTTACCGTTTATTCGGACTTCAGTGGATCACGGCACAGCACTGTCACTGGCTGGAACTGGTCTTGCTAAAAGTTCGAGTTTACAGGTGGCGGTTGATTTGGCTTTAGAATTAGCACGTGCGAAAAATAACGAAACTTAATAATAAAGGTTTGAATTTTATATGAATAATAGTAAAAAATTATCAAAAATAAAACAGGAAAATATCAAGATGCTTAGGGCGAAATCGATCATTCGCCCATTTTTTGGGATTGCGTTAGCGTTGATGCTGTCAGCATGTTCAACGCTCGCTACAGATCATCATTCTTTTGAATTAAAAGTATTATCGCTGCAAATTCCAAAACAGACGGAAGGATTTATACGTTTTGCATTACCGGGTGCTGTGGATGGCTTTAAACATAATCAGCAAAAATTTAATCAAGCGCTGACCGCGGTGCATAAAAAATATGCGAATCGTGATGGTGCTGATAAAATGCTTCAAGATGGACAGGCAATCAATGCTAATATTGATCTGCTTGTACAGCATCAAAATAGCCTGAGTGCGCTATATGAATATCAACTTCTTGTAAGTGAAACCATTCCAGGTATTCAAGCTGAATATAACCTTCTGGCTGATATGATGGTTAGAGCAAACAATTCAGCAATGCAAGCAATTATTGCTAAAAATCAAGTCTTTATTGCGGGACGGGTGTTGGATTCTTTGCTGAATTTAACTGATGTGAATTCTATTCATCCAGACGATTTAGATGACTTTTTAGCAGATTTTGAAACTTTCAATCTTTATTTGAAGGCTCAACTGAGTGGTAATCCTGAACTGGGTGTAGAGCGCGTAAACAATGCTGAAATGCGCGAAAGTTTGCTCTCCATTGAGGCTGAAACTGAAGAAATGATGAAATCTGAAACAATGGCTTTGTTGCAACAAAGAGAGCCATTGCTCAGTGTAATTAAAGCGGCTCGGGATAATGTGACCAAGTCCGAAGAAATTTTTGCTCGCTTGAGTGAATTTGAATCAAGTCAGTAATCGTTGTAATAAACCTATGCGGAGAATTTTATGTATCAAATTAATGCCCTAAACCCAAAAGATGAAGGGCATCACACGCGTAAGCGGTTTGGACAGAATTTCTTACATGATCAACGTGTTATTGCCAAAATTGTACGTTCGGTAAATCCGCGTACTGGTGACAATATTGTCGAAATTGGTCCCGGTCTTGCTGCGCTTACATCGCCTTTAATTGGTGAATGTGATGCTCTAACTGTAGTTGAGCTGGACCGTGACTTAGCCGCAGGTTTGCCGGGCCGTGTGCCGCATCCTGAGCGCTTGACCATTGTTGAAACCGACGCGCTGAAATATGACTTTACCGAGCTGTTTGCCGAAGGCCGTCCTCTGCGCGTGGTTGGCAACTTGCCGTATAACATCTCGACTCCGCTGCTGTTCCATCTCTTGGAGTTTGGCGACAAAGTCAAAGACATGCACTTCATGCTGCAAAAAGAAGTCGTGGACCGTATTACCGCTTCACCGAATACTAAAGAATACGGCCGTTTATCGGTGATGATCCAATACTTCTGTAAACCGACGTTTTTATTTGAAGTGCCGCCGGGTTCGTTTAATCCGCCGCCAAAAGTCACCTCTGCGGTATTCCGTTTAGAGCCTTATGCCGTTAAACCGATTGTGGCGAAAAATGAAAAAGCGCTTGCGCGTTTGGTTTCACATGTCTTTACTCAACGCCGTAAGACGTTACGCAACAGCTTAAAAGGCATGTTGGTTGAAGATGGTTTTGAAAATGCAGGGGTTGATCCAATGGCGCGTCCTGAAACCCTAACACTTGCAGAATTTGTCGCATTAGCAGATCAAATGGTGGCTTAAATAATTATGACTCGCAATATTCGCTATAACTATGTCATTGGTGATGTTCAAGGCTGTTTTGAAGCATTAAAAGCTTTACTGAAAGAGATAAAGTTTGATGCAGACCAAGATTTTATATGGTTTGCCGGTGATCTCGTCGCACGGGGTGAAAACTCGATAGGCGCTTTGCGGTTCATCAAAAAATTAGTGGATAGTGAAGTTGCGGCGACGGTACTGGGCAATCATGATCTGACTTTGCTGGCATGCGCTCGCGGTATTAAGGATATCAATCCTAAAGACAATATCGATGATGTGATTCACGCTTTAGAAAGTGATGATTTGATTGATTGGTTACGCAAGCAGCCGCTGTGTCTATTTCCGAATGAGCAAACCATTTTGACTCATGCGGGTATTCCTTTGAATTGGACTGCGCAGCAAACCGCTGATTTGGCAAAAGAAGTGGAAGCGGTGATTGGTCATGACGACTTTGATGTGGTCGATGCGTTTCTTCAAGTGATGTACGGTAAAGAGCCGAACCTATGGTCGGATGATTTGTCTGGTCATGCGCGCTTACGTTGTATTACCAACTATTTGACCCGCATGCGCTTAACCGATGCAGAAGGTCGTTTAGAGTTCAGTTTTAAAGACTCACTCGATGACCCTATGCCGAAGGGTTTTCAACCATGGTTTGAGTTTGAGTCACAAGCAGCGCAGACCCATCAAATTCTTTTTGGTCATTGGGCCGCTTTACAAGGAAAAAGCATTTCAGCAAAAATCCAAAATGTGGATGGCGGATGTGTTTGGGGCAATCAGTTGATGGCCTATCGTTTAGAAGATCAGCACATGTTTGCGGTCGATAATCCTGTGATGTAAGTATTTAAAAATAAAAAAGCCGCATTGATGCGGCTTTTTTATTGGTGTGAGGATTAGTCTAAACGAATCCAAGTTTGGTTACGACCTAAGACTGAAACGCCAATACTTGCACGGATCGAAATACGTTTTCCTGTGTTGTTTAAGCGCACTTTAGCATCATAAACTTTGCCAGAAAGAGGGTCGATAATACGACCTTTTTCATAATTATTTGTATTATTAATCTGCTTTAAACCTTTAACAATTTCCATGCCGAGAATCGGTTGGTTGGTATAAGGCGCAGGGCACTTATTACAGTTTTTTTGTGGTGTATAGCCAGGACGTGGTGTAATTTTAATAATTTTACCGGTATAGGTATTATTGGATTCTTTGTGAATCGAAATAATCGCTTTGGCCGCTCCTGTTTTATCGTCAATTTGTTGCCACGTGCCAGTAATGTCATTTGCAAATGCGACATTCATCAATCCGAATGTGCAAAGGCTGAATAATATTTTTTTAAACATAATCGCTTTTCCCCTAGAAGCGTGATTTATGAGCACGTATGTTAGAAAGTTTACGAGAATAGTCAACTTTATTTTTAAAATAATTTGAATATCTTAGGCATAAAAAAACCGCCATGGCGGCGGTTTTTATAACATTGAACTTATTCTTGGCGAATCCAAGTTTGGCTACGACCGAGTGCTGATACACCCATATAGCCACGCAGCGTGAGACGTTTTCCGCTGGCATTTAAGCGAACTTTTGTGTCGTAAATTTTGCCAGAAAGTGGGTCAATAATACGGCCTTTGTCGTAATTATTGGTCCCTTCAATATGTTTTAAACCAGTTAACACATCAAGGCCTAAAATCGGTTTGTTTTTATAAGGTGCAGGGCAGTTTACGCAGGTGTCACGTGGCGTATAACCCGGACGCGGCGTCACTTTAATGATTTTACCCACGAATGTTCCATTACTTTCTTTACGGATTTCAATAATGGCTTTTTGTGAACCTGTTTTATCATCAATTTGTTGCCAAGTCCCTGAAAGGTCTTGAGCAAAAGCTGAACCACTCATTACAGCAGCTAAGAATAAGAGGCTCACTTTTAATTTTTTCATCAGATATTCCCTGTAGGTGGTTCACCTATATCAAATCAATTAACTGAATAAATTCAAAATTTATTCAGCGCGAATCCATGTCTGTGTACGACCAATCGCGGAAATCCCCAGATATCCACGTAAATGTAAGCGCTTACCATTGGCAGAAATTTTGCCTTTTAAGCTGTAAATTTTGCCTGCTAAAGGATCAATAATTTTTCCTTGAGAGTAGGTATTTTCACTTTCAAGTTTCAGCCCCTTAAATACATCCATCCCTAAAATAGGCTGGTTGGTATAAGGTGCAGGGCAATTCACACATTTTTCCTTTGGTGTATAACCCGGACGTGGCGTCACTTTCACAATTTTGCCGGTATAGGTGTCTTTGGCATCTTTTCGAATTTCGATCAGTGCTTTAGGCGAACCGGTTTTATCGTCAATTTGTTGCCAAGTCCCTGTAAGATCTTGAGCATAAAGTGCAGAGCTTGTTACTACAGCACCGAATAATGCAGCCCATTTCAAACTTTTTTCGATCATATTAATAATCCTTTATCAATACACTTTGTGAGGGTTTATTGATCATACTAGGTAATATCTGAACTTAGAGCAACTACTCTAAGCATAAATATTTACATTTTATTCGGGAAAGTTGACATGTTGCACAAAAGTGCCTTTACCAAAAATGTAACATCCACAGCACATCGTTCAATGTGTTGTGGTGTACCCTAGAATTTATATTAAGTTTATTTTTTATACAAAACAATCATTTAAAAGTGATTGCTCAGTCACATATTTTGTAGATAGAGTATGAAAGTTGGCAACCAGATTGCTGTGAATACTGCATTTACCGCCATGCCAAATGCCGCATAGCGCCCAGCAATGCTGCCGCGCTGCCAAGCTTGAGCTGTGCCAATCGCATGTGCAGCAAGTCCTAAGGCGAGTCCTGATGCACGTTCATCATGAATATTTTTGAGTATGATGGGTGAAAATGCTGCGCCAATCACCCCTGATAAAATCACAATCAAAATCACCAAAGGAATCGGGGAATGCAGCAGCGTGGCAATGTTGATGGCAATAGGGGTGGTCACTGCCCGTGTAGCAAAAGCCATAATGGTTGGATCAGACAAATGCAATAAATAAGCCAGCCCCATAGGGAGGGCAACGGCACTGATACTGGCAAAGACTAAAATCCCGCCCACGGCTTTTAATGGCAAGTCATCGTAGCGCATCGCTGCTAAAGGAATGGCCAAGGCCACTGTGACATAGCCGAGTAAGTTATTGAACAGTGGATTCACGTGTGCCATATAACTTTCATAGGAAATGCCAAAAAGATAGAGCATACCAATGACGAAAAACATCCCAATCACAATCACGGGGATTTGCGGTAATTTTTTATTAATAGGTTTTGCGACAAGATAGGCGATCAGGGTAATGATGAATCCAGAGATGATTGAAAGCATGTTGATTCTCCTATAGCCATTTCTTAGACATTTTTGCGTAGACCCATAGCGGTATGAGGGTACTGACAAAGAGAACAATCAAAAACATCGGAATTTCATCGCCTAAATGCATCATCATTAGCAATGAGCCTGCACTAATGGGTAGGAAGGCAAAGGCACTTTCTTTCATGATTTTATTATTGGTATCGACCAAACTGGCTGGAATTTTGTTGAATTTTCTCCAAAATGAAAGCACGATCAAGAGGCTAATCAAACCGACTAGATTGCCTAATTCTGGGTGATTGAATTGCTTCATGACCCAGACCGCGCCTTCACGGAAAATAATAATTAATGCAATAGTGCCTATCCAGGCTTTCCAGTCGATGCGCTTGATCCAGTCCATTTTTGTCTTTCGTTAAAATTATACTAATCAAGTTTTAACCGATTTAGTCTTTAATTTCAAATTCTTCAAGTGGACGTTGAAATTGTTGCGCACGCGTTCCCAAGATTTCTTCGATGTGTAAATGCGCCTGTTTAATCAGTTGTTCTAACTTATGCGGGGCAATGATGAGGTGCAAAATTAAGTTGCCTTGTTCATCATAACTTTCATTTTGGATCACATTGAGCGCATACAGTTGTGTTCTTAATTTGCCATAAGCTGGTTTTAGACGGACTTCAAAGCTTTGAATTTGGCCCATTAAGCACTCTTGAACCGCTTGGCGTAATAAGGGAAGACCTTTACCACTATGTGCTGAGACATAGACACGTTCCGGCTGATGTGGCTTACCATAGATGATTTTAGGATCTTCGCCACTGACATCAATTTTGTTATAGACGCGCAGAATCGGAACATCGACACCAATTTCTTTCAGTACTTTTTCGACAGCCTCGATTTGTTCCATCATGTCAGGACTGCTGGAGTCAATGACATGTAACAATAAGGTCGCCTCTAACGTTTCTTCTAAGGTGGCTTTAAACGACTCGACCAGTGAGTGCGATAAATTACGCACAAAACCTACAGTATCTGCGAGAACTAAGTTGCCGATACCATCCCAATGTAGACGGCGTAAAGTTGGGTCAAGTGTCGCAAAAAGTTGGTCTGCTGCATAGACATCACTTTTTGCTAAATTATTAAATAAGGTCGATTTACCAGCATTGGTATAACCCACCAATGACACGGTTGGAACAGCAGCTTTTTGACGTGCCACACGACCTTGCATACGTGTTTGGCGGACTTTCTCAAGTTTCGCTTTGAGTTGTCCCATACGGAGCTTGAGTAGACGACGGTCAGTTTCCAGCAGCGTTTCACCCGGTCCACGTAGGCCGATCCCACCTTTTTGGCTATCGAGATCGCCACGACTACGAATCAGCCGTGAAGCCATATGTTGTAATTGAGCCAACTCAACTTGCAATTTACCTTCATAGGTACGTGCGCGTTGGGCAAAAATATCTAAAATTAATTCTGTACGATCGACCACACGACAACGCATGATGCGTTCAAGATTACGTGCTTGGGCAGGGGTGAGAGCATGGTCAAAGATGACCAATTCGGCTTCATATTCTGCGACTACTTCTGCAATTTCTTCAGCTTTCCCTGAGCCGATAAATAATTTGGCATCAGGCTTAATACGCTGAGCATGCACATGTTGCAAAATATTGGCACCTGCAGATTGAGCAAGTAAGTGGAATTCTTCGGCATCAAGGTCTGCAAGCATTTGTACTGCCACACTGACTAAAATTACGCGTTCACCGCTCGCTTGATGTTGATTTAAATTTTCCACTCAGCACACACTCCTGTTTAAAGATTCATTTTAGGCGAAAATGCAGTGCGAGGGTTAATCTAAGTGAGGGATTAATGGCTAAGTTCTGTATGTCGTGCTATTCAATTAGAGAAAGCTTCGAAAGCTCAGCGCCAATAAGAAAAGCACACTCACATATATCAATGAAAAACCAGCAATGGCTTTTAACGCTTGTCATGAAGAAATAGGGGGATTGTCTGAATATGAATGATTCATAATTTTAACCTTTAAAACCGATATAAAAATAATATTTGATTTTTAAAAACGATTAAAATGGGAAAATATTATCTTCGACTTCGGTTTTTATGATCAATGCAAAAAAACTGTCTTCGGTATATGATGATGAAAATTTACGCCAAATTGTGGCACCGTGTCCTTTTAGTGAACCGTTTATGAATCAACCTCAAATCGTCAATACACCGCAAATTAATGTGTTTTCAAAAATTTATTTGTATTGTAAAAAAGTCGGTGCAGCAGCTGTTGCCGTGACGCAGGGTTTTTATTTGGTTTATCGTCATCAATTGTATAAAGACCCGAATAACCCGCAAAATACCCGCTATGTGCAGTATTTTTGTCGCAAGTTATGCAAAGTATTTAATCTTGAAGTCAAAGTGCATGGCGAAATTCCACGTCAACCAGCCCTTTGGGTAAGTAATCATATTTCATGGTTAGATGTGGCAGTTTTGGGTTCTAGCGCACGTGTTTTCTTTTTGGCGAAAGCTGAAATTGAAAAGTGGCCGGTACTGGGTAATTTGGCGAAAGGCGGTGGCACCTTATTTATTAAGCGTGGCTCTGGCGACTCGATTAAAATTAAAGAACAAATTACGGGCTTCTTAAAACAAGATACGCCGGTACTCTTTTTCCCAGAAGCCACCACTTCAGATGGCAGCAAAATTAAAAAAATTCATGGTCGTATTTTAGGTGCGGCAATTGAAGCCGAACGTCCAGTCCAAATTTGCTTAATTTGCTATGTGAATCAGGACGGTGAACTCGATAATATTGCGCCCTATGTCGGAGACATTAGCTTTGATCGACATGTCAAAAATGTCTTAGAAATGCCGAAAGTCACAGCGCATCTGATGACATTGCCCGCAATTGATTCGGCAGGTCATACTGTTGACAGTCTGACACAAGAAGTGCAGCAAAAAATGAATCAGGGATTAGCAGAGCTTCAAGCTAAAGTTCTTAAAGCGCCAGTTCCAGTTGAAGCTAAATAATTTAATGATACAGGCTGCAAGGGGATGCCTTTGCAGCACAATCCTTACATAAAGCCTTCGAGCGGCAACCAAGAGATAAATTTCACCCCCGCTTTTTGCCACCACTTGATTTTCGGTTCACGTGGATAAATACGCGTTTGACCATTTGACAGCTTAATTTTCCAATTGATCTGTTGGTCTGCATTGAGCACTAACTTATAGGCATATTTACTCAAATTTTCATCCATGGTGTAGTGGACGGCTTTGGCTAAGCGTGGGCTATTCAGTAATACCCCAATTTCAGTATTTAAATATGCTGAACGTGGATCAAAGTTAAATGAGCCGATAAAGACTTGTTTTTCATCAATTGCCATCAGTTTGGCATGCAGGCTTGAACGGCTTAAACCTTTTAGACTAACTTTAGATTTTTCCGCCAACTCTTTGGTATTGGTGTTGAGGTTTTCTGCATCAGGTCTAGAGAGAAACTCATAGAGTTGAACGTCGTGTTCCAAGAGGTCTTGACGATATTTGCTATAAAAAGCATGAACCAATGGTACGTCATTGGCCTGGAATGAGTTGGTCAAGACTCTGACTTTTACGCCATCTGCACGAAGGTTTTTTAGGCGTTCAGCCCCTTTTTTTTCTGGGACAAAGTAGGCTGAAACGATATCGACACTTTGTTCCGGTTTATCTAAACGGTTGAGGAGCTGAAAGTTGAGATGCTCTTCTTTTTTGGCTTTAGATTTGATTTTGCTCGGGGAGTCTTTGACGACTTCGGCTTTGACCCAGTCAAATTGGATTTTATTGTTGAGCCAGTCATCAAAGGCATGTGAACGATTGGCTAAGTCCAAATAATTAACCACAGTGGCTTCTTGGTTATAGTCATCGAGTTGTCGTTTGAGACTGTCAAAACGCAAACTATAGTGGCGTGGATTGACCAATTGGCGTACTGGAAAGGCATAGTCATCATTCCAATATTCGTCAAAAGAATGAATGATTTCATCGGACGCCGCACCGACCAACATGACGTCGACATCGGAAAATTGATAGTTATCACTGACGTTATAGTATTGGTTACTCATATTGCGACCACCAATCAGAGCAATTTGATTGTCTGCAATAAAGCTTTTGTTGTGCATACGACGGTTGATGCGTTTTAGATCCAGTACCATATCGACAGGGCGGAAATGTCGGAAGCGGTACGGGTTATACAGTTTGACATCAATATTGGCATGTTGGTCGAGTGCCATATAAATGCCTTCCATTTTTTTGGCATTGTTGTCATCGACCAATAAACGAATTTTCACCCCACGATCTGCAGCTTTGATCATGGCATGCAGGGCCAAAGCACCAATTTTGTCGTTATCCCAAATATAGTATTGTAGATCTAAACTTTTTTCGGCTTTATTGATCAGTTCGATTCGAGCCGCTAAGGCTTCTAATGGGTCATACAGAACGTGGTAACCGGTTAAGTTGGGATTTTGTTCACGTAGCGGCAGCACAATTTTCGCAAGGCTAGTATCGTCTGTCGGGGTATTAAAAGCATATTCCACAGGTTGAGTTTGCTGTTTAGGCAAGGTACTACATGCAGATAAAGTCAAAACAAGGCTACAACTCAGCAAAACCGCCTTAGTGTGGTTGTGTATGAAGGGCAAATTTTGCTGTTTCGGTGTAGCTGAGTTCATACTGTTAGACATACTAAAAAATTTGATTTGAGTATAAGTGTCAGCTGTGAAAAGATAAATATAGTGACCGAGTTTTCTCGTTAGGCAAATTGTAGAGCAAATGTATGTGGGAATTAGATTCCGTAGTGATGTATTTTTATATCGGGTTGGCTGTGCTGGGCGTTTGGGCAATTTCTCAAGCTTGGTTAAGTCAGTCGCGCACGGAAACGATTCATCCGTTTAAAGCCTTCGTACATTTGTTGGCATTCTATCTTTCGTATTTACTTATCCCTTTATTCTTCTTTAGCTTTTATGCAGGCTGGAGTGGCTATTATTCACTACATGAAGCGATTTTTGTCGGTGCTGTTACGGGGCTTTTGTGCTATGCCCGATTTATCGAGCCGCACATGATTCAGGTGAAAAAATGTCAATATCAATTGCATGAAACACGACAGTTATTAAAGCCTGTACGCATTGCCTTAATTGGTGATTTACATATTGGTTTATTTTCGGGTCATGAACGTCAGTTAAAAATGATCGTCGATAAAATCAATGCACAAAATCCTGATTTGGTCGTGGTTGCAGGGGATTGGACTTATGAGCCAGAAAATAAGTTAGCTGAAGAACTGGCCGTACTAAAAAAAATTATTGCTCCGATTTATTCGGTGAATGGTAATCATGATGAGCAATATCCCGGTCCGCCTATTCAAGCGCTGTTAAAACATGCATTAGAAAGTAACCATGTGGTGGATATCGAAGGGCAGGTGGTTGAGTTTAATGAGTTTCGTTTATTAGGTGTTGGGGACTTATGGGCTGGTAAAGCCGATATGCGCTATTTGCCAGAATTGCCACAAGATAAACCTTGGATCATTTTGTCGCATAATCCAGATACCGTCGATATGGTACCTAAACTGCCAGGACGACCATTGATGTTGTCGGGTCATACCCATGGCGGGCAGGTACAACTGCCTTGGTTGACCGATTATGTAATGAAAAAAGTGTCGATTTTAGGCCATAAAAAAGGGCTATATCAGCATGACAATGCAGATGTCTTTGTCACTGTCGGTACGGGCATGGTTGGTGTACCTTTTCGTTTTCTTGTGCCACCGACCATTGATATTATCGAGTTGGTTTAATCAAAAACTACCGTTCATTATCGCTAAACGGTTTGGTGAATGTTCTTCTTGATGTAGAGCTACAGGCCTTGTTTGGTTAATAAAATTGAATCGTGCCATTCATTTGCTGTTTGAAATTAAGTGAATGACCGTGTCTTGGAACAGATGATGTGTATTGCTCAGTTGGATCTAAGCTGTATTCATGAATTAAATCGAAATGCTGTCAACAAGAGAGTAGCTAATCAGGTCATTGACTCAATTTGAGACATAAAAAAGCCAGCAATAGGTGCTGGCTTTTTTATTATGTGCAGATTAAACCTGATTATTCACATCATCATTTTTAGTTTCGCGAATCATTAAGAACGCGATCAATGAAAGGATTGATGCTGCAGTTAGATAGTAACCTACTGCATATAAACCATAGCCAGTTGCAAGTTTAGTTGCGATCAATGGCGCGAAAGATGCACCAAAAATACCAGCCATGTTAAAGGTTAAAGCTGAACCTGTGTAACGTACAGACGTTGGGAAGATTTCAGACAATACCGTACCAATTGGACCATAGGTTAAACCCATGATCGCAAGACCGATACATAGGAATAAGAACACCATCGCAGTACTGCCAGACTCAAGCATACTTGAGAAGACTAAGCCAAACAATGCAGATACAACACATACCGCAATCGAAGTCGTTTTACGACCAAATTTTTCAGCAAATACAGCAGAAAGTGGAATGAAGGCAGCGAAACAAAGTGTGGCAACCAGTTGAAGTTTTAAAAATTCTTCACGTGTGTAACCAAGCTGGGTTGTACCCCATTGTAAAGCGAATACTGTGGTTAAGTAGAACACAACGAATGTACAAATCGCGGCAATCGTACCGAGAATTAACATCCCCCAGTGCTTAGTGATCACTTCTTTGAACGGAATATTTACTTCTTTTTGCTTATCCAAAACTTTTTGGAACGCTGGTGTTTCATGTAATTTTAAACGAATCCACAGACCGACAATAACCAATAGCGCACTTGCAATGAATGGAATACGCCAACCCCATTGCATAAACTCAGCTTCAGACATGAAGTGACCTAAGGTCAAGAATGAGCCTGTTGCAAGAATAAAGCCGATTGGCGCGCCCAATTGAGGGAACATACCATACCAAGCACGTTTGCCTTCTGGCGCATTTTCAGTTGCAAGCAGCACGGCACCTGACCATTCACCACCTAAACCAAGACCTTGACCTAAGCGACAAAGTGCAAGCATGAGCGGAGCAGCGATACCAATTTGAGCATAGGTTGGAAGCAAGCCGATACATACCGTTGAAATCCCCATGGTGAGGAGAGCGGCAACTAATGTGGCTTTACGACCGATACGGTCACCTAAATGGCCAAAGAATGTTGCACCAATCGGGCGAGCAATAAAGGCAATCGCAAACGTTGCTAAAGATTGAATTGTTGCGGTTGTTGGATCTGTACTTGCAGGGAAGAACAGATGCGGGAAGATAATTACAGCCGCAGTTGCATAGATGTAGAAATCGAAGAATTCGATTGTGGTACCTACAAGACTTGCTGTAAGTACGCGGAATTTTGAATTTGTTGGTTGCTGTTCAGTGGCAGCAGCACTTGAAGACGCCATGGTGGACCTTACACTTACTAAAAATAATTGAACTTAGTTTTAAAAGCGTAATCTTTTTAAAAAAGGCGTAATTTCTTAAAAAAATACGAAATACCAACTTACGAACTGCGGGATTAGGGTCACTAAAGAATGCAGTGTCAGTGGGTTATATCACGTAAAGATAAATCGACAGGAAATGTGATCCTGCACCTATCAATACAAAAATATGCCAGATAGCGTGTGTATATCTTACCTTTTTTAAGGCATAAAACAATGCACCGATTGTATAAGATAGCCCGCCAATGATCAGGTAGGTTAAAGCTTGATCAGATAAAAAGCGTTGCATATCATCAATTACCAGTACTGCAAGCCATCCCATCACCAAATAGGCAATCAACGAAATCTTTTGAAAACGATGAATGAAAATTAATTTGAATAGTGTTCCAATTGCAGCAATGACCCACAGTGCAATGAGTAAATAATGCGCTTTTGCGGTAGGCAATGCGATTGCCAGAAACGGGGTGTAAGTACCTGCAATTAAATAATAGATTGCGGTATGGTCGAGTTTTTTGTACCAACCACGGCGCTCAGGAGATTCTGCGAAGTGATATAGACTCGAGGCTGAAAACAATAACAGCATACTGAATGCATACACCCAAAGTGCAAGCCATTGTCCAGTTGGAAGATATGATCCTTTTAAAATCAGTAGGATACCTGCGATGACAGACAGCGCTGCACCGAAAGCATGGGTATAGAAATTCAGTCTTTCTTCAGCTGGGTCATAAGCTAAAAGGTGGGGAGCATTCATAACGTATCTTTTATAATAATTTAAATATACAAGTGTATAGTAATTCAATTTTGCTTTTGGTGTAAGAAGATTTAAAATTGTTTTGCAAATTTATCTAGGTTTATATTATGTCATCTTTGGCTTCTCCCTCTACGCAAGAGCAGCAATTTTTAGCGGCCTTTCAGCAAGCCATTGAAACACAGCGTTTTGATCGCATGATTTTGAGTCAGTATAAAGGTGAATTAGACCAATTAGAAAAAATGACCTTGCGAGTCATTTCGCTGCAAGGTGAGTCATTTCTCAGTTGTTTATATCGTTATAAAACCCAAGACATCACCAAAAACTATCCAATGGCAGCTGCATATCAACAAGTCGAAAGTTTATTGAGTTGTTGTAAGCAAGCCAACCTGATGACCTTAGATGAAGAAATTCAGCTTAAGAAAAATAAAAGAAAGCCATGCTAAGCATTAGCAAAAAGCAGCCTGCTTTAGGGAAAAATCCTACGGAGCAGCAAGGGCATGATCGAGCAAAACATCGCTATGTCGATCAAGACAGTTATTTCTTACAGCCACTCGGTATTACGGATGCAAAAGCACAAATTATTCCGAGCATGGCGCGTAAATGGAAACAAATTAATAAATTTGTAGAAATTTTTTCAGGCGCTTTAGGTCAGATTAAAGAGACTGATCAATCTCTACATGTTGTAGATTTTGGTTCAGGCAAGGGATATCTAACTTTTGCATTATATGATTATTTAGCAAAACACCAGCAAGTGCCTAAAGTGACTGGGGTTGAGCTGAATCCAAAAATGGTGGAATTTTGCCAAAGCGTTGCTCAGCAGTCGAATTTCAGCCAACTGGATTTTTTCCAAGGCGATGTTCGTACCTATGCGCCTGAGCGCTTAGATATCATGATTGCGCTGCACGCCTGTGATGTGGCAACGGACTTTGCGATTCATACCGGCATTCGATTAAATGCGCAAATGATCATGTGTGCGCCGTGTTGTCATAAAGAACTGCGTCCGCAATTGAAAGCGCCGCAAGTACTTGCACCGATGTTGCAATTTGGTATTCATGCAGGCCAGCAAGCAGAGATGCTTACTGACACGATTCGTGCACTTTTATTGAAAGCATATGGTTATGAAACCAAAGTCTTTGAATTTGTGGCACTTGAACATACTAGTAAAAATAAAATGATCTTGGCAACCAAACGTGCAGACTATGTCGAACCTGATCAAGCGGTATTGGCGCAGATCCAAGCTTTAAAAGACATGTATGGCATTCAAAAGCATTCGTTAGAATTATTGTTGAATGATCAATGGGACCAGCAAGATATTGGCTGTAAATGCTAAAGGATGAAGGGATGCAGCAGTTAAATATTCAATTTGGTCCGTGGGAGCAACTGGCATCTGCAGCTCGGCCGATACGTGAACAGGTCTTTATTTTAGAACAGCAGATATCGCCCGAAGATGAATGGGATGCAGAAGATGCGATTTCACTGCATTTTATTGTTCATGATGGGATGAAAGCTATTGCAACTGCACGTTTGTTGAAAAATAACAGTATAGGTCGTGTTGCTGTTTTAAAGGCCTATCGCGGTCAGGGGATTGGTAAAATCTTGATGCAAGCCATCATTCAACAAGCGAAATTAGAGCAACGTGAATATTTAAAACTATCATCACAAGTGCATGCTATACCGTTTTATGCAGCTTTAGGTTTTGTTGTTGAAGGTGATGAATATTTAGATTGTGGTATTCCGCATCAAGATATGTACATGGCTTTGGCTTAAATACGTAAAATTGGACATCTATAAATAAAAAAACGCTTAATATTTTAAGCGTTTTTTTTATATAGATGAGGTCAAAGCTTAGTGACCATGATCATTCGATGCAGTAGGTTCAGGGCTCATGTCATCCATATGTGCATGTTGTTCTTCAGTCATCTGCATATCTGCTGCAGTCGGCGCAGAAGCTTCACGAGCTGCTTGATCAGCTTGCGCCTTTTTCAAGGCTTCTTCTGACATCACAGGGGCATTTTTAAATGCATGCTGTTGAGTATTGTCTTTTTTCTGTTGGCTCGGCATATAGTCTGGTTCATTGGTCACAGCAAGCCAGAAAATACCCATGAATAGCGCACCTAAAATACAGAAGATAATCAGTGCCTTCCAGCCCCACGGTGATTTTTCAGGAGAAGTATGATCAGTCATAACAAGCTACTCAATCGGATAAAAAGAAATCAAAAAACTTGTTACTTTATAACATAAAACAGATGAGAGTTCGCGTAAAATCTAGACTTGTTTGCAAACACGCGAATGCGAAGAAAAAATAAAAGGAGCCGAAGCTCCTTTTGATGTGATTGAACAGCAAAATTTGCATGCTCAAAATGAATAATTAAATCTGCTCAGCTTTCGCCACTTTGTCTTTCAGCAATTGCGGTGCTTTGAAGCGTTCGCCATATTTTGCTTCTAGTGTATTGGCACGAAGTAACGCTTTTTCCAAACCATATTGATTTAAAAATTGAAGTGCACCACCTGTCCAAGGGGCAAAACCAATCCCGAAGATTGAACCGACATTGCCATCGACTGTCGACTGCAAAACACCTTCTTCTAGGCAGCGTAAGGTATCAAGTGACTGTACAAACAGGAAGCGGTCTATCATTTCCTGTTCAGAAATAGCATTATCATTCTGCCATTTGCTCAAGCCATCCCAGAGGTGCTTTTTACCGCCTTCAGGATATTCATAAAAACCTGCGCCGGCAGCTTTACCTTTACGTCCGAACTCATGAATCATTGTCTGAATCACCTCATCCGCACCTGAACGTGGTAGGTCTTTGCCTTCGGCTTGCAAGGCTTTACGTGTCTCGGCCGCAACATGCTCAGAGAGTGTTAAAGACACTTCATCTTGAATCGCCAATGGGCCTACAGGCATGCCAGCTTTCAGAGCTGCCATTTCAATGCGGGCAGGGTGTACGCCTTCAGCCAATAGACGTAAACCTTCTTGCACAAAGGTGCCAAAGACACGGCTGGTAAAGAAGCCGCGGCTGTCATTCACCACAATTGGCGTTTTGCCAATTTGCTGCACAAAGTCAAAGGCTTTAGCCAAAGTGTCTGCTGATGTGTTTTTACCTTTAATAATTTCGACCAATTGCATTTTGTCGACAGGGCTAAAGAAATGTAGACCGATAAATTTAGCTTGATCTTGAGATGCATTGGCTAAGCCTGAAATTGGCAAAGTTGAGGTATTGGATGCAAAAATACCGCCATCTGCCAAATAGGCTTCTGCTTCTTGTGTCACTTTGGCTTTGAGTTCGACATTTTCAAATACCGCTTCAATGATCAAGTCGCAGCCTTGTAATTCGGCAGCATCTGCAGTGGCATGTATCAGGCCTAAGACTTGATCACGTTTTTCTGCACTTAAACGAGCTTGAGATACTTTTTTATCTAGCAGTTTTTGGCTATAGGCTTTGCCTTTTTCAGCAGCTTCAACAGAAACATCTTTGAGTACAACTGCAATGCCTTTTGATGCTGTGGCATAAGCGATGCCTGCACCCATCATGCCTGCGCCTAAAATACCAACTTTGGTGGCTTGCCACTTCGCGACGTCTTTTGGACGGCTTGCACCAGACTTAATAGCGTTGAGACCATGCCAGAAGGTGCCGATCATATTTTTAGAAATTTGACCGGTTGCAAGGTAAGTAAAGTAACGTGATTCAATGGTGAGCGCCGTATCGACATCTACCTGAGCGCCTTCAACCGCAGCTGACATAATGGCTTCAGGCGCAGGGTAACAGCCCTTGGTTTTGTCACGTAGCATAGCGGGGGCAATTGCTAACATTTGCGCCACAGCAGGAGTCGATGGCGTACCGCCCGGAATTTTATAGCCTTTTACATCAAAGGGCTGCTGTGATTTTGGATTGGCTTTGACCCAAGCAATGGCTTTGTCCATCAGGTCTTCAAGGCTATCTACAGTATCTTGAATCAGCCCCAATGATTTGGCTTTTTCGACACCAATTTGCTTGCCTTCCATTAAGAGTGGAAATGCATTTTGCAGACCCAATAAACGGACCATACGTACAATACCGCCACCGCCCGGTAGTAAGCCTAAAGTTACTTCTGGTAAGCCAAATTTCGCCTTAGCATCATTCAGTGCGATTCGATAATGACAACCGAGTGCTAACTCCCAACCACCGCCCAGCGCTGTGCCATTTAAGGCTGCAACAACAGGAATGCCGCGTGTTTCGATATAACGCAATTTAGCTTTCATCTCTTCAATCATATTGAAGAATTCAGTCGCATGTTCAGGTGTAGCTTGAATCAGTTCGTCTAAATCACCGCCGGCGAAGAAGGTTTTTTTTGCGGAACGGAAAATAATCCCTACAATATTTTCATCTGCTTGCAGTTTGTCTACCGTTTCAGCCAGTGCCGTGCGGAAGTCTGCATTCATGGTGTTGGCAGATTGGTTTGGAGAATCTAAAGTTAAAATGACGATATTGTCGGCATTTTTTTCAAATTGAATTGCACTCATTTTAGTCTCCTTATACCAACTCAATAATCGTTGCGATGCCCATACCGCCGCCTACGCACAAAGTCGCTAAACCGCGTTTTTTACCTTGGCGTTCCAGTTCATCCATCAGTGTGCCTAAAATCATGGCACCTGTTGCACCTAGCGGATGTCCTAATGCAATTGCGCCGCCATTCACATTGACTTTGGCAGGGTCCACCTTGAGTTCGGTAATAAAACGCATCACGACTGCTGCAAAAGCTTCGTTCACTTCAAATAGGTCAATATCATCAATGGTTAAGCCAGCTTTGGCTAAGGCTTTACGTGCAGCAGGTGCAGGGCCAGTCAGCATAATGGTTGGGTCTGCACCCACCAATGCAGTGGCAAGCACTTTGGCACGCGGTTTTAGGGCTTGTTCTTTGATCGCTTTTTCAGAGGCAAGCAATACTACGGCAGCACCATCAACGATGCCCGATGAGTTCCCCGCATGGTGTACATGGTTGACTGCGCCGACTTCAGGATATTTTTGCAAGGCAATGGCATCAAAGCCCATTTGCCCCATCATGGCAAAACTTGGGTTGAGCTTGCCTAAGCCTTCTGCTGTGGTCGTTGGTTTAATAAATTCATCTTTGGCTAAAACTGTCACGCCTGCTTTGTCTTTAACAGGAACGACAGATTGGTCAAAATAACCATTGGCTTGAGCTGCTGCGGCTTTTTGCTGAGAGTTGGCTGCAAAGGCATCCACCTCTGCTCGGCTGTAACCGTCAATGGTGGCAATTAAATCGGCCCCAATGCCTTGTGGAATAAAGTCACAGGCCATATTGGTTTCAGGGTCAAGCGCCCAAGGACCGCCATCTGAGCCCATCGGCACACGAGACATCGACTCTACACCGCCAGCCACCACAAGGTCTTCCCAGCCAGAACGCACCTTTTGCGCTGCCATATTCACAGCTTCTAAACCTGATGCACAAAAACGGTTGATTTGTACGCCTGCCACATCATTGTCCCAACCTGCTGCAATGGCTGCGGTTTTTGCAATGTCTGCACCTTGGTCACCAATGGGGGTCACGCAGCCCAGTACAATGTCGTCAACTGCAGCGGTGTCAAATTGATGTCGGTTTTGTAATTCGTTCAATAAACCGGTCAGTAGGCTAATCGGTTTAACGGCATGTAGTGAACCGTCTTTTTTTCCTTTGCCGCGCGGTGTGCGAATGGCATCAATGATGTAAGCCTCGCTCATAATCCTGTCCCTATGATCTATAAATTTTTATTGGTTTTTTGAGTGTACGGATTAATCAACCTAGTGCAATGATGAGAACGGGCGAGTCGTTTGATATTTTTGGTCAACGCTTGCTGCTGAATAAGATAAAAATCAACCTGCATATTGAAAGCGAGGATCGGTTAAGATCAGTTGCTATGGATTCAGTACATATTGAAGATCTGCTTATGCATAAAAATGTGAAGCGAGTGTTGAAAGGTCTGGCTTGGTTAGTACTAGTAGGCTGCTTAGGTTTTGTATGCTTGATCGGTTTTTATATTTATATGATCTATGGCATTCATCCCTCAGATGAGGGGACGGGCGGTTTAGCTTGTAAGTATGATCGAAATGATCATGTGACCAAGGCAGAAATGTATCGGATACAGGATGGCAAACGCGTGATCACGCCCGTCGATCCATTGCTTTGTCAAAAACAACGTGCAGATTTTCCGAAATAAAAAAACCTGATCGAGATCAGGTTTTAGAGAATGCTATTTTTGAATATTGCTTAGTGATAACCATGTAATTGGCGATATAGGCCTGGTGTTACACCGGTCCACTTTTTAAATGCACGGTGGAAAGTACTGGTTTCACTAAAGCCGACTTGCTGTGCAACATCTTCAAGCGTTAAGTCCGGATTAAGCAATAAGTGAATTGCAGCATCTCGACGTAAAGCATCTTTTACACCTTGGTAGCTCTTACCTTCAGCGGCTAAACGACGACGAAGTGTCTGCGGTGATAGATATAGCATTGACGCAACATCGTTCAAGGTTGGCATTTCTTCGCCAATTTGACTCTTCAGCACATCACGGATACGAGATGTTAATGAATTGGTATTTTTAAATTTAACCAATAACTGTGCAGGAGCCGCTTTTAAGAATTCTTCAAGCGTTTCTTCGTTTTGACGAATGGGTAAATCTAAATAATCCGCTGCAAACGTGATCTCAGTTCGTGGCGTATCAAACTGCATGACAGGTGCAAAAAACAAGGCATCATATTCGTCAGCATGTTCAGGACGTTCATAACCGAAGTGAACACGCTCTAAAGGCAGACGACGTTCAATCAACCAAGAAGCGAGACCATGCCAAATCATCAGCATACTTTCTGTAATGAAATGGTCTGGGTCCATAGATTTTGGAATTTGAGGAACTAAACGTGCTTCGTGCTTATCACGTTCTAGTGTCACCGACCATTCATCGCCAAACAGTTTGTAGAACTGCGAAGACAATTCGAGTGCATCACCGAGGGTTTTTGCATGAATAATCAATTGGCACATAATGGCAAAAGTACCCAGGCGGCGCGGTTGAATATCAAAACCGACATGTTCGTCTTGAGTCACCATCCACAACATTTTAATAAAACGTGTGTATTGTTCAGGTGAAATACGGGCTTTGGGTTGGCGTAGAAGTTCAGCCTCAATGCCAACATGAGACAATAAAGTTTCGACATCCATGCCGAGACGTCTCACACCAGTTAAGGCTGCGTTGACGAAATGGATACTGATCGTATCACGACTCATGTTTAATCCTTCAGTCTCTTTAATGTTCACAAATGTTTGACCTAAATGACGCTAAAAAAAGAAATCATGGCAATTTACAACAGCGGTTTTACCATTTTTACATGGTAAATTGCCGAAACTATCAAGGTAAATGGCTGAACATGACATTGTTTTAATCATTTTATATTTCTACCATGGATAAAAAATCTACACAATTAGAGAAAAATATCCATGGAAGCTGCTTTAAAAGGATTGAAAGTACTCGACTTTTCGACATTACTCCCAGGGCCATTTGCGACCTTGTATTTGGCTGACATGGGTGCGGAAGTTGTGCATATTGAGTCACCGACGCGTCCCGATCTAGTTCGTTTGATGCCACCTTATGCCAATGGGCAAGCCACAGCGCATAGTTATTTAAATCGCAATAAACAATCCATCGCATTAGATTTAAAAGATCCGAAAAGTATTGAATTGATCAAAGCCAAAATTTCAGATTTTGATATCGTGGTAGAACAATTTCGTCCAGGTGTCATGCAACGCTTGGGTTTGGATTATGCAGTTTTGGCCGAAATTAATCCGAGACTTATTTATTGCTCGATTACGGGTTATGGTCAAACCGGACATTATAAAGACCGCGCAGGGCATGACATCAATTACTTGGCTTTATCGGGCATTTCAGGTCATAGCGGACGCCAAGACAGTGGCCCGCCACCGATGGGGATTCAAATTGCCGATGTCGCAGGCGGATCAATGCATGCGCTTACTGGCATCTTAGCTGCGGTGATTGAGCGTTACCGTAGCGGTTTAGGACAATATATTGATATTTCCATGACCGATTGTGCCGTCGCATTGAACAATATGGCTGCAGCAGGAGTATTGGCTGCCAATGCGGTAACCGCGGCAGAGACGGCACATCTGAATGGCGGAAGTTTCTATGACTATTATCGAACCCAAGATGGTCGTTATCTGTCTATAGGTGGTTTGGAGCCACAGTTTTTACATGGATTGGCGCAAATTCTCGATTTACCCGCTTTAGCGACGCAAGGCATGTCATTTGATCCGCAAGACCAGACTGAAATTAAGCATGCAATTGCCCGAAAAATACTAACCAAAACATGGGCTGAGTGGAAAAAGATTTTTGCCTCTCAAGATGTCTGTGTGGAACCAGTTTTAAGTTTGGACGAAGCTCTAAATTCACAATTGGCCCAAGAGCGGCATTGGTGTGTTGAAGTTCCGCTACAAGAAGGCGACACAATGACACAAACTCAACTGACATGTCCGATTAAATTTTCTAGATCAGCATTGATTTATACCCATGTGGGTAAAACTTTAGGTGCGGATAATTGGTTATGAATGGTATAAAAAAAGGTGATAAGTTAAACAATAAACCCTTTAAAATCTCTTAATTAGATAAACATCTATGTAAATATTGACGGTTGTTAACAACAAAATAAATAAATTATACAAATGTGAGAGTATTATATGAACTATTAACACAATTGGTATATAGGTCTCCAAATGAAAATAGCTGTGAGTAAACTTGGATCTTTATATCTTAGCCTCGGAATAATGCTTGCGGGTTCAGCAACCCACGCGGCAACTACTACAGATGCTTTCAGTTCTGAAAGCCCATGGATGTTCGGTGATTGGAACGGTCAACGAACAGCGCTTCAACAGAAAGGTTACGATTTTAGTTTTAGTTATGGTGGCGAATTAGCTACTTTGTTAGATGCAAAGCATGCTTCAAGTCATGGCACTGAATATGCGGACCAATTCGCGATTGGGGCACATCTCGATTTAGAAAAAATTGCGGGTTGGAAAGATACCGAAGCACAAATCAATATCACTGAACGAAATGGTCGTTCATTGTCTCAAACTTCAGATGCATTAAATGGTCATTTAAGTGCAACACAAGAAGTGTGGGGTCGTGGTCAAACTTGGCGTTTGACTGATTTTTGGATCAAGAAAAAATTCTTAGACCAAAAATTAGATATTAAAGTCGGTCGTTTCGGTGAAGGTGAAGATTTCAACAGCTTTGACTGTGACTTTCAAAACTTAGCACTTTGTGGCTCACAAGTGGGTAACTGGGTCGGTGACCAATGGTACAACTGGCCAGTCAGCCAATGGGCTGCTCGCGTGAAATATAACATTCAGCCTGAACTCTACGCACAAGTCGGGGTTTATGAATACAACCCTGAAAATCTAAAACGTGGTAAAGGTTGGAACTTAAGTACCGATGGTTCTAAAGGTGCGATTATTCCTGCTGAAGTAGTGTGGACTCCAAAAGTGGGGACACAAAAGCTTCCGGGTGAATACCGTGCAGGTTACTACTATAGTACCGCTGATGCCGATGTCATTGATAGCCCAATAAATGAAAAAGATCACCATCAAGGTGGTTGGATTGTGGCGAAACAACAACTGACAGCACACAAAGACGATGCCTCACGTGGTTTGAGTGGTTTTGTAAATGTCACAGTGCATGACTCAGACACCAATAATGTGAGTGATATGCAAAACATTGGCTTGGTCTACAAAGGTGCATTCGATGCACGTCCTCAGGATGAAATTGCGATTGGTTTAGGTCGTATCAGCATTAATGATGATGTGAATGATGCCAATATTGCCAATAACAGCGTTGATGCACGCGGTCTACAAAGTGAAGAGTATGACGCAGAAATTTACTACGGTATTCATGCAGCAAACTGGCTGACTATTCGTCCAAATATTCAATATATCCGTCACGTCGGTGCTTACAAAAATGGTGAGAATGCGTGGGTCGGCGGTATCAAATTTCAAACAGCATTTTAATTGATGTCAAATTAGAGTTCTTATAAAAGCAATTCGGTAATTCTGAGAAAAATTACGATATTTTCCCTTGAATTGTTTTTGTAACAACTTCTCTTTGCGACATAAAAACGGTGGTGTGTTGAATGTGTTTCACGCACCAAATACAACATTCGACAATAGAGGTGGTCAACATGAGCAACCCATCTACTGGAACTGGGATGCGAACATTTACCGTCGTTGTGATGGCAATTTTCGCCTTAGTTCTATTGATTGGTGGTATCTGGCTGGCAGTCCTTGGCGGTTCTTGGTACTACATTATCGCCGGCCTGTTAATGCTGGCTTCAGCAATATACTTAAGAAAAATTCAAAACAGTTCTTTATACATTTATGCAGCGTTGATGCTGGGTACAGTGATTTGGGGACTTTGGGAGGCAGGTTCTGACTTTTGGGCACTTGCACCGCGTTTTGATATTTTAGGCTTATTGGGCCTTTGGTTACTGATTCCTGCCGTGACACGCGGTATGGAAAATGGCAAAACTGCGAAAATTACATTATCAGGCACACTGGTGATTGCGATTATCGTGATGATCTATTCAATTTTTAATGATCCGCAAGAAATTCACGGTGAAATTAAAAATGCACAACCTCAAACAGCCAAAGCGATTGAGGGTATTGCTCCTGAAGATTGGCCTGCCTATGGTCGTACACAAGGTGGTGTACGTTATTCTCCACTCACCCAAATCAATAGCGACAACGTTAAAGATTTAGAAGTGGCGTGGACTTTCCGTACAGGTGAATTGCCAACTGAAAATGACTCAGGTGAAACCACAAACCAAGTCACTCCGATTAAAGTCGGCAATGACATGTTTATGTGTACAACTCACCAACGTTTAATTGCACTTGATCCTGCGACAGGTAAACAAAAATGGGCATTCGATCCTAAACTTAAAGCGGACAATACCTATCAACATTTAACATGTCGTGGTGTGTCTTATTTTGACGCAGCAAATACCACTCAGTTTGCAAAAAGCTTAGAGAACAAACGCTCGACTTCAACTGAATGTCCGCGCAAAGTGATCTTGCCTGTAAATGATGGTCGATTGGTTGCAGTCAATGCTGACACAGGTAAAGCATGTAGTGATTTTGGTCATAACGGCGAAGTCGATCTACAAAAAGATATGCCTTATCCGTATCCGGGCGGTTATATCCCAACTTCACCTCCAGTGGTTACTGGCACAACCATTGTGATTGGCGGTTCAACTACCGATAACTTCTCGACTAAAGAGCCATCTGGTGTCATCCGTGGTTATGATGTCAATACCGGTGAATTATTGTGGATCTTTGATACAGGGGCGGAAGATCCAAATGCCATGCCAGGCGAAGGTCAAAAATACTCTGTCGCCTCACCGAATGCATGGGCACCTTTAGCATATGACGAAAAACTTGACATCGTTTATGTGCCGACAGGTGTAGGCACACCAGACATTTTTGGTGGTCACCGTACGCCTTTAGATGAACGATATGCAAACTCAATGCTTGCGATCAATGCATCGACTGGTAAATTGATCTGGAACTTCCAAACCACACATCATGATTTGTGGGATATGGATGTACCATCACAACCTTCATTGGCAGATATCAAAGATAAATCAGGTAATATTGTTCCTGCGATCTATGTCTTAACCAAAACAGGTAATGCATTCGTCCTTGACCGTCGTACCGGTAAAGCGATTGTGCCAATCACCGAAAAAGCGGTTCCACAAACTGTAAAACGTGGTCCACAAACTAAAGGTGAGCATTATTCTGCAACTCAACCGTTCTCTGATTTTGATTTAGCACCAAAAGATAAATTGACTGATAAACAAATGTGGGGTGCCACTATGTTTGACCAGTTGATGTGTCGTGTGTATTTCAAATCATTAAACTACGACGGTATTTATACACCACCTTCTGAAAATGGCACATTAGTATTCCCAGGTAACCTTGGGGTATTTGAATGGGGTGGTATGTCGGTGAACCAAGACCGTCAAGTTGCTGTGATGAACCCAATTGGCTTGCCATTTGTCACTAAGTTGATTCCTACAGATCCAAACCGTGAGCAAACTGCGAAAGGTGCGGGTACTGAACAAGGCGTGCAACCGATGTATGGCGTACCTTATGGTGTGGAAATCAAAGCCTTCTTGTCACCACTTGGCTTACCTTGTAAACAACCTTCATGGGGCTTTACTGCAGGTGTAGATTTAAATACACATGAAGTGGTCTGGAAAAAACGTATAGGTACAATTCGTGACAGTTTACCGAAATTGTTCCAATTACCTGCTGTGAAAATTGGTGTACCGGGTCTTGGTGGATCAATCTCGACTGCTGGTAATGTCATGTTTGTAGGCGCAACACAAGATAACTATATCCGTGCAATCAATGTAACGAATGGTGATACTTTGTGGGAAGGTCGTCTACCAGCAGGTGGTCAAGCGACTCCAATGACTTATGAAGCAAATGGTAAACAATATGTTGTGATCATGGCTGGTGGTCATGGTTCATTTGGTACAAAACTTGGTGATTACCTTGTTGCGTATGCTTTACCAGATAAAAAATAAGTGATTTTACATCGCTAAATAAAAAGCCCGATTTATCGGGCTTTTTATTGGCTTAAATTCTTTATGTAAATTTATGCTAAGTAATGGAGAAATAATTCAATATATTAATAAATAAAAAGTAAATGACCGGAATCCGCTATATCAGTGAAATTGCGACAGTCTTATCAATAAAATCGCTATTAAATATGTAAAAAACGCATTTTCTTGATAGATAAAATCTCGTTATGCTGTGCATTGTTATAATAGAAATTACTAGCTGTACGCCATGTATTTATATACTGATTTTGACCAGCAACTGGTTAATGAACGTGTTGCACAGTTCCGTGATCAAACGGAACGTTATTTAGCAGGTAAATTGACGGAAGATGAATACCGTCCACTGCGTCTTCAAAACGGCCTTTATGTACAACGTTATGCACCGATGCTACGTATTGCAGTACCTTATGGCCTGATGAATTCTAAACAATTACGTAAAATTGCGTCATTGGCTCAGGACTATGACCGTGGTTATGCGCACGTATCTACTCGTCAAAACATTCAGTTTAACTGGCCTGCACTAGAAAATGTGCCTGATATGTTACAAGAGCTCGCATCTGTTCAAATGCATGCGATTCAAACTTCGGGTAACTGTATTCGTAACACAACCACTGACCAATATGCAGGTGTGGTTGCAGGTGAAATTGCTGACCCACGCCCAACGTGTGAATTGATTCGTCAATGGTCAACTTTCCACCCAGAATTTGCTTTCTTGCCACGTAAGTTCAAGATTGCAGTTTCAGCACTGGAAGAAACTGATCGTGCGGCAACGTCTTTCCATGATATCGGTGTATATATCGTGAAAAATGAAGCAGGCGAGATTGGCTATAAAATCAAAGTTGGTGGTGGTTTAGGCCGTACACCAGTGATTGGTAGCTTTATTCGTGACTTCTTGCCACGTGAAGATTTGATTGCTTATTTAGAAGCGGTACTTCGTGTATACAACTTACACGGTCGTCGTGATAACAAATATAAAGCACGTATCAAAATTTTGGTGAAAGCATTAACACCAGAAGTATTTGCAGAGAAAGTGGAAGCTGAATTTGCACATACCATCAAAACTTTAAAAATTGATGCTGATACCTTGGCGAAAATGGATGAGAACTTCACACCATTTGATTACCAAGATTATGCGGATGAAGATTTTGCAGAGCAATTTGCCGCAGAGCCGAAATTTAAACAATGGTTCAACATCAACACCAATGCACATAAAGTCAAAGGTTACCGCATCGTTACGATTTCTTTGAAACGTGCGGGTATTGCACCGGGCGATATGACTGTTGAAGAAATGAACCTGATTGCTGACTTGGCTGACAAATATACCTTTGGTGAGTTCCGTACCACACATGAGCAAAACATTGCGCTTGTTGATGTACCGCAAAAAGATTTGTTTGATCTATGGAAAATCCTTGATCAACATAATCTTGCACGTGCGCATATTGGGTTCTTAACCGACATCATTTGCTGCCCAGGTGGTGATTTTTGTTCATTGGCAAATGCGAAATCGATTCCAATTTCTGAAGCGATCTCTCGTCGTTTTGATGACTTAGATACCATTTACAATTTAGGTAAATTGGATCTGAACATCTCTGGTTGTATGAATGCGTGTGGTCACCACCATGTCGGTAATATCGGTATTTTAGGTGTAGATAAAAAGGGTGCTGAGTTCTATCAAATCACTTTGGGTGGTAATGCCGACCATGATGCATCAATTGGTGACATCTTAGGCCCATCATTTGCAGCCGAAGTTGTACCAGACATCATTGAAGAAATCTTAAATACTTATCTAGACCTTCGTGCTGAAGGCGAAGAGTTTATTGATACTTACCGCCGTGTTGGCATCCAACCATTTAAGGAGCGTGCATATGCTTAATACAGCACTACAAGTCCTCTCTAAAGATGGCTCGATTGCAGACAATACTTACCAAGTCATTGGTGAAGATGGTATGTTGCCACAAGGCGACGTGGTTTTAACAGTTGAGCAGTTAGATCAACTTGCGAATGTGTCTGGTAAAAAAGCACTTTTCGTAACGGTGGATGCTTCACCTGAAACCAATGAATTCCCGCTTGACCAGTTAGATGCTATTTTCATCGAATTTGCCGGTTTTAACGATGGTCGAGGTTACTCATTTGCTGCATTGTTACGTCGCCAAGGTTTCCAAGGAGAACTACGTGCGACAGGTGATGTATTCAAAGACGTGTTGAACTACATGAAGCGTTCAGGTTTCGATACTTTTGTAGTGAAAGAAGGTAAAGATATTGCTGAAGCTGCTGCTGGTTTAGGTGATTTTACCAATCCATACCAAGCATCAACTGCTGTGCCGCAAGCACATTATCAAACAGGTGCTTAAGTACCTTGATTGATAAAAAAAAGCCTCCATTCGGAGGCTTTTTTATTGATCAAAATACTTTTAATGAGTGATTATTCGTTTTCAAGCTGGCAATTGACCATCCATTTAATACCGAACTGATCGGTAAATGCACCATACAGTGCACCCCAAAAGGTCTTTTCGAGAGGCATTTCTATAGAGCCACCTTTGGACAATGCATCAAACAGTCGTTTGGCCTCAGCTTGTTCACTGCTTTCTAAATTAATCGAAATATAATGATTGCTGCCTACTGTAAAGGGTTGGTTAGTTTGTGCACAAAATTGTTCGCTGACATCTGAGGCCATCAGCACGGTAAATTCATTGATCGGTAGGGAAATATGCATAATCTTTTGCAGTTCTGTATCGGATAGTGAAATGCCATCCTCAGCAGGCATATCACCATAACGCATCACATTGAGGAATTCTCCACCAAGTACAGAGCGATAAAAATTAAAGGCTGCTTCGGTATTGCCTTGAAAATTCAAGTAGTGATTGAGCTGCATAATGGTCATCCATTTTTTATTATGTCGACATTTATTTTAAGAGCCTTTGCTGACCTGTATGTGAACAATTTATGTCTAAAATGTAAGCATAAAAAATCCCTCTTACAGAGGGATTTTTCAGTCTCCCTCCTTTATTAAAGGAGGGGTTAGGGGAGGATTAAAGAATATTCCCTCTAAATCGCCCTTTGCGAAGGGAGTCTACAGAGCATTAAAGCAATTCAATCGCCACAGCAGTCGCTTCACCGCCACCAATACACAGCGCAGCAATACCACGCTTACCACCAGTACGTTTTAATGCATGGATCAGCGTTAGGATAATGCGTGAACCTGTAGAACCAACAGGATGTCCAAGCGCACAAGCACCACCGTTGATATTTACTTTTTCAGCATCTAATTTAAATTCATCAATTGGGCACATCGTGACCATAGCAAAGGCTTCATTGATTTCCCATAAATCGACATCAGCAACATTCCAACCCGATTTATCTAGAACTTTTTGAATTGCGCCCACAGGTGCAATGGTAAATTCTGAAGGATGCTGTGAATTTGATGCATAAGCCACAATTTTCGCGAGCGGATTTAAACCTTTTGCTGAAGCTAGATCTGCTGATGTTAAAACTAAAGCAGATGCACCATCAGAAATAGAACTGGCATTGGCAGCGGTAATCGTTCCATCTTTAGCAAAAGCAGGGCGCAGTGTTGGAATTTTTTCGATATTAGCGTTAAAAGGCTGTTCGTCTTTATCGATAATCACATCGCCTTTACGACTCGAAACAGTGACAGGCACGATTTCGTCAGCAAAATAACCCTCAGTAATTGCAGTCTGTGCACGTTTAAGCGAGCGAATGGCGAAGTCATCCATTTGTTCACGTGTATAGCCTTTGGTATTTGCCATATCCTGCGCAAAAGAACCCATGAGTCGGCCCGTTTCTGCATCTTCTAGGCCATCTAAGAACATATGATCTTTAACGTCACCGTGGCCCATACGGTAACCAGCTCGTGCTTTGGTCAAAACATAAGGGGCATTGGTCATAGACTCCATACCACCTGCAACCACGACTTGAGCCGAACCTGCCTTAATCATATCTGCCGCTTGCATCACGGCCTTCATACCTGAACCACACAGCTTGTTGATGGTTACGGCACCAGTTGAATCTGGAAGACCGGCTTTACGCATCGCTTGACGGGCAGGACCTTGTTTCAGGCCAGCCGGAAGCACACAGCCCATAATGACTTCTTCAACATCTGTCGGTTGTAAACCCGCGCGTTCGATGGCTGCTTTAATCGTAACTGCGCCTAATTCTGGTGCAGTGACAGCGGCTAAACTCCCTTGAAAACCACCCATTGCTGTACGGGCACCATTGACGATGACGATATCAGTCATTACATGTCTCCATTTTCTTATACATTAATTTTTGAATACGTCAGCAGTATAAGTAAAATTGAACAGGAATAAAGCAAATTTAAAAGGCTGCTTTGGACTCACCGGTTCTCAAATTAGCAACTGGTTGGGTTTTCAAATCGTAAATGTCCCATTCGACTTAAGACTGCTCGGATCGGTTGAAGCGTTGATTTCGAACAGTAGTAGAAACTACCATTTGAACCATTGGGTAAACCGGAGCTAGCCTGAAAGGTTAGGCTCGGAATGTGTAAAGTCCCACGCCAAGACAGATCGCCATATTTTAAATTGAGTTTATCTTGCAGCAATATTTTTTCATTTGCGTCGACTTGACGGTTTTTATTACTGTCAATAAATATGATCAGACCACTGTTCCAGTTGTTAGGTTGGCAAAGTTTAAAGTTAAGACTAGGACAAATCACAATATTGGAATGATAAATAGTGGCCTGAGCCCGTGCGAATGCATTGTGATTCTGAATAGTCAATTTGATGTTATTCGCTTCTCGCTGCGCCATTAAATTGTTGAAATGTGGTAAAGCTATCGTCACGATAATGACCATAATCGCAATTGAGACCAAAAGTTCAAATAACGTAAAGCCGTTTTCTTTATTGTAAAGCATTGATTTAATCCAAAATTTAATATTATTTTTATATGTCTAATGTTATATGTGTTTTTAATGGCGATATTAATTTTGAGTATAGAATTTTATTACTCAATTTTAGATAAAGCTGTTAAAATGAAAATAGCAAGTGACAATAGGCGATTCACTGCTCAAAATTGAGTAAAAATTTACCGAATTACAACGGAAATTGTAAGTAATTTTGTCAATAATTTACTTGATTAGATTAATCAAGCACTTGGAAAAAGAAAAAAGTGTTTGTATGATTCAGCGTGAATAGCTTAAAAAAAAAACTGGGGTATAAGAAAGCCTATCTCAGGATAGCCAATTTTTCGGCTTGAGCTTGAACAACAATTGTTATCTCTGGAGGATAAATCCATGAAAATGAGTCGTATTGCATTAGCAATGCTCGTAGCTGCTCCTTTAGCAGCTGCAAACGCAGGCGTAACTGTTACTCCATTAATGCTTGGTTACACTTTCCAAGATTCTCAACACAACAACAGCCGTGGTAACTTAACTGAAAGTCCTGAGCTACAAGATGACTTGTTTGTTGGTGCAGCACTTGGTGTTGAATTAACTCCATGGTTAGGTTTCGAAGCTGAATATAACCAAGTTAAAGGTGATGTAGACGTTGATTTCGGCGAATACAAACAAACTCAAATCAATGGTAACTTCTATGCTACTTCTGATTTGATCACTAAAAACTATGACAGCAAAGTTAAGCCATATGTATTGTTGGGTGCTGGTCACTACAAATACAAATTTGACGAAGCTGCTGCTCGTGGTTTAGCTCCATCTGCACAAGCTCGTGGTACTACTGAAGAAGGTACTTTGGGTAATGCTGGTTTAGGTGCTTTCTGGCGCTTAAACGATGCTTTATCTCTACGTACTGAAGCTCGTGCTACTTACAACATCGATGAAGATTTCTGGAACTACACAGCTTTAGCTGGTCTTAACGTAGTTCTTGGCGGTCACTTGAAACCTGCTGCTCCTGTAGTTGAAGTTGCTCCTGTAACTCCAGTTGCTCCAGTTGCTCCAGCTCCTCAAGAGTTGACTGAAGATCTTAACATGGAACTTCGTGTGTTCTTTGATACAAACAAATCAAACATCAAAGATCAATACAAACCTGAAATTGCTAAAGTAGCTGAAAAATTAGGTGAATACCCTAATGCTACAGCTAACATCGAAGGTCACACAGATAACACTGGTCCACGTGCTCTAAACGAACGTTTATCACTAGCTCGTGCTAACTCTGTTAAATCTTCACTTGTTAACGAATACAACGTTGACCCAGCTCGTTTATCTACTCAAGGTTTCGCGTGGGATCAACCGATCGCTGACAACAACACTAAAGAAGGTCGTGCTATGAACCGTCGCGTATTCGCTACGATTTCTGGTAGCCGTACTGTAGTGGCTCAACCTGGTCAAGCTCAATAATTTGAGTTTAACTTCGGTTAGAAAAAAGCGGCTCTTTTGAGTCGCTTTTTTTATGTCAAAAAATTAAAAAAGAGACTTAAATTTGGCTAAAAGGCACTAACCATAATGCCTTATTAACTTTTGAATAATCGTAGGATGTAAATGGATACATCTATTCAAAGGCAATAAAGCATGTAAAAATTCAAACTATTTGTATATTAATTAATCATTTGTTTGCCTGAGAACTTTAATTTAACATGCACAGTTTGTGTTTTTATTTTTTATAAAATTAATAATAAACAATTATTTACATTTGTCTTATCTACAATTTATAAAAAATGAATATTTATATTTTTCATTAAAAAATATTATCATCGGGATTCATGATGCAGTTAAGAATTATTCTAAATATAATAATGATTCTTATTCAAATAAATTAAGCGTTCAACAATGATCAATTTTGCAAAAACTCATTTAGTCCGTGCGATTTCAATCGCGATCTTAGGGGTGGGCACATCTGCAGTAGTAAATGCAGCAGAGCGAACCGTGCTTGAAACAATTCAAATTGAGGTACCTGCAGAAAAGCAACTTGCAAATGGTAAGTTGAAAGCGCAGACAGAACTTGGTGCTTTGGGAAATAAAAAAATTGTTGATACGCCGTTTAGCGTAACAGCATATAGTGAAAAACTGATTGAAGAACAGCAAGCGTCAACTGTAGCACAAGTTTTAAAAAATGATGCGAGTATTCGTATGACCACCAACCAAGGTCATATAAACGAAAACTTTAATATTCGTGGCTTTGACATCAATCACGATGACATTGCACTCAATGGTATGTACGGTATGGCGCCTTATGGACGCGTACCGACTGAATTTCTAGATTCGGTAACGGTTTTAAAAGGCCCGAATGCCTTGGTTGCAGGTATGTCGCCTGCTGGTGGGGTCGGTGGTGTGGTCATCGCTAAAACTAAGCGTGCAGATAAAGAAAAAACTCAAGTTTCAGCTTCAATGGAAGAAGGTGGTTTTTACCAATCAGGTTTTGATGTTTCGCGACGTTTTGGTGCTGAAAAAGAATTTGGTCTACGTGTGAATGGTGCTTATGGTCAAGGTGAGCACATTATTGAAGGCATGGAAGATAAACATGCATCAGGTGCAATTGCTGCAGACTATACAACGGATAAGTTAAAACTTAATTTTGATGCCTATGCGGTACGTGATGATCGTAATGGTGGTTCACCTGCGATGGTAGGCTTCATTTCATGTGAAGGAATTACTAATCCCAAAAAATGCACTAAGCCTTTAAGATTAATGGACGCTCCTGAGGGGGATACTAATTATTTCTCTAATTTAGAAGGTCACACCAATACACAATTTGCGGGGTTATCAGGAGAATATAAATTTAATGATACGTTGCAATTTAATGCTGGTGTTGGTCAAGTCGAGAAAAAATATCGTGGTCATATCTTTGGTACACGCTTTATTGTAAATGATAGTAATACTGGCGATGCAACTTCTCAATATTACCGTGTAGGTATGAATGAGAAGAACACAACTGCGAATTTTGGAGTAGTTAGTAATTTCAGTACCGCTGCAATAAAACATACTTTGGGTTTACGCGCAGACTATTTGGAACGCAAAACGAGCCAGCATAGCGGGCAAGGTGCAACACCAGTAGAGTATCCGACTAATATTTATGATCCTAGCTCTAATGAAATGATGCCTGAAGGTAAGCCACTTATGGCTTCATTATTGGATAATAAATATATTAGTTATACTCTTACTGATCAGCTTTCCCTGTTAGATGATAAATTGCAGCTGATTGTCGGTGCACGCTATCAGGATATCGATACCAAGAATTTACAAAGAAAGACTGGCTATCAAGATGATAAAATTTCGCCTAGCTTAGGTGTTGTGGTTAAACCTTTTGGTGAGAATCTTTCTATTTATGCAAACTATGTAGAGGGACTTTCTGAAGGGGTAACGGTGAATAACGTTGCAGATGCTAACAATAATGTTACTTTCGCGCCATTTCAAACTAAGCAATATGAATTGGGTGCAAAATATCAAGCAGGTTCTTGGTTGAATACATTTGCCCTTTATCAAATTGAAAAACCATCGACCATGGTATCTTCATATACTGATGGTCAACCCAATAGTACAATCAATCAAATTACCACAGATGATGCAGAAACACGTTCACGTGGCGTGGAATGGGCATTTTCAGGAGAGATTTATACAGGTCTAAATCTGATGGGTAGTTTGGCTTATATCGATGCTGAATATACCAAAGCAGCGGTGAAAAAGCGTGTAACTAATCAAGGTAATTCGGTATATGGTATTCCTGACTTTACCGCAACGCTTGGCTTAGATTATGCAGTACCTTATGTAGATGGATTAAATGTGAATGCGCGTGCAAATTATGTGAGTGAACAATATTTAAATGAAACTAATAGTCTTAAACTACCAGACTATACAATCTTAGATTTAGGTGCGCGTTATAAAACCAATTTGGGTGGTGTAAATACTACATTCTTAGCCAATATTGCTAACGTGACTGATGAGAAATATTGGGAAGGTACATTCAACTCAGGTTATGCCTTAGTGGGTGGTCCACGTACCTATAAAGTCGGCGTGACTTTTGATTTCTAAGTTAGTTTAATTTTTTTAATATAAAAAGCCACCTATTTAAGGTGGCTTTTTTGTTGATGAGTTATTCACGGAATATATTGCTTCACCACACCGTCATCGAGGAGTTGTTGGAAATGCTCAACCACACTGTTTTGAATATTGCGGTACTCAATGCCTAATTCTGTTTTACTTTTTTCAGCATTAAAGTAAATTGGGTAACCCATATTCAGTTCAACAAACTTACGTGGGAAACCTGCAAGAGGGCCAAATGCTTTAAAGGCAAACTTCGGTAAGGTATTGCGTGGAAAAGGAAATTTATTACCAAAATGCGAGCGTAATATTTTCCCCATTTCTAATAAACTTAAAGTACCACCGCTAATGATATAACGACCTGATGCTTTAGGGTTTAATGCTGCTTGTACGTGCGCATCGGCGACATCACGGACATCGACAATTCCATTCCACATTGGTGGAACACCCGCCAAAGTCATACCGTTGGCAAACTGCTGTAAAACCTCAACACTGCCAGACTGAGTCGATGCTGTTAATGAAGGGCCCATCACTAAGGCTGGATTTACACAAACCAAATCCCAGCGTTGTTGTGCTTTTTGCATATCCCATGCTTTGCGCTCAGCCATCACTTTTGAATATGGATAAGGCTGATGAGTTTCTGAACTGGAGGTATTCCAATGCGATTCATCAAATTCATTATGCTCGGTCTGTAGAATATCAATGGCATCACCATAGGTTGATGCGATGCTTGAAGTCACGACAACACGTTGTACAGATTCTGTTATATTGACACTGTTGAGTACATTTTCAGTGCCTAAAATAGCCGGCTCAATAATGTCTTTTATTGCGTCTTTATAGTTGGTCACTACAAAAGGGGATGCCATGTGGATCACAATGTCACAACCTTGCATGGCTGAATCAAATGCACCCTCATCTAATAAATTGGCTTGGAACAGTTTTAAAGTGCCAGTTGTATCAGCTGCAATTTTTTCGAGATGTACAAATCCTGATGTTTTATTCAGATCACGAACTGTGGCATGTACCGTGTGCCCTAATTCAAGTAAGTTTTTAATGACCCAACTGGCAATATAGCCTGTCGCGCCTGTGACGAGTATCTGTCTTGTTGTCTTGCTATTCATATTCTTCAACTTTAATAGACGCATTTTTTTATCATATTGAGAATATTTAGTTTTGTCTTTGATTGATTTGAAAAAATATATGTTGATGATTGGGTTTAATGCGCACTAAATTCAGCAGAGAATGCATGTGAACGCTGCAAAAGTACTTTATATTGATTGTAAAAAGCGCGAAGATGGGGGGAGTGTTGGATAGATGGCTATTCTTATGATTATGGATGCAAAACCTCACAGATTAATGGACAAAGAGTCATATCTAACTTGTGCGCTTTAATTTAAAGCCTAGATCAGAGTTATAGGCTTCTTCATTTCGTATAACAGCCATTATGTTAAATGGGATGTTTCATATTTGGTCGTTAAATAAACGTATAGAAGCGACCTAGAGTAAATTAAATAATTATTATATTAAGATAATGATTTATAAGATATTAGGCTAAAAAATGTTATCTAATCTAAAGAAATATTGTCTGGGATGGGGATTAATCATTTTAGGTGTGCTTGCTTGGAAAAGCTTTTTCTTCGCAGGAACGGGATTTGCATTTTTAATTTGTGCAGCAATGGTTATTGGTGGAATTGTAGTTTTGAATAAAAAAACTGACGAAGATTAGTATTAGATCTAGTATTTGTTAAGACTATCTAAAATTAACATAATACACCTTATATAAAATTAAAAAAATTATTTTATATAAATCATTGTGTTATGTGATAAAAAAAGCCCAATCAACACTGATTGGTTTTTTTTGTTGATTCTTCATGTTTCGCGACTATTATTCAATCAATGTTCTGCGGTTTTGTTTAATGATATAGCAAACAAAAATGTCTAGATAAAATAAGAATAGATATTCTAGTCGTTATTAATTTTGCAGATAGATAAATAAAAGGATTGGGGCGTCATTACGGTCAAATTCACGTACAATATTGACTAATTTGCAGGTATAGATCCTGCCTTATCAGTTGATTCTGTTCTCCCGTTGAATATTGGCATACACATGGCGCAAGTAAAGAAATCTTTTCCGCAGCAAAAATCGGAATTACATGCACGAAATCTGCATCGCAGTCGTTACGATTTTCCTCAGTTAATACAGAGCTGTCCGGAACTTGCACCTTTTGTCAGCCCAAATAAATATAATGATTTATCGGTAGATTTTTCTGATCCACACGCTGTGAAAATGCTCAATAAAGCATTGCTTAAGCATTTTTATGGCATTCAATATTGGGATATTCCCAAAGATTTTCTTTGCCCGCCTATTCCGGGCAGGGCTGACTATATTCACTATTTGGCTGACTTGTTAAGTGCCAACAACAAAGGGCAGATTCCAACAGGACACACCGTTCAAGTCTTAGATATTGGGGTTGGTGCGAACTGTATTTATCCGATTATTGGTCATCGCAGCTATGGCTGGAAATTTGTAGGCTCAGACATACATGCTGCATCGGTTAAAAGTGCTCAATTTATTGTGGAGGCCAATCCGAATCTGCGTAAAGGCATTCAGATTCGATTGCAAAAAAAAGCGAGCAATATTTTTAATGGTGTGATTAAACCTTCAGATCGTTTTGATTTGACCATGTGTAATCCACCATTTCATGCCTCGCAAGATGAAGCCAACGCGACAGCAACGCAAAAATTAAGAAAACTGGGCAAGCCAGTTGATCGGAGCAAGGTGGTATTAAACTTTGGCGGTCAAAAGAACGAACTCTGGTGTGATGGCGGCGAAGAGCGATTTGTCTGCCAAATGGTACAAGAGAGCATCCAGTTTGCTGAACAATGTCTTTGGTTTAGTACGCTGGTTTCCAAGAAAACAACATTGCCAGTGCTTTTAAAGGCCTTAGCGAAGAGCGGTGCAGTGGATGTGAAAACCATTAAAATGACGCAGGGACAAAAAGAAAGCCGTTTTGTCGCTTGGACTTTTTTAGATTTAAGGCAACAGCAAGCGTGGAAGAAAGCACGTTGGACTTCAGCTTAAGTCCGTCTTCTTTGGAGATTTTCGCCTTGTCTTTGACAGCAATGCATAGGGCATCAGTATAAAGTTTCCTATAGCGATAAGCACAGTGTGTTGAATCAATCTGGAGATATTTTTGCTAAACAAGACGTATTGTTAATTGTTACAAAAAACAGCATCCAGCGATTTTTGATTATTTCGTGTTCTAAATGCCTTGAATATTCTGCAAGGGCTTCTTTTATATGTGAAAAATGCGCGGAATTGAACTGCAAATGCGTATGTTTATCATTTAAATTATATAAAAATCATAAGCTTACAAAAATTATATTTTGCATTCATTTTGAAACTTGTCCATAATATTTGAAAAGGGTATGGAGTGAAGAAAATGCGTGGCAATCCAGAAGTCGTAGACTACTTAAATATGCTGATCGGTGGCGAACTGGCTGCTCGTGATCAATACTTAATTCATTCCCGTATGTATGAAGATTGGGGCTTAAGTAAAATCTTTGAACGTATCGATCATGAAAGCCAAGAAGAAGGCTCACATGCAGATGCATTGATTCGTCGCGTATTGTTCCTTGAAGGAACGCCGAATATGAATCGTGATGATATTGAAGTCGGTACAGACGTTGTGACTTGTTTAAAAGCGGATTTGGCGCTTGAATATCATGTTCGTGAGAAACTTGCTCAAGGCGTAAAATTGTGTGAAGAAAAGGGTGACTATGTGACCCGTGATATGCTCCGTCAGCAAATGTCAGATACTGAAGAAGATCATACCTACTGGCTTGAAAAGCAAATGCGTTTGATCGAACTCATTGGCCTACCAAATTATATTCAGTCTCAAATGTAATTTAAAAAATATCCAAAAAACTCAGCAGAAGCTGGGTTTTTTATTGGGCCATGAAAACTATTGTTGTAGTTTTTTAATATCTGTCAGGACCTTCGCCGCGTGTGTCTGTGCATTCACGCTGGTATAGTGATAAACAATAATGCCTTTCGGATCAATGAGAAAGGTTTCACGTTTGGCAACTTTCAAAATCCCTAAGTTTCGTACAATACCTAGCTGTGTCGCCAGCTTGTGCTGTTGGTCGGCAAGAATTGGAAAGGGAAGTTGTAGTGCTTTAGAGAACTTTTGATGTGATGCAACATCATCTAAGCTTGCGCCCAAAACAACCGCCTTACTTTTTAAAAATTGTGGATATAGGGTTTTAAATTGATTGGCTTCTTCTGTACAACCGGGTGAGTTGTCTTTGGGATAAAAGTACAGAACGAGCCATTTCCCTTGATATTGCTTCAGTTCGTGCCATTTTCCGTTTTGATCTTGTAATTTAAAGTTGGGTGCGGGTGTGCCTACCCATTGTTTTTGTTTGTTTTGACTGGTGCTGAGTATTGATGTTTCGGCAACTGTGATTTGGGTGGTTGCTATTAAAGCACATGTCATGAAACAGATTTTTAGCAATGAAGAAACTTTCATAGAGCATCAGTTTATATTGTTCTTTATTCGATCTTAACAAATTTTAAAGCGCTGTAGGCTAGCTGATTTTATATTTATTGAAGTTGATTTCGAATGTCTTTTGGCAAATCGGTTGATGTGCTGAAATGCCACTATCAAACGTGCTCTGAACTTTTATACTATTTGGAATCGTTTAATTTTAGAGTTTGTATTGAATCAACATATTTTACTTATTACTGGCTGGGGCGGCGGTCGTAAATTACTTGCTCCTTTACAGCAGGCATTGATCACCCAAGGTTATCAGGTCGAATTATGGAATATTTTTGATGCCTTAAATCTAGCAGTGCTGGAACAGAAAGTTGAATTGGCGCAGCAATTTGATGTGATTATTGGCTGGTCCCTTGGTGGTCAATTGGCGACGATTTTGGTAGATGAAATTCAAAAAAAATATCAACAACAGAAAGTGCTGATCACATTAGGCTCAAATCCAAGTTTTGTAGCTGATGAACAGTGGCCTGCTGCGATGGATCAAGCGAGTTTTCAAAGCTTCAAACAATCTTTCGAGCAAGATGCAATTTCGACCCTAAAGAAGTTTGGTTATATGGTTTGTCAGGGTACTGATAGCACTAAGCAGGATTTCATCACCTTGCAAAGTTTGATTCAAGCGCAAAATTTAGATGTGCTTCGAGCAGGATTGAACTGTTTGGAGAAGCTCAATAATGTCAGTATCTTGAAAAATTACACTGGTCATCAATACCATTTTTTTGCTAAGCAAGATTATTTGGTTAGTTACAAAGTTGGACGCTTACTGCATAATTTAGCTGTAAAGTTTTTGGAGACTGAATTGGTTTCTGGCTCACATGGCTTTCCCTTGTTTCAATCTGAAGTCATAAGTTGCAAAATCTGCCAATATTTAAAGAAAATAGAACAAATCTCTGAATAGCTGGGCTTTATGGCAATTTATTTTTCATTGGCGTGGGGGTAACATCTTGCCACATTGATGTTTAAGCCTGATACATGGAGTGAGGGATGGCCAATTTAACCGATCTACAATTTGATCAGCAGCATATTTGGCATCCCTATACATCGATGACTCAGCCCCTTCCAACGTTTAAAGTGAAACGTGCGCAAGGGGTAATGATTGAGCTTGAAGATGGTCGTCAATTGATTGATGGTATGTCTTCATGGTGGTGTGCAATTCATGGTTATAACCATCCCGAGCTAAATCAAGCTGTGACCGATCAACTGCAACAGATGTCTCATATCATGTTTGGTGGATTGACACATGATCCCGCGATTCAACTGGCTAAATTACTGTTAAAAATCACCCCGCCCAGTTTAGATAAAATTTTTTATGCAGATTCAGGCTCAGTGGCTGTAGAAGTGGCATTGAAAATGGCGGTGCAATATTGGTCGTCATTGGGTCAAACCCAAAAGACTAACTTTGTGACGCCGCGTTCGGGCTATCACGGTGACACTTGGAATGCCATGTCGGTTTGTGACCCTGTGACTGGGATGCATCAAATTTTTGGCCCAAGTTTGCCCAATCGAATTTTTGTTTCTGCGCCGCAAATTGGCTTTGAGCAAGCGTGGAATCCTGCGGATATTGCTGAACTAGAAAAGACTCTCTCAGAACAGCATGAAAATATTGCGGGATTGATTCTAGAGCCGATTGTGCAAGGTGCAGGAGGCATGCGTTTCTACCACCCTGAATATTTGCGTCAAGCTAAATTACTCTGTGAGAAATATCAGGTCTTATTGATTTTTGATGAGATCGCGACAGGTTTCGGGCGAACAGGAAAACTCTTTGCTTGGGAATGGGCCGCAGTTGAGCCAGATATTATGTGTATTGGCAAAGGACTGACAGGCGGTTATATGACCTTGTCTGCAACCCTGACTACGCAGAAAGTCGCGAATACGATTAGCCAAGGCGAAGCCGGCGTGTTTATGCATGGCCCAACCTTTATGGCAAATCCTTTGGCTTGCGCTGTGGCTGTAAAAAGTACCGAACTGCTACTTTCTCAAGATTGGCAAGCCAATATTCGACGTATCGAAACTCAATTGAAGTTTCATTTACCAACACTTTCATCGCTTGAACATGTCAAAGATGTGCGAATACTTGGTGCTATTGGTGTGGTGGAATTGACCTTTAATGTAGATATGAAAACCCTACAACAGGAGTTTGTCCGTCGTGGTATTTGGATTCGTCCATTCGGTAAGCTGGTTTATGTTATGCCCCCATATATTATTTCAGAGCATGAATTAAAAAATTTGTTAGAACACATGGTTGAGGTGGTGAAAAACATGGTGCAGCCAGCATGAATCTGCTCAACCATTTTTCAGATCAACTTGATCAACTAAAACAGCAAGGCAACTTACGTCAGTTCACTTCAAATCATCAGCATGATCGTTACATTAGTATTCACGATCATACCATGTTGAATTTAGCGTCAAATGACTATTTAGGTTTGGCTTCAAACCTACACCTACGTGAACAATTCTTTGATGAAACCCCGAACGCACAGCGTTGGATGAGTTCATCCTCATCGCGTTTATTGACAGGAAACTTTTCTGAATATGAACAACTTGAATCAACATTAAGTGATGCCTTTCATGGTCGATCTGCACTGTTATTTAACAGCGGCTATCACATGAATATCGGGATTTTACCTGCACTGGCAGACAGTAAAACCTTGATATTGGCGGATAAGTTAATTCATGCCAGTTTGATTGATGGCATCCGATTATCGACTGCGAAATATGTACGTTATCGCCATAATGATTTGGCGCATCTTTCTCAGCTTTTATGCAAATATCATGAAGATGAGGCTTTTGAGCGGATCATTGTGGTGACTGAATCGATTTTCAGTATGGATGGTGATGAAACCGATTTGGCTGAACTGGTACGGATCAAAAAACAATTTTCCAAAGTGATGTTGTATGTCGATGAGGCGCATGCGATCGGTGTGCGCGGTGAGCGTGGTTTAGGCTGTGCTGAGCAATATCGGGTGATGGATGATATTGATCTTTTAGTCGGGACATTTGGTAAAGCACTGGCTTCAATAGGGGGATATCTCATCTGTCATGCGATTATTCGTGACTATTTGATTAACTCGATGCGACCGTTGATTTTTAGTACCGCACAGCCCCCGATCTGTATGGCGTGGACAGATTTTATTTTCAAGAATGTTTTAAATTTAAAAGCAGAGCGTCACCATTTACAGCAAATCAGTCAAAATTTGCAACAAGCTGTGCAAGCCAAAGGTTTTGATTGTCCATCTACATCACATATTGTGCCTGTCATTATTGGCGAGTCGAATAAAACAGTTGCCAAGGCTCAAGCTTTGCAAGCGGCAGGTTTTTATATCATGCCTGTACGTCCACCCACTGTGCCGCAGCATAGTTCGCGCTTACGCATTTCACTCACTGCTCAGATTACACAAACTGATTTGGATCAGTTGACTCAATTGTTGTGAGTGACTTGTGAATAATTTTGAGATTGATAAATCCCAAGTGGCGTTACGCTTTGCTCAGGCAGGGCACAGCTATGCTGAACATGCCGTAGCACAAAAAGAGATTGCTCAACATTTATTTGAGTTGATGCAGCAGTATTGTCCAAAGTTGCAAAATCATCCTGTGGAAACGCTTTTTGAAATTGGATGTGGCTCGGGGAATTTAAGCCATTTAATGCTGGAAAATATGCAAATCAATCGTTTGGTTTTAAATGATCTATATGCAGAAATTCAACAGCATTTTCAGTCAAGTCCGCAGATTCAGTACAGACTTGGAGATATCGAACAACTTGAATTTCCACAGCATATCGACTTGATCGCATCGAGTTCGGCTTTGCAATGGGTAGGGAACTTTGCGGGCATTGTCGAAAAAGCCTTTCAAAGTTTAAATCCAGAGGCATATTTTTGTTTTTCGACCTTTGGACAGCAGAATTTACAGGAAATAAAAGCTTTGACTGGGCAGGGTTTGGACTACCTCGATATCGACATGCTTCAAGCTATATTAAGTCAAAATGGTTTTGAAATTCTGCATCTTTCAGAGCAGACAGCGGCATTATATTTTGATCATCCAAAGCAGGTTTTGCAGCATTTAAAAGCGACAGGTGTGACTGCGACAGCCTCACATTTTCGTTGGACGAAACAATCGCTCTTTGATTTTTATTCAGCATATCAACAGTTTTCTTTGCGTGATGAAACTGGGCAGATGCGTTATACACTGACCTATCATCCGATTTTTTGTATTGCACGGAGAATGCCATGACAGGGCAAGTTTATTTCATTAGTGGGATCGATACAGGCATCGGTAAAACATATACCACAGGCTATTTGGCTAAAATATGGAATGAGCAAGGGGCGCGAACGATCACGCAAAAGTTGATCCAAACAGGCAATGTCGATATTTCTGAGGATATAGAACAACATCGTCAAATTATGGGTACAGGGTTGTTGGTCGAAGATGAAACCAAACTCACGATGCCTGAAATATTTAGTTATCCTGCATCGCCACATCTCGCCACCAAAATCGATGGACGTGACATTGATTTTGCTAAAATCGAATACGCGACAAAACGTTTAACTGAAAAATATGACAACGTTTTACTCGAAGGTGCGGGTGGGTTGATGGTGCCATTAACCACGGATCTTTTAACCATCGACTATGTTGTAGAGAAAAAATATCCCGTTATTTTGGTGACATCAGGTCGTTTGGGCAGCATTAACCATACGATTTTAAGTTTGGAAGCACTAAAAAGTCGTGGCTTGGCACTTTATGCACTGGCTTATAATTTAAATCATGAATCGCAAGATGCATTGATTTCTAAAGATACTGCTGAATATTTAAAAGCATATTTAGCCAAACACTTTCCAGAGGCGTTATGGATTGATGTTCCTGTATTGGCATAATGGGCTAACTCTTTATATTAACAATGATTGGGCGTATTTATGACGGATCATGCGTTTATAGAACTTGCGATTCAACTTGCGAAAGAAAATATTGAGCAAGGTGGTCGGCCATTTGGTGCTGTGATCGTTAAGCATGGCGTTGTGGTGAGTACAGGGGTGAATCAAATATTAATCTCGGGCGATCCGACATCTCATGCCGAGTTAAATGCATTAAGACAAGCCGGACAAAATTTAAATACGACGTCTTTGAAGGACTGTGTCGTTTATGCGAGCGGACAACCGTGTCCAATGTGTTTGGCAGCTCTGCGAATGGTTGGAGTTGAAAAAATTGTATATGCCTATTCAAATGCTGATGCAGAAGCCTATGGCTTATCTACAGCAGAGATTGCCGAAAAATTAAGACATGAACCTCATGAACAGCAAGGGTTGAGTTTTAGTCAGTTAAAGCCAAACTGTGATCATGAGCTATATGAATTTTGGAAGCAGAAAAATACTTAATAAATAATAAGAGTTTCTTTCTGAGTCACTAACTGTATAGATTTCTGTGAAGAATTAAAAAAGCCAACTGAGGTGATCAGTTGGCTTTATTGTTGGGGAGCAATTATTGATTTGCTGAGACCCCAATTTTTTTGACATTCAAACGTTGTGCTGCTGCCATCACCATAGCGACATCTTTATATTCTGTCATTTTGTCAGGTTGCACTTTTATCGTATCTTGATCTGCTTGTTGTGCAACACCAGCAAAAAGTGTTTCTAAAGCTTGTTTATTGGCAACGGGTTGACCATTCCAAAATAATTTACCCTGCGCATCAATCCGTAAAGTGACTGGCTCAGGCGGCTTTTCATTGGTTGGCGGTGGCGTACCGTTTGGCAAATCAATATTGATCGAATTATTTGGAATTGGAATTGTGATAATAAACATAATAAGCAAAACCAACATCACATCGATCAATGGCGTCATGTTGACGTCCAACATAACATCATCGTCTTTATCGGAACCGACATTCATTCCCATACCTTGTCCCTCATCCGATTATGGTGCGGCAACAGGAGTAGTGACAAAAGCAATTTTGCCAATTCCTGCTGCTTGTGTCGCACTAATGACTTCATCAATCGCTTCATATTTTGTCACCTGATCGCCACGGATATGAACTTCAGGTTGCGGACGCTTTTTAGCTTCCGCTTGTAGTCGACTGATCAGCGTATCTTTATCTGCAATGTATTTTTCATTCCAGAAGATATCGCCATTTTTATTGACAGCAATCTGAATATTGATCGGTTTAGTTTCATAAGGCGTGTTCTTTTCCTCAGGCAACTTCACCGGAACTGTATGGATTGCAACAGGTACTGTAATTAAGAAAATAATGAGCAGCACCAACATAATATCAACCAAAGGTGTTGTATTAATGGCTGAAATTACATCATCTTCGTCACCATCTGAATTGACCATCATTCCCATGGCTGATGCCTCTCTTATTTTGTGTCGTTATTATTGTTTTTGATCTCACCGCTTAAAAGTACGGTGTGTAGATCTGAACCAAAGGTCCGAACATTATCTAGAACTGCTTTATTACGACGCGTTAACCAGTTATAGCCAAGAACCGCAGGTACTGCTACAGCCAAACCAATTGCCGTCATAATTAGGGCTTCACCGACTGGGCCTGCAACTTTATCAATAGATGCTTGACCTGAAATACCAATTGCCGTTAAAGCATGGTAAATACCCCAAACTGTACCGAACAAACCCACAAATGGTGCAGTCGAACCGACAGTTGCGAGGAAAGCTAATCCACCACTTAAATGGCTTTGAATTTTATCGATAGCACGCTGGATTGAAATAGTCACCCATGTGTTGAAGTCGATACGTTCCAGCAGATTACCGCCATGTTTTTTAGTTGAATTAATGCCTTTTTCTGCAATAAAGCGGTATGCACTCGATTCGTCTAAGGTTTCTGCTGCGCTATCAATTGAAGCAGCATCCCAAAATTTAGCTTCGGCTTCTTTGCCTTGACGTTTAATTTTAGCTTGTTGAATAAATTTAGTGACCATGATGTACCAAGTTCCAATCGACATCAGGACCAAGATAAAGAGTGTCGATTTAGCAACGATGTCACCTTCACGCCATAGTGCTTCTAAGCCATACGGGTTATAGACTTCTTTGGTTGCTGTAGGCATTGGTGGCGGTGCAGGTGTATTTGTTGTATTCGTAGTTTCTACTTGTGTTGTTGCAGTATTTGCAGATTCTTCAGCAAATGCTGCTTGCAGTGGGAGTAATGTACTTGTTACTAAAACTGTAGCAGATGCAAAAATACGCGCAGATTTCATCATTTTATTCATTTATATTCTCCAAATTTTTGTAGATTCATTAATCAAGTTTAAATTCGTATTCAATATCAAACCAATCTTCAACTGGCTCACCATTTTTGAGTGCAGGCTTAAATGTACATAAGCTGAATGCTTTGCTAGCAGCCTTATCTAGAGATTTAGTACCACTCGATTTTTTGACCTTCACTTGTTTCGCACTGCCGTCAGGCCCAACCAATACAGAGATGCGGACAGTTCCTACTTCTTCTGCCATTGCAGCTTCACGAGGGTAATCTGGTTCTTTACATCCAACGCTTCCCTCAGATGCACCACGTGTTTCCCCAGCTGGTTTTGGAGCAGGGGCAGGTGCTGGAGCTGCTGCAGCTACAGGTGCTGGTGCTGCCACAGGACTAGGAGATGGGGAAGCTGTAGGCGTAGGTGTTGAAACGGCTTTAACTGTTTGAGTTGGTGCAGCTTTTTCAACGACCTTTTGTTCAGGTTGAGGGTCTGGTGTTTTGAGCACTTCCTTAACGAGTTTTGGTAATTCAGGTGGTTTTTCAATTGGTTTCGGTTTTTCTGGCTCAGGTTTTTTATCTTGAATAATGATTAATTCAACAGGTTCTTCTACAGTTTTCTCACCTTTTTTGGACAGGCCAGTAATTAATCCGTAGAGTACAATGAGATGCAGAAGAATGACTGCCCCAATTCCGATCAGGCGTTTGCCGGAATTATTTTCTAATTCGGAAAAGCTTTTGCCCATTACTACTCCTGAAATGTGAGACAAACAATCAATAGTGAAATTGGCACTTGAGATATAAGTGTTTTTTGCATTTTTTATGTTTGACTAATTAATTAAATAAATAGTGCAAGTACGATTCCTATTGGAATCGTACTTGCAAATTTAGCTTTTAGAACTTGTAAGTACCGCGGACATAGAATGTACGACCAGTAGGATCGCTATAACGTGGGTCATAGCCATATTGGAAGTTATCTAAAACGTTCGATGCTGCAGGTTCTTCAGCAAAGATATTTTTGATACCACCAGTGAGCTCTAAGTTTTTAAATCCACTGTAAGTTGTTGCAATGTTATAAAGGGTGTAGTCAGGAACACGATGTTTGTCGAACTGTGCTTTCCCAGTTTGGTTTTGGTCGTCATAACCACGGAAGAACTGTTGTTCAAAAATCATTTTCCAGTTTTCATAACTCCAGTTTAGATTTGCTGTGTGTTTCCAACGTAAAACAGCTGGATCGTCATACACGCCAACTAAGCCTTCCCAAGCACCATCTTTTTCTTCTTGATAGTCATTTTTGATGACATAGGTACCATTAATGCCAAAGCCGAAACGACCTGTCGCGGTTAATGGTGAAAGATAATCTAAGCTAATGTCGATACCTTGAGTTTTAATACCCCCTGTATTCATTAGAATGGTATTGATGTATTCAATACGACCATCGGCACCACGCACGAATAATGAAGCATATTTCTCAGGATCTTCAAAAATTGAAGTTTCACCCACTTGGCCAACTAATTCGTCAATTTCAATGTTGTAATAATCAACAGCTAAAACTAAGTTTTTAATTGGTTCGTAAACAAAGCCGGCTGTAAATGTTTTAGATTCTTCTGGTTGAAGATCTGGGTTACCACCTTGCATACGGTAGAACTGAGTATTACATTCGGTTTGATATTGAGTTGAGGTTGGTTTACCGCCTGGGCAAAGGACAGGGTCGTTATATTTTGCGCCAGTGTAGGTTTTACTTTGTTGCGCATTAATTTCCCAAAGGCTTGGAGCACGGAAACCAGTACTGTAGGTACTACGGAACATAAGTTGCTTCATTGGTTCCCAACGAATACCGACTTTTGGATTGAAAGTGTCGCCAAAATCGCTGTAGTCGTCATAACGTGCTGCAAGTTGAGCTTCAATTGTTTTGGTAATTGGAATTTGAAGCTCAGCAAAAGCGGCAGTAATATCTCGGTCACCTTTACTCAGAGGTTTGTCAGGGTCAATACCACTACCTGGTACAAGGCGTACTAACTCAGAGTTTACTTTTGCTTCCCAATCTTGAGTTGTAAAACTTCCACCAAATGCAAAACCAACATCACCAGCTGGTAAGGTGTAAATCGGGCGGCTCACGGTAAAGTCAAATGTTGTGGAATCAAGTGTTGCTTCGTTTGTTGTACCACTCACATTTAATGAGGTCCAAACGTTAGCATCTGCAGATGGACCAAATGGGTTGATTGTGCCGTCATTTAATCCTTCTTGTAGTTTGTTACGATTTAAGTATCCACTAACAAAGCTATCTGATGCTTCGCCTTTTGCGTAAGTTACGCCACCGTTGATATCCCAACCGTATGCTTCACCTTCAAGTCCAGCAAAAATACGATGAGATTCATTGATAGATTGTGAAACACGGTTGCCCGCTTGAGAGCGTAAGTAAAGTTGTAATGGATCACCACTTAGACCATCAACACCAGGGGTAATACCCTCGCCTGGATAATATTGACTGCTTTTAGGAATCGTGACAGAGCGGCTGTAGACGTCTGGAGCAATAGATGTCGTCACTTTGCTTTTTGCATAGACATATTCACCAATAGCGTTGAAGTTATCGCTAAGTTTGATGGTTGCACGACCAATTGCAGACAAGTCCTCAGTTTCTGGCTGAATACCAATTAAAGCTTGCGTATTAAGGAAGCAGAGTCCGCCATCTTCAGTGACATTGGTTAAATTATTACAATTGGCTGCACCACCATACGGGTTCGCTAATACACCTTCAGGATTTCCGTCAGCATCTAAAGGCCCGCCGTTTGGATCAAGAAAGTTAGCAGGGAAGCCATTTGCTGAACCAGCATCGATACCTAACTCAGGTAGAAGGCCACCACGACGGCTGACTTTACGGTCTTTTGCCATAATTTCTTTGGCTTTACGGTAGTCAATTGCGCCATAAACGTTAAAACCTTGTTCATCTAAGTCGCCATAGCCACCAAAAATCGAAACATCGTATTCTTCGCCGCCTTTATCTTCTGGTTTGAGTAAACCACCGCTAATACCTAAGCCAGTGTATTGTTTTTTTGTAATAAAGTTAATTACACCTGCGATTGCATCTGCACCATAAATTGCAGAGGCACCATCACGTAAAACCTCAATACGTTCAACCATTGCAAGCGGAATAGTATTTAAGTTGGTCTCAGATGTACTAAATGGGCTATAAGCCAAACGACGTCCATTAAGTAAGACGAGGGTTTTATCTGATCCTAAGCCACGTAAGTTCGCTGTTGAGCCTGACGTATTACTTGCACCAACGTTTTGCGCTGTACTGTAGCCCGCTTGGTTCGCACTAATTTTAGTTAAGGCTTCTTCAGTCGTTGTAACCCCTTGTTTAGTTAATTCTTCAACTTTAATCACCGTAATAGGTGAAGAACTTTGAGCAGAAACCCCTTTAATGGATGAACCAGTCACAGTTACTTTGGCTACTTTCGTTGGCTTTACTGTTTCTTCTTCATTTGTTTCTGCTGCATGCGCTAAAGATAAACACAGCATACTTAAACTAAGAGTACTTAATTTTAGTATTGTTTTGCTAAATGGTGTGCCCCCCACAGATTTAGCATTTTTTTTCTCTTTCATAGTAAAAGTATTCCTTTTTGTTGTAGTTAGCGATATTGCTTGATTCTTTTTAAGCAATTCAAGTGCCAAATTTATATTTAAATTTTATTTTCAAATATAAAATACTGATAAATATCTACATTATTGAGTTTAAAGTGGAGAACTTTAAGATGAACGGTAAGTATATTTTTTTTAAAGTTATCCTTTTAATTAGGTTTTATCAGGAATTTAACTTTTGATCAAAATTTTTTTAAAAATATGATTAGGTGCAAATTAAACCTTAAAAAGTGTGAATTAATTCATATTTATGTGTTTGATTTATAAGATTAATCAGTGGAATAAATAAAAAATAAAAACATATAATTCATTGGTTTATATGCTGATGACTTGTCATTTCATCTGAAGGTGATCCATTATGAATCAGGAGTGTATTATATTTGTGCAAAATATGCTTGGATGCGTTCAACAACAAGAGTTGAATTTTTGATAAAAACGAGCTTTACTCGGAAAGTCGCTATTAGTATAAATTTATCTTAAAAAATGAATTTAAAAGGATATTTAATTCAGATAACTTTCAACCAAGGAGTGGTGGCATGAATTTCGCTTTATATTAATTACTGTATTAAGTTCTACGTTTAAAACTTAATTTAAACTGGTTCATTTTATTTTAGTAAAGGTGGCTTTATTTAAAGTCTGCTTGCGGCTTTGTATTATTAAAAAATCATCAGAAAGGAAAAGGTTTGGAAACTAGAAAATTTAAAATAGCGCTCCTTGCATTATTAATTTCAACAGGGATGATGGCCGAGGTTCAAGCTTCTGCACAATCGAATAAAGTTTTAAATATTGCATTTGAAGCACCGGATGATGGTTTTGATATGGTCAAAACCTATAATTATTATAGTGGCAATATTGCGGAAGCCATTTTTGAACCCTTATTGAAATATGACTATCTAGCACGTCCTGTTGTTCTTGTTCCAAATACTATTGAAGCGATGCCAAAGATTGAACAAGAAGGAAAAGTCTATACCTTCAAAATCAAACGAGGCATCCATTTTTCAGATGATCCAGCCTTTAAGGGAAAAAAACGCGAGCTAGTTGCGCAAGATTACATTTACGCGATTCAACGAATTTTAGATCCAGCTAACCGTTCTCCGACCTATTCATTTATTGATGGCAAAATCTTAGGCGGGGATGCGGTCGTTGCGGATGCAAAGAAGTCAGGAAAATTTAATTACAATGCGGCTATTGCCGGCCTAAAAGCGATAGATCCTTATACTTTGCAAATTACTTTGACGCGCCCTGACTATAATTTTCAATATATTTTGGCCTATGTTACGTTTGGTGCAATTTCAAAAGAAGTTGTTGAATTTTATGGCAATAAAATTGCACAGCATCCTGTGGGAACAGGACCGTATCAGCTCAGTAAATATGTTCCACGTAGCAAGATAGAATTGGTTGCAAATCCGAATTATCGTGGTTTTGTCTGGAATTTTAAATCGACAGGCACCGCTTGGGACAATCAGTTAGTCAAAGAAATGAACGGGAAGAAAATGCCACAAATCGGCAAGGTTTCCGTCAGTATTATTGAAGAAGAACAGTCACGGTGGTTAGCATTTAAAACAGGGCAGCTAAATTTTGATAAATTGACCTCAAATGCTGTCCCACAAGCCTTAGATTCTCAAAATAAACTTAAGCCTGATATGCAAAAGCTCGGCATTAAGCATTATCCAAATAAAGACGCTGAAATCACCTACAGCATGTTCAATATGCAAGACCCGCTTGTCGGTGGTCAAAGCCTTGAAAAGATCGCTTTACGCCGTGCCATCAGCATGTCATACAATCAAGCTGAATCGATTAAACAGTTATATCAAGGGCAGGCCGTAAAGGCTGAAATGTTTTTACCAGAAGGCGTGAGTGGCTTTAATCCAAAATATCGCAGTAGTTTGGGATATAACCCATTGCTGGCCAATAAATTACTGGATCGATTTGGGTATAAGAAAGGTGCTGATGGTTATCGAGCCTTGCCCGATGGTAAAGCGTTGATCTTAAAAATAAATACTGAAAATAGCTCTAAATCGGTGATTCAATCTGAGTTGTGGAAAAAAAATCTCGATGCCATTGGGATACGGGTACAGTTTAAGGTCAGTAACTTTGCTGACAATTTAAAAGAAGCAATGCAATGTAAATATATGATGTGGTCTGGAGCGTGGATTGCAGATTATCCTGAAGGGGAGAACTTTGCTCAATTACTATATGGGCCAAATTCAGGACAAGGGAATTTAAGTTGTTATCAATCTAAAGCTTATGACGCATTATATAAGCAAGCTATTGTGTTGAAACCTAAAGATCGTGAACCTTTTTATGAAAAAATGAACCGTCAAATTGAAGCGGATAACCCTTGGATTATCCATTCTACACGGATTCGTAATTGGTTAATTCACCCTGAAATTCAGGGGTATAAAACACATCCAATGATGAACACCAGTTGGCAATATCTCGATATTCAGCCTAGTAAAAAATAATTGAGTCAGGATTACAATGAAGCGAAATTCGAATTTTACGCTAACCAAATTTGCTACAGCGTGTTTGATGGGGGGAGTGTTGTTCAATGCGATGCCGACATTAGCATCGGCAAAGAATCCAGCAGATCCAAATAAAGTTTTACGTCATATTTTCCCTGTCGCAGAAACAGGTTTTGACCCAGTTGGCGTACATGATCTGTATTCTGCACATGTGAATACCTCAATCTTTGAAACCTTATATACCTATGATTATTTAGCATCTCCGGCAAAGTTGGTTCCTAAAACGGCTGCTGCGATGCCAGAAATCAGTGCTGATGGTTTGACTTATACCATTCGCCTGCAAAAAGGCATTTTTTTTGCTGATGATCCTGTATTTAAAGGCAAAAAAAGAGAATTAACCTCGGCTGATTATGCATATACCTTTAGACGTTTAGTCGATCCACAACTTCGTTCACCAAACAGTTGGCTACTTGATGGTCGTATTTTAGGGATGGAGAAGGTTCTAGAAAAGGCGAAAAAAACAGGTAAGTTTGATTATGATGCGCCCATTGAAGGCATACAAACCCCTGATCGGTATACCCTTGTCATTCGTTTAAATTCTCCAGATCAAAACTTTCCAATGTTATTGGCTCATCAACCTGCATCGGCCATGGCACGTGAAGTGGTCGAAAAATATCGAGACAAAGCGGGTTTTGTGATGGGTAAACCTGTGGGCACAGGGCCATATATTTTGACACGCTGGACACCTGGTTCACGAATTATTTTAAAGGCCAATCCCAACTATCGTGGTTTTGTCTGGGACTTCAAGGCATCAGATGCCAAAGATGAAAAGATTGTAAAAGCCATGCAAGGCAAAAAAATGCCGCAAATTGGCGTGATTGATATTCAGGTGATGGAAGAATCACAATCACGTTGGTTGACCTTTGCAAAAAATGAAGCGGATTTGTTGGTGCTCGATGGAGATTTGTCGGTACAAGCCTTAAAAGATGGAGAGTTAAAGCCTGAGTTGGCTAAAAAAGGCATCCAAATGTCGCGGATTTCTGACCCCTCTATCGACTATCACTATTGGAATATGCAAAACCCTGTGGTTGGAGGTTTTAGTAAAGAAAAAATTGCATTACGTCGTGCAATGGCGATGGCTTATTCAGCAGATAATCAAATCAAAATTTTGATGAATGGTGATGCACAAAAATTACAAAGCCCAATTCCACTCGGCGTTGTCGGCTATGACCCGAATTATAAGTCGAGTATTCCATACTCAGTTAAAGCGGCAAATTTATTGCTCGATCGTTATAACTATAAAGTCGGCGCAGATGGCTGGCGTACTCAACCGAATGGTAAACCACTTACGATTGAAATGACGATATCGGGCAATAGTAGCCGTAGTCAGCAGTTGGGCGAATTTTGGAAGAAAACTTTAGATAGCATCAAAATTAAAATGACAACAAAGTCGATGCCATTTGCAGAAGCTTTAAAAGCCGAAAAACAGTGTAAAACCATGTTTAAAGCATCTGCATGGATCGCAGACTATCCAGATGCAGACAATTTTATGCAATTGTTCTATGGCAAAAATATCAATGTCACCAACAACGGCTGTTCAAAAATTCCTGAATACGACCGTTTATATGAACAGACGCAGCGTATGAAACCGGGACCGGAGCGTGATGCAATCTATCGGAAAATGTCACGCATATTAGAAGTGTACATGCCTGTCCAAATTAATTATGCACGTTACCGTAGTGTGTTGTCGCAACCACGCGTGATTGGTTATAAAAAGCATCCAATTTTGGCAACAGAATGGATGTACATCGATATTGACCCGAAAAAATAAAATGGAACAAAACTGGAGAAATTATGAAAAATAAAGCTTTGAAACTCACCACCCTCAGTATGTTGATGATCGGCGCTAGCCAATTCGTTCAAGCCGAAGATTCAATACGGAGTACTTTGCCAAAGTTCCAAGCCAAAGAAATACCTGCGCTGTGTGATGCCAAAATTCAGCAAGTGAAAACAGATTTGGCGGCATTTGAGCAAAAAAAGATAAAAAATAATGCAAAAGCAGCACCTGTTTTGGCGGAGTGGGATCAAATTTTTGCCAAATTTGAAGATTTTTATGGACCAATCGGACTGTATAGTAACGTCGATCCTGATGAGGCTTTACGTAAGGCCGCGGAAGATTGTGAAATTAAAATTATGGAGTTTCAAACTTCGGTTTATCAAAATCCAAAACTTTATGAGCAAATTAAAAAACTCAAAACCAATGACGAAATTGATAAAAAAATGCGTCAAGACATCTTGGATGGTTTTGAAAATACAGGGGTGCAATTTACACCTGAAAAACGTGCTCGTTTGAAAGCTATCTTTGATGAATTAGCAAAAATTGAACAAGAATATGCGCGTAATGTACGAGATAATAAAGAAAAACTGGAGTTTACACCGGCGGAGTTGAAAGGCTTGCCAGATAACTATATTTCGGGCTTAAAGAAAAATGAAAAGGGCAATTATTTGCTCGGTTTTGAATACCCAGAATACCGTCCATTTATGGAACTAGCAGAAAGCGATGATGCGCGTAAGCGTTACCAAACTGCATTCACGCGTCGTGGTACTGAGAAAAACTTAGTATTGTTAAAGCAAGCAATGGATTTACGTTATGAAATTGCGCAGCTCTTTGGCAAAAAAAGCTATGCCGAATGGGTGTTGCAACACCGTATGGCAAAAGACCCTGAAACAGTGAATAAGTTCTTAGCCGATGTTCATCAAACGGTGGCACCTTTAGAGAAAAAAGAAGTTGAGACTTTACGTGAATTCAAAGCGAAAAGCCTGAAAATTCCACTCGAAAAAGCTGAAATCAATCGCTGGAGTGAGAGTTATTGGAGTGAAAAACTTCGCAAAGAAAAGTATCAAATCGATCAAGAAAAATTGCGTGACTATTTCCCAACCCAAGCATCTCAAGAATGGATTTTTGCCATTTCATCTGACCTTTATGGCATTGAATTTAAGCCTGCGAAAGTCGATGTTTGGCAGTCAGAAGTTGAATATTACGATGTAAAAGATAAAAAGACTGGTGAACTGCTTGGTGGTTTATATATCGATAAATACCCACGTGAAGGGAAGTATGGTCATGCGGCTGTTTGGGGCGTAAAAGGTGGTAGTACCTTGACTAAGCGTAAACCGATTTCTGCTTTGGTGACTAATTTTAACCGTAAAGGTCTAAATAGTGATGAACTTGAAACCTTTGTTCATGAGTTTGGTCATGCTTTACACGGTATTTTGTCCAATACACGCTATGCATCCCAATCGGGGACTTCAGTAGAGCGCGACTTTGTAGAAGCACCTTCACAAATGTATGAAGAATGGGCGCGTCGTAAAGAAACTTTATCTACACTCGCAAATTACTGTAATCCAGCGTGTCCACCTGTAGATGACGCACTGATTAATAAATTAAAAGCGGTTCATAGCTATGGACGTGGTTTGCATTATGCACGTCAAGCCTTGTATGCAAAATATGATATGGCACTTCACTCATCAGATGCTTTGAGTGTTAAACCCTTAGATGTCTGGAAGAAAATGGAAGGCGAGACAGCTTTAGGCTATGTCCCAAGCACTGAATTCCCAGGACAATTCAACCACATCATGGGCGGTTACCAAGTTGGCTATTATGGTTATATGTGGTCTGAAGTGATGGCACTCGATATGTTGTCTGCTTTCGGAGATAACCTAAATAACCCTGAAGTGGGACAACGCTACCGTAAAACGATCTTGTCGCAAGGTGGTCAATTTGAAGCCGAAAAACTGGTGCATGATTTCTTAGGTCGTAAACCTGATAACAAAGCTTTCTTTGATGAAATTACAGGGCAACGAGTGAAGTAAGGACAACTTTATGCTGGCATATATCATACGGCGTATATGGCAGATGATCCCAACGATGTTGGGGGTTGTTCTGCTCATATTCTTCTTATTTAACTGGGTAGGTGGAGACCCTGCATATATTCTAGCAGGCAAAATGTCGAACCCAGAGCAAATTGAAAACATCCGTCAACAGTTGGGGGTTGATCAACCCTACTATGTCCAATTGTGGATTTTCATTAAGCAGATTTTAACTTTTGATTATGGAATGAGTTGGAGTACAGGTGAGTCGGTGTCAGATATTATTTTGACCCGTCTAGGACCATCACTGACGATTTTAATTCCTTTAACCATTTTGCAAACGATCATTTCAATTGGTTTGGCACTTGCTGTGGCTTCAGTTCGTGGCACATTAACCGATCGTATGATTATGATGCTATGTACGATTGGTATGTCGATTAGTATTTTAGTTTACATTATTGTTTTCCAATACGTTTTTGCATATCAGTTAAGCTGGTTTCCGGTTCAAGGCTGGAGTGATCACTTTAGCGAAAACTTATTTAAATACGGTTTACTGCCTATCTTAATTATGTTGGTGGTAAGTATTGCGCCAACTTTGCGCTTATACCGCAGTTTTGTATTGGATGAAGTCAATCAAGACTATGTTCGAACTGCGCGTGCAAAAGGTGTGGGTGAAAGCCGTATTTTAGGTGTACATGTACTGCGTAACGCCTCAATTCCAATTATTACCGATGTCATGTCGAGTCTACCGGCACTGCTGATAGGCGCTTTCCTGATTGAACGATTCTTTGGTATTCCGGGTATTGGTCGTGAAGTCATTATTGCTGTTGAGCGCAGTGACTTCCCTGTCATTAAGGCGATTACAGTCTACGTTGCAGCGGCTACAATGATTTTTAACTTAATCGCGGATTTGATTTATAAACTTGTCGATCCACGCGTTCAGTTGAAGTAGGTGGCCTATGCTAGGAATATTCAATAAGACCAAAGCAACGGCATCAACACCTGCATCGACTGGCTTGTGGAAGTTGGCGATGCGACGCCTAAAAGCCGATAAATTAGCGATGGTGTCGTTGTTCGTTGTACTGTGTTATTTCGTGGTGTTGCTATTGTCGATGACAGGCTTGGTTGCATCCAATTGGAATAAAGAAGTGGCTGTGAGTTATGCACCTCCAAGTTTTATTGGGGCGAAACTTAATGAAACAGCCAAAACCAAAGCATCAGCAGAAGATATGGCATTGCCTGAAAATCCTGTTGATCCTTTAAAAGATGTAATTGCTGAACTGAATGCAGAGATTGCGACTGAGCAAGGTGGTACCAATGCAATTGACTACTATGGCGTTGTCGATCCACTAGCAGAAGATATGAAAGTGATTGATCAGCAATTGGGTGGTCATTTGTTAGATCAACAAAGCGAGCTAAAACAAACTTTACCGTTTGGTGCGGATAAATGGGGGCAGGATGTTCTGCAAAAAACCATTAAAGGTGCTGAAACATCTATTATTGTTGGCGTGGTAGCTGCATTACTTGCTGTCGTGATTGGGACAATTTTAGGGGCAATTTCTGGCTATTTCGGTGGTTGGGTTGATGACATTTTAAACTGGTTTTATAACATTTTTACTTCGATTCCGTATTTGCTCTTGGTTCTTGCGATTGCAGCTGTATTACAACAAAAGGGGATTTTATCGATTGTCCTCATTCTAGGGCTTACTGGATGGACGGGGGTGTATCGCCTGATTCGTGCAGAGTATATGAAACATACTTCGCGTGAATATGTACTCGCTGCCAAAGCGATAGGAGTGAGTCATTTCCGACGCATCTTTGTGCATATCTTTCCGAACGTCAGTCATATTGCATTGGTGCAAATCTCGATTTTAGTGGTGGCCTTTATTAAGTCAGAAGTGATTTTGAGCTTCTTGGGATTTGGCGTTCCTGTTGGGGTTGTGTCATGGGGAAGTATGCTTAATGAAGCACAAAGTGAATTGATTTTAGGTAAATGGTGGCAACTTATCGCAGCATCTGTAGCGATGGCGGTTTTGGTTACGGCATTTTCGATGTTTACTGATGCATTGCGTGATGCATTAGATCCAAAATTGAAATAAGGAGGAGTAAAGGATGACGGAACAAAATCAAACTGTTAAACCAACGCTCCTCAGTGTTCAAAACCTGAAAGTGAGCTTTAAAGCCGAAGATAAAAGCTATATCGAAACGGTCAAAGGAATATCTTTTGACATTCCTGCCAATACAACTGTGGCACTTGTGGGAGAATCTGGCAGTGGCAAGTCGGTGACCTCGTTGGCAACCATGGGGCTGTTGCCACGTGATCAAAGCCGTATAGATGCAAGCAGTAAAATAGTTTTTGAAGGGCAGGATTTACTGAGTCTGTCTCCAAGAGAAATGCGTAATATCTGTGGTAAAGATATTGCGATGATTTTTCAGGAACCGATGTCGTCACTCAATCCAGTCTTTACGGTGGGTGATCAAATTGCCGAAGTATTACGACTTCATCTAGGTATGGGACGTAAGCAGGCAAGAGCACGGACTTTGGAATTATTGAAGGAAGTGGGTATTCCTTCTCCTGAAACGAAAATTGATGCCTATCCTAGCCAAATGTCAGGTGGCCAACAACAGCGGGTCATGATTGCAATGGCAATTGCATGTGAGCCGAAGTTATTGATTGCCGATGAGCCAACCACGGCACTTGATGTGACAATTCAAAAGCAAATTTTAGATTTACTTGAAGCCTTGCAAAAGAAACGTGAGATGTCGATGCTGTTCATTACGCATGATTTAGCATTGGTAAGCGAAATTGCCGATCAGGTGATTGTTATGCGTCATGGAGAAATCCGAGAACAAGGCTTGGTCAATGAAGTGCTGGATCATCCTAAAGATATCTACACTCGAGCTTTGCTTAAGTGTCGTCCACAGATGTCAGAGCGTCCTTATAAATTACCGATGATCAGTGATTTTATGCGTCAAAATGGTGATGAGCTGATTGAGGATGTGCATTTATCTGAGGAAACCCGTAGACAACGAACGCGTGGTCTTACGGGTAATGAACAGATTATTTTAGATGTCAAAGACTTAAAAAAATCGTTTTATAGTCGCAAGGGTTTATTTGGTAAGGATGAGTATCAGGCGGTCAAAGGTGTCTCGTTTCAACTGGCGAAAGGTAAAACGCTCGGGTTGGTTGGAGAATCTGGCTCAGGTAAAACTACAATCGGCCTTTTACTGATGCGTCTACAGGAAGCGACAGGTGGTCAGGCGCTGTTTGAAGGTCATGATATTTTGGCGATGAGCGAAAAAGAGTTTACCCAATATCAGCGCAAAATACAGATCATTTTCCAAAACCCTTACGCTTCACTTAATCCACGTTTTACTGTGGGTCAAATTCTGATGGAGCCAATGCAAGTGCATCAGATAGGAAAGGATGATGCAGAACGAGAGCAAATGGCGTTTGATTTACTAGAGCGAGTCAGTTTGCCTTCCCAAGCATTTTATCGCTATCCACATGAGTTTTCTGGTGGTCAGCGTCAACGTATTGCCATTGCACGATGCTTGACCTTAAAGCCAGAAATTTTGATCTGTGATGAGTCTGTCTCTGCATTAGATGTTTCGGTTCAAGCCCAAGTTCTGAATTTATTGCAAGATTTACAAGATGAATTTGGTTTGAGCTATATCTTTATTTCACATGATTTATCTGTGGTGAAATATATTTCTGACCAAATCATGGTGATGAACCATGGTGATATCGTTGAAATTGCAAACTCGGATGAGTTGTATCGATCACCTCAGCATGAATATACCAAGCGTTTGCTGAGTGCGATTCCACAAACCACTGAACAATTTGTTTAGTATTGGTATAAAAAAACCGCTCAAATGAGCGGTTTTTTTATACTTAAGAAATTAAAATTTCTTAAAGCCTTTGTTGTTTCCGCTAAATGCGCGACTTGGCACAGAGTCATTACGACGCTCACGATTGCCAAAATTGTCGTTACGACGTTCACGGTTACCGAAGTTTTCACTGTTGCGATCATTACGGTTATTGTTGAAACCGTCGTTGCGACGCTCTGAACGATTAAATCCATTGCCATGGAAACCACCTTCAGTACGACCAGTACGACGTTCGCCACGACTGTCTTGATAACCATTGCTTTGTTGTGGCTGGTTTTCGTCACTGTCACGACGTTGTTGGCGTAAGTAACCACCGCGACGTGCTGCCATTGGTTTGTCTTGCATACGTTCAGTACGACGTTTCGCCATACCAAACAGGCCAGTACCTTGACGTGGTTTAAGTTCAACGGACTTGGTTAAATTGTCGATATCTTGTTTATCTAGCTCGATCCAGCGACCAGTACGCAGTTCGCGTGGCAGAATTACTGAACCATAACGTGTACGTAAAAGACGACTCACTTTTAAACCTTGAGACTCGAAAATACGACGAACTTCGCGGTTACGACCTTCTTTTACAATCACTTGATACCAACGGTTAATACCGTCACCACCAATTTCAGAGAATGACTCAAATTTTGCTGGACCATCATCTAAAACAACGCCTTGTAACATGTTGTTTTTTAACTGAGGGGTGACTTCACCCATGACACGAACGGCATATTCACGTTCGATTTCGCTAGATGGGTGCATTAAACGGTTCGCCAGTTCACCGTCATTCGTGAACAGCAATAGACCTGTAGAGTTAATATCTAGACGACCCACCATCACCCAACGATCACCTGTAATTTGAGGTAATTGTTCAAATACCGTTGGACGGTTTTCAGGGTCATTTCGTGAACAAATTTCGCCTTCTGGTTTGTAGTAAATCAACACACGGCGACGAATTTCGTCTTCAATTTGGAACTGAACTTTACGACCATCGATGCGAAGCTCATCACCTGGTTCGATACGTTCACCCACTTGGGCAACTTGCCCATTTACGCTCACACGACCAGCGGCAATGACTTCTTCCATATAACGGCGAGAACCCAAACCAACGCGTGCGAGCACCTTTTGCAATTTTTCACTCATGACAGCATAACCTTAGAAATTATCATCAACAGTTCACCTATTTATGACTTCGGTGCATTCGCATCGAGGGCCATAAAAGCTTCCTTGGCATCCTGCAGGGGAGGCAATTGGCCCAAAGAGGTTAGACCAAAAGCATTTAAAAATTGAGGCGTTGTAACTAACAACGCGGGTCGTCCTGGGAGTTCACGAAAACCAGATTCTTTAATCCAGTTCCAGTCAAATAGCGTACGTAAAATTTGACTATTGTTGGTCACCCCACGGATTTGCTCAATATCTGCGCGGGTTACCGGTTGATGGTAAGCAATGACAGAAAGAGTTTCGAGCAAGGATGGCGATAAACGAGTTGGTCGTTCAGGCCAGGTCTGTGCAATAATATTACGATATTTTGCACGTACTTGAAAACGGAAACCTTGAGCGGTTTCAACAAGTTCAATTGATCTGCCGTGTTGCAGCATTGAAAGTTGCTGCAAATATTGGCGTAATTCGGTTTTACTGAAACGGTCTTGGAAAGCCTCTTTTAAACGGGCAATACTCACTGCCGCTTCACTGGCAAAAATAATGGCTTCAAGCTGCATCAAAATTTCATGCAGATTATCTTCTGAAGACACCGCAGTCATTTGTTTAAGTTCAGTGTTCATGCACGTGCTCCTTGAATTGCAAGCGGTGCTTCTACACCTGATGCGACAATTTGAACTTTTTGTTGGCGTGTCAGTTCCAACACAGCCATAAATGTCACGACAACACCCATGCGGCCTTGGCTTGGCTTGAGTAAGTCTTCAAAATCTAATACTTCACCTGACTCAAGCTTAGTTTCAATATAAGCAATACGTTCTTCGAGTAAGACAGGTTCTTGTAAAATTTGGTGGGTAACTGGTTCTGGTCGATTAAAAACACAGAGTATGGCATCACGAAGTAATTGAATGTCATAACCGTCATTGGTTTCGACAATCGTTCCTAAACTGACATTGGTATCGAATGTATCTCGATCCAATACTGACATTTGACCTAATCTTTCCGCAGCTTGTTTGATGCGCAAATACGTTTCTAAACGGTCAATCAATTCTTGTTTAGGATCTTGTTCATGTGCTGCGGTCGATTTAGGTTTTGGCAATAATAGACGCGATTTTAAATCGGCCAATAGGGCTGCCATCACCATATAGTCTGCAGTTAATTCAATATCTAGAGATTTCATTGCATCCATATAAGACAAATATTGGGATGCAATCGGGGCAATATCGACTTGTAATAAGTCGAAGCCATTTTTTTGAATCAGGTAAATCAGAAAGTCGAGTGGTCCTTCGAAATGCTCTAATAGAATTTCAAATGCAGCGGGTGGGATGTACAAATCTTCTGGAATAGCTTCTTGCCACTCATCCAAAACGCGAATGTGTGGAGCATCTTCCATAGAATTATGGACAGTTTGGTTCATTGCAATTATAGGCCACGCGAATTTTCAAAGGCATGCAGACAGCTTTCGCTTCGATCTCACATCGAAAGTAAAAGCACAAAAGTTATAGGGAATAGTGTAATGGAAAAATGCGTTTAAAGAAATTACTGAACGGTTGAATTGGGTAAAAAACTTAAAATTTATAGGGAATAGGCTTTATTTATACACATGTAAAATTTTAAAGCTGTGATATCGATCACATCTTGTGTTAATTATAAAAAATACACTCATCAATCCGTGAGCGCATTTAAGCTGTGATGTCTGGATGATGGGCGTCCAACATGAAATGATTTGAATGAACTGACTAAAAGAATATTAGCTATGCCACAACAATATAATCAATGGGGTCAGTCTGTAGGGATGACGTTGACGCAGTTTGAACCTTGCCAGTTCAGATGTAAAACCGAAGTGGGGCAATCTGTTCGGCTTATTCCGATGTTGCCCGATCAGCTTGATGATAGTCTTTTACAGCGGCTATGGCAGACAGTACAACAAGAACCCGATGAACGTTGTTGGACGTATTTGCCTTATTCTCAAATTCAAAGCATGCAGCAATTGCTTGATTATTTTCAGCAATCCTTTCATTTTGCCGGTTCGATGCATTATGTCATTGAGGTTGGTGATGCCATTGTAGGATGGGTTGGTTTGCTTAATGTACGCCCAGCACATGCTGTCATTGAAATTGGCAATGTCTATTTTTCAAGTTTAATGAAGCAATCAACCGCAGCAACAGAAACCATTTATCTATTGTTAAAAGCATGCTTTGCAGCGGGATATCGACGGGTGGAGTGGAAGTGTGATGACTTGAACACGCCTTCGAAAAACGCTGCTTTGCGTTTTGGCTTTCAATTTGAAGGGTTGTTTCGTCAACATGTGATAGTGAAAGGTCGTAATCGTGATACTGCTTGGTTTGCGATGTTGGATCAGGATTGGCCAATGTTGTCTCAAGCATATGAAGCTTGGCTCAATACAAATAATTTTGATGAGCAGGGACAACAAAAAATTCACTTAAAAGAATTTATGCAGCTTTATTGCGCTTGAGCAAAAGCACACTATCAAGGTTTTAAGCCTGTTAGTAAGACCCTTTGTTCAAGTGCAAATTCGATAATGTGTTGGCACTGTGCTTGCGAGCAGAGATTTTGACTAGCTCTACGTTTAAACAGCGATTTGACCATTGATGCATGTAGAAAGTAAGAAAAAGCCTGCGGCTGTGTTGTCGCTATTGGTGAAATTAAATTTTTATCTATTGCCCTTAGTTGAGCCGTGGATTCTAAAGTCCAATGCTCAGTGGCATATATAGCAAGATGATTGAGACTGCTTTGCTCGGAGACACTGAGGTCTGTCGCATTTTGGAGCTTGAGTAAAATCTGAAATAAAGTCATCAGGTCGATTCCTTTATCGAAAGGTGCTTTAACCGCGTTTTGAGCCGATGTATTTTACATGCTGTGCTTCTAATCGACAGCATGTATTTAATAGTACATGCTATTCAAATGCACTGACATCACCGACACCACGGCGAATCACTTCAGGGTATTCACCTGCAAGGTTTACAACGCTAGTGGTATTTAAAGTACCTAAACCGCCATCAATCAATACATCTATGCGTTTGCCGATTTGCAGTTCAATTTCGTAAGGATCATCAATCGGTTCTTTTTGGCCCGGTAAAATTAAGGTCGATGTTAATAAAGGCTCACCCAATTCTTTGAGTAATAATTGGCAAATCGGGTTGCTCGGAATACGCAGTCCAATGGTTTTCTTTTTAGGATGCATTAAACGGCGAGGAACTTCACTGGTCGCAGGCAAAATAAAGGTGGTGACCGCAGGGGTGTTATTTTTCAATAGACGATACATGGCATTGTCGACTTTGGCATACGTGGCAATGTCAGATAAATCTGCACAAATAATCGCATATTGATGTTTAGCATCGAGCTGACGAATTTGGGCAATGCGTTCCATGGCATTTTTGTTCCCAATCTGGCAACCGATGGCATAGGCGGCATCTGTAGGATAAACCACCACATCGCCGGCACGAATCCGTTCAACGGCCTGCGTAATTAAACGGGGCTGAGGATTTTCCGGATGTATTCTTAAATGCAACATGTCGTTTTCCTCTTATTATTAAAAGCTCTAGACATTATGTCGCGGTCTATTCGCTTTGTGCAACGTGAAATGCAGTCAAATTGTATAATTTAATCAAGCATTTCACGTTGAAATTCATTTGCCTGTAACATTTTGCCAGCACGTGTACAGTGGCAAATGCATTGGATAAAGCGCCAAGCATCGCGTGGAAGTTTGGCTTCACCTTTAAAATAAGCCTGTAATTGTGCATAGACATTATCTTTAAAGCTACTGCCATCACCGCCTTCACCAGTGAGGTTATCAAGTGAGACACGAAATTTACGTCCAAAGGCTTTGGCAAATAACCATTCGATCGCTTGGGGCTTAATTTCTACCTGTTCAAAGAGGGCTTGTTGCTCTTTGCTACGACCATCTGGTGCATACCAATAGCCTAAATCGGGAAGTAAACGGCGTTGCTCGCCAGCAATAGTCCAATGGCTAATTTCATGCAAAGCGCTATTGAAATAACCATGAGCAAATTGAATACGGGCAGGGCCGTTTAAATCGGCAGGAAAGTACTCGGGCTCACAGTCACCTTTCACTAAGCACACATTCAGGTGGGAAAACCAATGATTAAAGTGTAAGATGAGCCAATCGACGTGTTCTGCTTCTGTGGAAAGTTTCTCCCAAGCCGAGAGTTGCACTTGGTCGGTTGAAATGTCAGAATCAAGCGTTGAAATTGTGCTCATAAGTGATGAAACATTCACTTCTGTTTGCGGCTGCAACAGATGCATAACTTAAGTTACCCAAATGGTCTGTCTAAATAAGTACAAAATTGTATCTTAATCTTTGACAGAGTACTGATGAATTTGTAGAATTGCCGCCTTAATTATGTCAGCAAATACCTTTCCGGCACAGATTGAGCCGTTTAAATGGGCTGAACAGGGCTTTAAATGGTCAGGAACACTGCCATTATCTCGCTTTGTTCGTATTGCTCGTGAAGCTGTTGGATCAATTGATGATCAATTGATTAACATAGACTGTAAGCTATCAATGGATGCTTATCATCGCATTGTATGGCTAGATGGTCATGTTGAAACAAATGTTCCAATGGAATGCCAGCGTTGTCTGGATACTGTTGAGATCCCACTTGTTTCAAGTTTTCATCTAGCTCTTGTAGATGACGAGTCACTGATAGAGCGCTTGGATGAGGATGCTGATTTCATCGTTTTAGGTGAAAGTGAAGCAACAACCAAAGGTTCATATGATGCACCTGCGACTGCTGATTTACTCTCACTGATAGAGGATGAATTGTTATTGTTGATGCCTTTGTCACCTAAGCACGACGCTTGTGAACATAAGCATCAACCTGCCGCTGAAGAGCTTGTTGAAGAAAAACGGGACAACCCGTTTGATGTTTTGGCAGGTTTGAAGGGTAAACTTAACTAATTTTTGTGTTATACTCTTGAGTATAAGACAATCGAATTTGTTCTGATCCATTTTTTCGATCTTTGTAAGGAGCCATCATGGCCGTTCAGCAAAACCGTAAAAGTCGCTCTCGCCGTGACATGCGCCGTTCACATGACGCTTTAACCGAGAATGCATTAACTGTAGACCAAGCTACTGGCGAGACTCACCGTCGTCACCACGTATCTAAAGATGGTATCTACCGTGGTCGTCAATTATTCGCTAAAGCATCTGCTGAATAATTGGTGATGTATTAAGCGTCAAGCTTAGTAGAAAAAATGGGAGCGTTAAGCTCCCTTTTTTTGTACCGATTTTTTGTTGCATTTGGCAATTACCAAGACAAAAATTAAGTGTTAAATTTCCGTCCCTGAAACAAGCTTACATGGGATTGTGTTGAATAAATGTCCAAATAGCATAAATTCACCAGTCTTGATAAAGGATTTTTTTATGTCTGCTAAACAACTCGAGCAAGCAGCTCAAGCTACTAAAACTGCATTCGTGTTCCCGGGTCAAGGGTCACAGAAAGTCGGCATGCTCGCTGAACTTGCAGAACAGTTTAGTAGTGTGCAAGCAACATTTGCAGAAGCATCAGAAGCGGTTGGCTTTGATCTTTGGCAAATTGCGCAAAGTGGTGAAGGGTTAAACCAAACAGAATTTACTCAACCTGTACTACTGACGGCCAGTATTGCTTTATGGCGTGTGTGGTTAGAGTTAGGTGGTGTTGCACCGAAATACCTTGCGGGTCACTCATTAGGTGAATACAGCGCCTTGGTTGCTGCGGGAGCGGTGAGCCTAGGTGATGCCGTTAAACTGGTGAACCTACGTGGTCAGTTAATGCAAAGTGCTGTACCTGAAGGTCAAGGTGCAATGGCGGCAATTTTGGGTCTAGATGATGCCAAAGTCATTGAACTTTGTGCTCAAGCAGAAGGCCCAGGTTCAGTAGATGCTGCAAACTATAATGCACAAGGTCAAGTTGTCATTGCGGGCGATAAAGCCATGGTTGAAGCGGTTATGGCTGCTGCTAAAGATAATGGCGGTAAGGCAATCGCACTTCCGGTTTCTGTGCCATCGCATTGTGCATTGATGAAACCTGCTGCTGAACAGTTTGCGACAGCATTGGAACAAACTGCCATTGAGCTGCCTACTATACCTGTAATACAAAATGTAGGCGCTGAAATCGCGACTGATGTAGCGCAATTACGTCAGGCGTTAACTGCACAGTTATACCAATCTGTACAGTGGACAAAGACCATGCAGTATTTGCAAGACCAAGGTATTCAGTACATTGCTGAATGTGGTCCGGGTAATGTCCTTGCGAATCTCGCAAAACGTTTGCCAAATATTGAAAAAGCATTCCCACTCGACACGAAAGGTCGTATGGAAGATGCACTGAATGCCATTTTAGTGGCAGAAGGGAAAATTGCATGACACAAGAACGCAAAGTTGCTTTAGTAACAGGTGCGAGCCGAGGGATTGGAGCAGCAATTGCTCAGCAATTGATTCAAGACGGTTATTTTGTTGTAGGTACTGCAACTTCAGAAGCGGGTGCGGAAAAATTATCTGCTGCTTTTGCTGAAAATGGTGCGGGTAAAGTTCTAGATGTACGTGATGCAACTGCAATTGATGCATTGGTATCAGACATTGAGCAAAACTTTGGTTCAGTATTGGTTTTAGTGAACAATGCTGGTATTACCAAAGATAATTTGTTACTTCGTATGTCAGAAGATGATTGGGATGACATTCTCAACATTCATTTGAAAGCCGTTTATCGACTTTCTAAACGTGTTTTAAAGGGTATGACCAAAGCACGTTTTGGCCGAATTATTAATATTAGTTCTGTGGTTGCACATTTTGCTAACCCAGGACAAGCAAACTATTCTGCTGCAAAAGCAGGGATTGAGGCCTTTGGTCGCAGCCTTGCAAAAGAGATGGGAAGCCGCCAAATCACTGTAAATGCAGTGGCTCCGGGCTTTATTGCAACAGAAATGACAGAACAGTTAAGCGAAGAAATTCGTAAAAAGATGAGTGATCAAGTGGCTTTAAACCGTTTAGGTGAGCCACAAGATATCGCAAATGCCGTAAGTTTTCTTGCTTCTGAAAAGGCAAGTTACATTACCGGAACTGTATTACATGTAAATGGTGGTTTATACATGAGCTAAGCGCTCAAGTATAAACTTTCAAAACGATTTAGATTCAATTAAACTAACGGCATTAAAAACGCCACAAGCAATGAGGAGAATTCCTGTGAGCGATATCGAACAACGCGTAAAACAAGCAGTAGCTGAACAACTTGGTCTTAAAGCAGACGAGATCAAAAACGAAGCTTCTTTCATGGATGACTTAGGTGCAGATTCTCTAGACCTAGTTGAATTAGTTATGTCTTTCGAAAACGATTTCGACATCACTATTCCTGATGAAGATTCAAACGAAATCACTACTGTACAATCTGCAATTGACTATGTTTCTAAGAAACTAGGTTAATTTTAGATTTCAGCGATGCTGATTTAAAAAGCCACCATTCGGTGGCTTTTTTTATGCCGAATATTTTGTTTTTACATTAGCTTACGTTTCTGTCACCAACAACAACTCAAAAGCGGTTATTTTTTAGCTATAAGAATAGAGTTTGAACAATAGTTAAATGATTTAAAACAGTAAAAACAACGGAGAAAAACATGGGTCTTTTTGATTTTGTAAAAGGTATTGGTAAAAAAAATACAGCACCTGCAGAGCCTCAGGCAGCGCCAGCAACACCTTCTGAGCCATCTGCACAAGAAATTGCCAATAAGTTATTGGGTCATATCAAAGCACTGGGCTTACCTGTAACAGGCTTGTCTGTGAGTTATAACGGGACTTCAGATCTAGCAACAGTGAAAGGTCAGGTACAAAGCCAAGCAGATCGTGAAAAGATTATCTTGGCAGTAGGGAATATTGATCATGTGGCGCAAGTGGATGATCAGTTAACAGTGACGAGTCCTGAGCCTGAAAGTAAATTCTATACTGTTAAGTCGGGAGATAACCTGTCTAAAATCTCTAAAGAATTTTATGGTGATGCAAATCAATACAATAAAATTTTTGAAGCGAACCGTCCTTTGTTAAAAAATGCCGATGACATTTTCCCAGGGCAAGTACTGCGTATTCCTGCATAAGTATTTGCGTTTAAAACAAAAAGCCATCTTGTGATGGCTTTTTTTTGTATGCGTGAATGGTGGAGTTGAATATAATGCGGCTGAAATAATTCAAAATAAGAAAGCAATGAAACAAAAAAATCATCTTTATTTTCTTGCTGTTGCTTGCAGTTGTTGTGTGTTTTTGTCTTTGGCTGCGGTGGGAGGAGCGTATTGATCCTCGGGTGCTCAAGTGGCAGCAGTCTGAAATTTCTTATCTTTCAAATTACACACAAGAGCCGTATTTTAACTTGCTTGGGCTGAATGCTGGAGATCGGTTTTCGGCATTGAATGTTGGGCGCTATCGTTATCATCAAGATTGGGCATTTAGTTTGTTGGGGCAAGAGCATCAGAATGCATTGGGCCAGCCATTGAATGCGAAGCTAACGCGTGAAAAGTGGTCAGAAGAACAGACGAATTTAGTTGCTGAGTTTCAGCAATTGCTGGTCGATGATCCTACGGCGGTTAGTGCATTTGTTGTTGAGCATCGTCTGGTGCTTGGTGCGTTGATACAGCAAGAAAAGGTGCCGTTGCAGCGCTTTAACACATGGTTGCAGCATGCAGACCAATACCGCAGTCTAAGTATGCCGAGCAATTCCACATATCCAGACTTAAGTATTTAAATCAGTTGGCGATCCTTTATCAGATCAATATTGCGTTAAATAAAGAGGATAAGCTGGATGCATATATGGCTGAATATCAATGATTGCAGCAGATGCTTGAGCGCCCGAACTCATTGGTTGAAAGGATGCTGATTCAAAACTGGCTGGCACGTTATGTCTGAATTATACGTAATGAACAATTAAAGACTGGACAAGTAGTTTATTTGGAGCCTTTAAGTACTCGTCAGTTGAGTTTGCGCTCAGCAGCGCAATTGGAAGCCTATGGCGTATATGCGGTGTTGAAGCAGGTGCAGCAATCATCGGGCTGGAATACCTCCTTGATGTATTGGTTGTATTTGCCAAATCAAACTGCAAATCAATTGTTTAAGCAATATGAAGAGGCGGCACAGCTATCTGAGCTTTCTTATGATTCGTTTAGGATGCAGGGTGGTTAAAAACAGGGACAGTATTCATCTTGGTATATCAAAAATTATTTGGGCAATACTTTGTCCAATATAGAGGGGGTGCCTTGGGAGCACTCTGTGCTTGCAGGGCATATTTTGAATGATCGTATTATGATTTTTAATTTGTTGAATCAGGGGGGCGACTGATTTAACGCAGTTGAGTCAAAATAGCCACGGTCGACGTTTCTTTAAGAAAGAGGGGATGTTGTGTGCTGAAGTGCCGTATCCGCGTGAGCAATTTAGAGCACACAATTGGAATATTTTAGATAGCTGTGTGCAGTTGTAGTTTTTGTATATAAACATTTTGGTATAGAAATAAAAAAGCCCCAATGAGTAGGGGCTTTTTTACAGTCGTTTAGAAGCTTGGCTTCACTACAACTAAAATGACAACCGCAAATAAAATCAAAGTGGGCATTTCATTAAAATAACGCCAGAATTTATGCGACTTATAATGTGCATTTTCGATAAGCTTTTTACGGTAATAACCACAAACAAAATGATAAATCACCAATAGTCCCACCAATCCAACTTTTAAATAGAACCAAAGCGCTTCATGGTAGTGTCGTGTTGCATCACCCCAATCGACGAGGAAGTGCGCAGTGATCAGTGTAGCAATCATAGCGGGCCACATAATGCCGCGGTATAGCTTACGTTCCATGATTTGAAAGCGCTGATGACTGGTAGCATCTTCACTCATAGCATGGTAGACAAAAAGGCGAGGGAGATAAAATAGCGCTGCGAACCAGCAAACAACTGCGATGATATGCAATGCTTTTACCCAGAGGAAAGCATCTGATGGAGCATCCATATATTAACCCTTAAAAGGGCGGTGGGTATGTGCTTTGGCACCGAAGCGCCAAAGCAGCAAACTTTATATTATGCTTCCCATTTTTTGAAAACGAGGCAAGCGTTTACACCGCCAAAACCAAAACTGTTACTCATCACAGTATTCAATTTTGCATCACGTTTTTCAAGTACGATATCAAAAGGTTTTGCGCCTTCGTCAAGTTCAGTCACGTTGATGTTCGGTGCAATAAAGTCATTTTGCATCATTAAAATAGAGTAAATCGCTTCTTGTACACCTGCAGCACCCAGACTGTGACCGGTCATCGACTTGGTTGAGCTGAGCGGAGGAACTTGCCCTTCACCGAAAGCACGCTCCATCGCTTTAAGTTCAGTGACATCGCCTGCCGGAGTAGATGTACCATGTGTATTAACATAGTCGATGGTATCTACACCATGTTGTTTAGCTTCTTCTAAAGCCATAAGGATACAACGCGTCGCACCTTCGCCCGATGGTGCAACCATGTCAGCGCCGTCAGAATTTGCTGCATAGCCGACAACTTCAGCCAAAATGTTTGCACCACGTGCTTGAGCATGTTCAAGTGACTCTAGTACAACGAAGCCACCGCCGCCAGCGATCACGAAACCGTCACGGTCAGCAGAGTAAGGGCGGGAAGCAGTTTCAGGAGTGTCATTGTATTTTGAACAAAGTGCGCCCATTGCATCAAATAAAAGACTTTGTGACCAATGGTCTTCTTCACCACCACCGGCAAGCATTAAGTCTTGTTTGCCTAATTGAATCAGGTTGTATGCATAACCAATGGCATCTGCAGATGTTGCACATGCGCTAGTAATGGTGTGTGCAATACCTTGCATTTTAAATGCAACACCCACGTTTGCGGTAATGGTGTTGGTCATGTTACGTGGTACAAAGAATGGACCAACTTTACGTGCACCTTTGGTGTCTAGAAGTTCTTTCATTTCAACAACAGATGCAGTTGAACCACCACCTGAACCACCCGCAATACCGTAACGTGGATTACCGCCAATTTGTTCTGCTGTTAAGCCTGCATTTTCTACCGCAGCCAAAGCTGAGTTGTATGCATACATTGCGCATACGCCCATAAAGCGTTTTAAACGGCGGTCAATACCGTCAAAGTTTTGTTCTGCAGCCGCACTGACATGACTTTTAAAATTAAGTTCAGCATAACTTGGGTTGAAACGTGTTCCAGAAATCCCGTTTTGCAAAGAATGAGTGACATCTTCTAATGTATTACCAATGCATGAGTTGATGCCCATACCAGTGATTACAACACGTTTCATCTACAGATCCTTTATAGGTAGTGTGTGAGCAAGCTATAGAAAGTATACGAAGGAAACTTTCTAAATAGGCGAACTCATATAATTTGATTGGAATAATGATAGCAGAAAGCTTTTTGAATTCTTATGGCAAATCCTATGCCTATTGTTGACTGAGCTAATTTGCAACTTTGCAGCAAAAAACTTAACTTAAAGATACATATTCAAGTTGTGATAAAGTTTGACTACACCTAGTATTTATCAATAATTTCAAGAATAGTTTTAATGAGGTAGGGAATGGTGAAAACGAATAATAAACCAACGGCAGGTCTACTCTCAAACGCCTTTGGAGTGGCTAAAAAGCTCAGTTCTACTGGGGTGTCTATCATTAATCATGTCGCACCCGAATCCGTAACTAAGGTCATTCAACCTCAAAAAAATGGTCAAACCTTGGAGGGTCAGTCAAGGCAAGCGGGCGTATTTGATGTAAAAAAATATGATAATCCTCAGCAAATCTTGCGTGAACACGTTCCAAATGTTTCTAGACAATTATTGGGTCGACATTTTAATACCGTAAATAATGTGGCTAATTTTGTTGCTCCTCAATTTAGTGACAAAATTTCTGATTATTTATTTGATCGACTTAATCATTTTAGTTCGGATATTTCATCTGTAGATGCTGTACTGGATGAAGCTGGGGTACGTGATTTAGAAGAGTTGACACAAGATGTCGATCGTTCGCGTCGTATTAGTCAGGCCTTGGGCGAGCAAAATAAATGGATTGCTTCGATTCAAGGGGCTTTAACAGGTGCGACAGGTGTCATTGGTTCAAGTGTTGATATCCCTGCTTCACTGATTATGACTCTGCGAGTGATTTATCAAGTTGGACGTTCTTATGGTTTCGACTTAAGCAAAGAAAGTGACCAAGATATTGTTCAGTTTATTTTTAAACAGGTCGACTTGAGTTTAATTGCAGAAAAACAAACTTTGCTTATGGCAATAAAAGCTCTGAGTAGTACGCTACAAAATAGTGATTTACATCAATTGCAGCAATTGGTGGGTTCAGATACTGATGCAGCAGCATTGAAAAAATATGTACTAGATGAAAATGGTCAGTTTAAGTGGGCATGGCTCAATCAAATGCCAAAAGTTTCATTGTTAAATCAGCTATCACGATTATCTCCTGTGGCGAGTGTTGGTGTAAGTGTGGTGTATAGTCGCCGTTTAGTGGATGAAGTGAATCAGAAGGCACAGCAAGTCTTTTCTAATGCGCGCCAATATATTTTGCAGCATCAGGATATTAGCTTGTCACCTTTACATGCCTATGAGCGTTCTCTTGAGTTGCTTGCTCAAGCAACACCTAAATTACTAGAAGGTATTAAGGCGAAAGATATTGATTTGGCTGAGCCTGTACTAGATCAGACCATAGATGTTACAGGTCATGAGAGTATCCGCACAGTAAAAGTCATCAAAAAAGCACAAGTTAAAAACTCTGATGCAGCCGAAGTGGAAGTAGAGCAGGAACAAAAAGTCTCAGAAGGTTTGGAGGCACTTGCGGAGAAAGTTGTTGAGCCTCATGCACCCGGGGCTGCGCAAAAACCTGCTTTAGCTGAAAAAGATGAGTTTGATGTGTTGGAATCTGTACAGCAGGAGGATGTCCCAGTGGAAAAAGCTGCACCCAAAACTAAGCCGCGTAAAGCCAAAACAGCAGCCGTAGATAAAGTTACAAAAAAATCAGCAGATTCTTCTGAAAAATAAACTATTTATTTGTGGGTGAAAAATTGCGCAAATCATGATGAATAAATGTTTTCGATGATCGTATATTGTTGACCAATTTTAAGTCTTCGCTTACAATTGCATGCCCTCAAAAAGTAGTATTTTTTGGGGCTTTTTATTAACGGGAGAATTGCCAAATGGCAACAACAAATCAGTTGATCCGTAAGGGTCGTACAACTTTAGTTGAAAAATCTAAAGTTCCTGCGTTGAAGGCTTGTCCACAACGTCGTGGTGTTTGTACACGTGTTTACACAACTACACCTAAAAAACCTAACTCAGCAATGCGTAAAGTTTGCCGTGTTCGCTTAACTTCAGGTTTCGAAGTTTCTAGCTACATCGGTGGTGAAGGCCATAACCTACAAGAGCACAGTGTTGTTCTTATCCGTGGTGGTCGTGTTAAAGATTTACCGGGTGTACGTTACCATACCGTTCGTGGTTCTTTAGACTGTGCTGGTGTTAAAGATCGTAACCAGTCTCGTTCTAAATACGGTGCTAAACGTCCTAAGAAATAATCTGAAAAGATTAACTTCTTAGTTCCTTAGAACTGCAATCCTTTATCGTCTCGCTTGTCTGATTTCTGCATTTTTTGTGAAAATTCCAAGCGACGTATAGTAAGGCCAGCGAAAGCACATGACACTTTGTGCACCTGCTGGAGTAACCTGAAGTGTCATATTTATTAGGTGTATTAAAATGCCAAGACGTCGCGTAGTTGCTGCCCGTGAAATCCTTCCGGATCCTAAGTTCAGCAGCCAAACAATCGCTAAATTCATGAACCACGTAATGCAAGATGGTAAAAAATCTATTGCTGAAAGTATCGTTTACGGTGCTTTAGACCGCGTTCAAGAAAAATCTAAAGTAGACCCAGTTGAATTTTTCGAGACTACTCTTGAAAAAGTTCGTCCTATGGTCGAAGTAAAAGCACGCCGTGTTGGTGGTGCTACATACCAAGTGCCTATGGAAGTACGCCCATCCCGTCGTACTGCCTTGGCTATGCGTTGGTTAGTAGATGCTGCTGCTAAGCGTTCTGAAAAAACTATGGCTTTACGTCTTGCTGGTGAGTTGCTTGATGCAGCTGAAGGTAAAGGCGCAGCGATCAAAAAACGTGAAGATGTGCATCGTATGGCTGAAGCCAACAAAGCCTTCTCTCATTACCGTTTCTAAGCGGATAAAACAGCCCCTATTCAGGAGGGTGACAAATCAGTTGTCACTGTTTTGTCATCGAATCGCTTTAAGTTGCTATGCAGCTTAAAGCGTCCTGTTTTAAACAACAAAATTTAGGAATGCTAGAAATCATGGCTCGTCAAACCCCAATTTCTCGTTATCGTAACATTGGTATCTCTGCGCACATTGATGCTGGTAAAACTACCACTTCAGAACGTATTTTGTTCTACACAGGTGAGAGTCACAAACTTGGTGAAACTCACGAAGGTTCTGCAACTACAGACTGGATGGAACAAGAGCAAGAACGTGGTATTACTATTACCTCAGCGGCAGTAACATGCTTCTGGAAAGGGATGGGTAACCAATTTGAACAGCACCGTATTAACGTAATTGATACCCCAGGACACGTAGACTTCACTATTGAAGTTGAACGTTCTATGCGTGTTCTTGACGGTGCATGCATGGTTTACTGTGCTGTAGGTGGTGTACAACCTCAGTCTGAAACTGTATGGCGTCAAGCAAATAAATATAAAGTTCCACGTATTGCATTCGTGAACAAAATGGACCGTACTGGTGCGAACTTCTTCCGTGCTGTTGAACAAGTTAAAACACGTCTTGGTGGTAATCCAGTGCCAATCGTTGTTCCAATCGGTGCAGAAGAAAACTTCCAGGGTGTTGTTGACCTAATCGAAATGAAAGCGATTATCTGGGACGAAGCGTCTCAAGGTATGAAGTTTGAATATGGCGAAATCCCTGCTGAATTAGTTGATACTGCTAACGAATGGCGTACTAACATGGTTGAAGCTGCTGCGGAAGCATCAGAAGAACTCATGGACAAGTACCTTGAAGAAGGTGAGTTAACTAAAGAAGAAATCGTTTCAGGTTTACGTGCACGTACATTGTTGAATGAAATTCAACCAATGCTTTGTGGTTCAGCGTTCAAAAACAAAGGTGTTCAACGTATGTTGGATGCTGTAATTGAATTCTTACCTGCGCCGACTGACGTTGAAGCGATCAAGGGTATCCTTGACGACAAAGACGAAACTGAAGGTTCTCGTGAAGCGTCTGACGATGCTCCGTTCTCTGCGCTTGCGTTCAAAATCATGAACGACAAATTCGTAGGTAACTTAACATTCGTACGTGTTTACTCTGGTGTGCTTAAAGCAGGTAGCCCTTGCTATAACCCAGTTAAAATGAAGCGCGAACGTGTTGGCCGTATCGTACAGATGCACGCAAATGACCGTCACGATATTGAAGAAATTCGTGCGGGTGATATCGCAGCATGTGTAGGTCTTAAAGATACTACGACTGGTGATACATTATGTGATGAAAACAATGTAATTACACTAGAGCGTATGGAATTCCCAGAGCCAGTAATTGCGCTTGCGGTTGAGCCTAAAACTAAAGCTGACCAAGAAAAAATGTCTGTTGCTTTAGGTCGTTTGGCGAAAGAAGATCCATCATTCCGCGTACGTACTGACGAAGAATCTGGTCAAACAATTATTGCTGGTATGGGTGAGCTTCACCTTGACATTATTGTTGACCGTATGAAGCGTGAATTCAACGTTGAAGCGAACATTGGTAAACCAATGGTAGCTTACCGTGAAACGATCAAAAAATCAGTTGAACAAGAAGGTAAGTTCGTACGTCAAACTGGTGGTAAAGGTAAGTTTGGTCACGTATACGTACGTTTAGAACCACTTGCTGAAGATGCTGGTAAAGACTACGAGTTCGCTGAAGAAGTTGTTGGTGGTGTAGTACCTAAAGAATTCTTCGGTGCGGTTGACAAAGGTATCCAAGAACGTATGAAGAATGGTGTCCTAGCTGGTTATCCAGTTGTTGGCATCAAAGCGACATTGTTCGATGGTTCTTACCATGACGTCGACTCTGACGAATTATCGTTCAAAATGGCTGGTTCTTACGCATTCCGTGACGGTTTCATGAAAGCAGATCCTGTTCTTCTTGAGCCTATCATGAAAGTTGAAGTAGAAACTCCAGAAGACTACATGGGCGATATCATGGGTGACTTAAACCGTCGTCGTGGTCTTGTTCAAGGTATGGACGATTTACCTGGTGGTACTAAAGCTATCCGTGCAGAAGTTCCACTTTCTGAGATGTTTGGTTACGCAACACATATGCGTTCTATGTCTCAAGGTCGTGCGACTTATTCTATGGAATTCGCTAAATACGCTGAAACACCACGTAACGTGGCTGAAGGCATCATCGCTAAGTTCCAATCTGGCGGTAAAAAAGGTGACGACGAGTAATCTTTCGATTACTATAAGCCCAAACTAATTCATAGTTAAAAACCAAATGCTCATGCAGTATCCCTGCATGAGTAGTTTAAAAAGGAAGATCTCATGGCTAAGGCTAAGTTCGAACGTAATAAGCCACACGTTAACGTGGGTACAATTGGTCACGTCGACCACGGTAAAACTACTTTAACAGCTGCAATTGCAACTGTATGTGCAAAAAAATTCGGTGGTGAAGCGAAAGATTACGCTGCAATCGACTCTGCACCAGAAGAAAAAGCACGTGGTATTACAATTAATACTTCACACGTAGAATACGATTCTCCAATCCGTCACTACGCTCACGTAGACTGCCCAGGTCACGCCGATTATGTTAAAAACATGATCACTGGTGCGGCTCAGATGGACGGTGCGATCCTGGTTTGTTCGGCGACTGATGGTCCAATGCCACAAACTCGTGAACACATCCTTCTTTCTCGTCAGGTAGGTGTACCTTACATCGTTGTGTTCTTGAACAAATGTGACATCGTTGATGATGAAGAATTAATTGAATTAGTAGAAATGGAAGTTCGTGAACTTCTTTCTACTTATGACTTCCCAGGCGACGACACTCCAGTAATCCGTGGTTCTGCTCTTGCAGCGCTTAATGGTGAAGCTGGTCAATACGGCGAAGATGCTGTGGTTGCTCTTGTTGAAGCTCTTGACTCTTACATCCCAGAACCAGAACGTGCTATCGACCAAGCATTCCTTATGCCAATCGAAGACGTATTCTCAATTTCAGGTCGTGGTACAGTAGTAACTGGCCGTGTTGAAACTGGTATCGTGAAAGTAGGCGAAGAAGTTGAAATCGTTGGTATTAAAGATACAGTTAAAACAACTGTAACTGGCGTAGAAATGTTCCGTAAACTTCTTGACGAAGGTCGTGCGGGCGAGAACTGTGGTGTTCTTCTACGTGGTACTAAACGTGAAGACGTTCAACGTGGTCAAGTACTTGCTAAACCAGGTACAATCAAACCGCATACTAAATTCGACGCAGAAGTATACGTACTTTCTAAAGACGAAGGTGGCCGTCATACTCCATTCCTTAACGGTTACCGTCCACAGTTCTACTTCCGTACAACTGACGTAACTGGTGCGATCTCGCTTAAAGAAGGCGTTGAAATGGTTATGCCTGGTGACAACGTAGAAATGTCAGTAGAATTAATCCACCCAATCGCAATGGACGCTGGCTTACGCTTCGCGATCCGTGAAGGTGGTCGTACAGTTGGTGCGGGTGTAGTTTCTAAAGTAACTGCATAATCACTAAATGTGTGTAAAAAAGCGCCTCTTTGAGGCGCTTTTTTTTATGCTTATTCAATGTGATAGGAAAATTGTCTGACAATATTTTTTAAAGCTGTCCTTTAGTGATAATTCACTGTCCTTAACTGAAATAATTACGCGTCAATAAAACCGTAATATGAACTCAAGAAAACCAATAAAAGTTTGAGTATTTCATAACTCAAAAAGGAGTTAGGCATGAACGCTAAAGTAAAGATTACTAATCGAGCAGGTGCAAGTTTCCCTGTACGTCGCATGAATTTTGATTTTGATGCGGTACCAGAGTACTGGATGAATGGCTCAGCAGGTTTGACACATTTTATGACCGCATTGTCTGCTTTATTTCCCGCGGGTGAAATGTTCTTTATTGATAGTGTGCGTGCAGTACGTAAACACCCCGCGATCGCAAATAATGAAGCCCTACAAAAAGAAATTAGTGCTTTCATTGGTCAAGAAGCAATGCATACGCAAGAGCATGAGGGTTTTAATGCTTCTGCACAAAAATACGGTCATGATGTCGAAACACTTGATAAGGCAACGGGTCGTGTTATCCAAGGTGTGCGTAAAGTCTTTGCACGTATTGGTAAACCTGTTGGTATTACTCAAGAAATGGTGGATCTTACTGCAACTACGGCACTTGAGCATTTCACTGCAACAATTGCTTCACAGTTATTGGTAAACCCACATATTCAAGCCTTGATGACTGATGAAACCATGAAAAATATGTGGTTATGGCATGCGATTGAAGAAAATGAGCATAAAGCCGTAGCTTATGATGTATTTGAAGGTGTCTTTGGTCAGGGAATAAAGGCCTACGCACTCCGTACAGGTTCATTGATTGGCGCGATGGTGACTTTATTCTTCGTACAAAGTTATTTTGTCGCTCGTTTATTAAAAGAAGATAACAAGCTTAATTTTGAAGCATTAAAAGATATTTATACCTATGGTTATAGCCCTTCAAAAGGCATCATCACTGGTATGGGTAAAGAAATGCTGATGTATTTTAAACCAGGTTTTCACCCGAATGATTTAGATACTTCTGGTTTGTTAAAAACGTGGAAAGCATATTTGGGTCTCTAATCACAGCGCTGTGGTGACTTTTTCAGAAGGGCGATGTAAATCGCTCTTTTTTTTATTCAACTTTATAGACAAACTTTTTATAATGCGCATACCCTAGCTATAGAAAGATAAACGAAGATGATTCGTTTGATGCAAGACGCTGATGTCCAGCAGGTTTACGATATCGAGCGCCGCGTACAAAGCCATCCTTGGACCATAAAACAATTTCAAGAATCGATTGCTGCCTATCAAAGTACGGTGATTGAGCGACAAGGAAAAGTTGTAGGTTTTTGCATTTTACAACCCGTTTTAGATGAAGCAAATTTATTGTTAATGGCGATCGATCCGAGCGAACAAGGCAAAGGCTTAGGTTTTCAATTGCTTGATGAATCTATTGCCTTACTCAAAAATAATCCTGTACAGATATTTTTAGAAGTACGTGTAGGTAATCAACCTGCGATCCGTTTATATGAAAAAGCGGATTTTCATCAAATCGATTTGCGAAAAAATTATTATCCAAATGCCGATGGAACACGAGAACATGCCATTATTATGGTGAAGACTTGTAGTGATGATTTTGCAGCTTTATTTAAATAAAAGCGGTGAAGAGTGATCAAATTTAAAGAAAGCATTCGTGAATAAACGAATGCTTTTTTATTGAATATCTATTGTTTGATCTCTTTTATTTAATAATAGGATTGTTCCAGCCGGAAGGTAAGGTGGTCATCAGGGAATCCCCCAGTTGGCTAATTTCTTCTTGGGTCAGTGGTCGGTTGAGTCGACGCCATTGTCCATCAAGCAGAAGTTCCAGTGGAATATACTGAGATTTATAATTCATTTTTTGCGAATCGGGTACCCAATAGCCCAAGTAGACATATTGCAGTCCAAGCTTTTGCGCATGCTCGATTTGTTTCAGAATGGCAAAAGTCCCTAGGGAGCGACGGCTTTCATCAGGATCAAAAAAGGTATATACCGCTGAAATACCATCATCAAGTGGATCACAGGTAGATACACTGATCAGTTGCTCATCTAACCACAGCTCTAAAAAGAAACTGTCAGTGCAGCTATTAATTAAAAATTTTTCAAATTGATCTTGGCTAGGTGGGTACATATCACCATCAGCATGCCGCTCATTAATGTAGCGTTCGTACAGCGCATAATGCTTTGCATCGGCATCTTGAGGGCGGCTAATTTTCACCGTTAAATCTTGATTCCGTTTCCACGCTTTTTTTTGCATGCTGTTCATTTGAAATTCATGAACAGGAACGCGAGAGGACAAACATTGGCGACAAAGATGACATTCAGGGCGATAGACAAAATCACCACTACGACGAAAACCCATGCGGGAAAGTTCAGATAATGTGACCACATCAATACGATGGACAGGATCAAGAAAGACCATCCGAGCAGATTTATTTTCTAAGTAGCTACAATCATGCGGAGGCGTGATGTAGTACTGTAATTCGTTCAACAGGGACTTCGGTTGATAGGAATTCATCGTAATATCCCTCTTTTATTGTCATGCGCTGAGACTTGCCCATTGCGCTATTGTTTTACTTGAAAATACACTGTCCTGATACTTTTTCCAATCGATAGAGGGTTGTTTAACAACATCTTGTAACGAATTAAGGTATTGTTGGCGAGAAAGTGTACTCGCACCTAAGCTTAAGAGGTGATCGTTGACCAATTGGCAATCAATCCATGGCAACTGATTCTCTCGCCCGATGAGCATTAAGGTGTAAAACGCCATTTTAGAGACATCTGTTCGTGTACTAAACATAGACTCGCCAAAGCAGCCATGGCCAATATTGACACCATAGAGGCCACCGACAACAGTCTCATTTTCCCAAACTTCAATGCTATAAGCATAGCCTGCGTCAAACAGCGCAGAATATCCCTGAATAATATCTTCTGAAATCCATGTTTCATTGGCATAACTACGCGGCAAAGAACATGAGCGAATTACAGTTTCAAACGCATGATTAATGGTGATCTTATAGTCCATTTTTTTCATGCTGCGTAATAACGATTTGCTTGGATGATAGTCCTGCGGTCGAATAATGCAGCGGGGTTCAGGACACCACCAACAAATTGGATCACCTTCACTGAACCATGGGAAAAGACCGTGACTATAGGCTTCAAACAGTGTGGAAGGGGAGAGGTCAGCACCGATGCAAATTAAGCCTTCACCATCAGGATCGCATTCAACAGGATCGGGGAAAGTAAATTCAGAAGGAGGGAGTATCGGCATGCCAAGCTTCTTATTGAGGTACACGGATATTTATCATACATAAAAAAGCCGACCATCAGGTCGGCTAATTTTTAAAACTATTTAGCTAAGCAAATGACTTAAGCAAAAGATTATTCGCCGAGTGCATCAAGGTATTTTTCAGCATCGAGTGCAGCCATACAGCCTGAACCTGCAGAAGTAATCGCTTGACGGTAGATACTATCGGCAATATCACCCGCAGCAAATACGCCTGGAATAGACGTTTGTGTTGCGTTGCCTGCGGTGCCACTTTGAACTTGGATGTAGCCATCACGTAAGTTCAATTGACCTTCAAAAATACCGCTATTTGGTTTGTGACCAATCGCCACAAACATACCAGTGACATCAACGTTTTGAGTTGAATCATCTTGCGTAGATTTAATACGTACAGAAGTCACACCGGTGTTATCGCCAATGACTTCATCTACTTGGTGATTCCAGATAATACTGATTTTACCTTCTTTTTCTTTTGCAAAAAGATGATCTTGCAGAATTTTCTCTGAACGTAAAGTATCACGACGGTGTACTAGAGTGACATGCGATGCAATATTTGAAAGATACAGCGCTTCTTCCACAGCAGTATTACCGCCGCCGACAACCATAACTTTTTGGTTTTTGTAGAAGAAGCCGTCACATGTTGCACATGCGCTCACGCCTTGACCCATAAATGCAGCTTCAGATTCGAGACCTAAATATTGTGCAGTTGCACCTGTACAAATAATCAACGCATCACAAGTAAACTCTTCCATATCGCCTTTAAGCACGAACGGACGAACATTGAGATCTACTTCGTTGATATGGTCATACACAATTTCTGTGCCAAAACGTTCAGCATGCGCTTGCATTTGTTCCATTAGGGCAGGGCCTGTTAAACCTTCTGCACCACCTGGCCAGTTGTCTACTTCTGTTGTCGTAGTCAATTGACCGCCTAATTGAATACCTGCGATGAGTGTCGGTTTCAGGTTCGCACGGGCAGCGTATACCGCAGCGCTATAACCTGCAGGACCAGAACCTAAAATAATTAGACGTGAGTGACGAGCGCTCATCCGTAGAATCCTTTTTTTATATGATAATTTGTGGAATTATACGTCAAAGTTTGAAACGATTGTGTGAGATTAAAGTCGATATTATTGATCATCGAAATCGTTTTGAGCTATATACAATAAAGTTAACAACTATACTTAAATTATCTTGCATCTTTTTTATTGAACAGGTGCATAATAACAGGTTTAGATTCAGCCCATTTTTGTTGTGGGTAATGACAAAAACATTCATGAAGAATTGGTTACAGGAACGTATATGACAGCGGTGTCGGGTGCATATGCACAGCGCTTAATAATGACATTATTCCTTGTTTCATTTGGGATATATCTGTTCCTTGCAACAGTCACATATACGCCATTTGATCCGGGATGGATGCATTTATCCAGTGATACTCAGCAAGTTTCAAATGCCAGCGGCGTCGCAGGCGCATGGATAGCTGACTTACTCTATGGATTTTTAGGTTGGGCAAGTTTGCTGATACCTGTCTATTTATTTCTCGAAGCAATTCAAGTGTGGTGGCCACGTAGTTTTCTAAACCGTCCATTTCGCTATGCCGCTCAGTTCTTTATTTTACTGGCAACTTCAAGTTTACTTTTCCTGTTTTGGAATGTTCCCGAAGATACCTTAGAAAATGCATCGGGCGGGATTATTGGTTATGAACTGGGTCAAAGTCTTGAACAAATTTTAACGGTCTATGGTGCAGCAATATTTCTTATTGCATTTTGGATCATGTTGTTCACTTTGGCCTTTGGCATCAAGTGGAATAAGACATGGGCAACCATGAAATCGACACCAGCTTATCTGCAAGATTTGTTCTATCGCAATGTGCCTGAAGGCGACACCGCATTTGACCGTACAGTACCAACGACTAAAAAAGAGAGTGCTGCTGCGCATGCATCAAAAGTGGTTGCACCAGTTACACCCGCCCATGAACATCATGCTGTAGAGGTTGACCCTGTAGTACGCGATCGTGTTGCTGAGCGTTTATTTGATGATATTGCTGATAAAGAATGGGCAGACAAAGAAGGCAATGCACAGCTTTTATCTACGGTAAATTCGCCGGAGACTGCTACACCATCCGATGAAGATTTTGAACATACTTTGGCGAAAGTGCGTCAGCTTGAGCAAGATCAACAACGTGTTGTTGCGACGGGAGAGGTTTGGCGTGCCTTGCATTCAAATGATGACCAACGGCACAAACAAGATATTGATGCTTTACTGAAAGCTGCAGAAGAAGAGCAGCCTGCCAATCAAACTGAATATTTCAACAAAGCAGCGGATGTGCATTCGACTTCTCCGACAGAAGCGGTGCAACCTGCTAAAAAATCAGTGGATTGGGATGATGATGAAATCTTCGATGAGCTGTTAGCGGCTGTCCCGAATGGTAAAACAGCGACGGATGTGCATAGCCCATTTAATACATCGCAAAATGAAAGTCTAGCAACGCATTCAAATGAATTTGCTACAGGTGCTGCTGCAACCGTTGTAGAATTAGGTGTGGCAGCTGCACAAACGACAACGCTCACCACACCGAAAAATATCAGTGCTGAAGCTGAATTTAATGATCTCGATGATTTGCTGGTTGAAGAAGCAGAGCGAGCAATGGAACAGTCACAACCGGTTCGTACAACCAGTAGTTATGCGCAATCTACGCCTTTGGTTCGTGCTGAAATTAATACGCAGCCACAGACTTTTGTATCTGACGATGAAAAAGCCTTAATCAGCTCGAATAAAGATGCTTTCCGTGAAGTGTGGCAAGAAACAGCAGGTAAGCCTGAAGACATCGATTTAGATCTCGAAGATGATTTTGACTTTGATGCGCCTTTAACCGATGCCTCTGGTCGTCCAATGTCTCGTGCGATGCAAGTGGCACAAAAACGTTTGGATTTACCGACTTTGCCGGGCTTGGAAATATTAGATCCTGTAGATCCGAATAAGAAAGTTAATTTTACCGCAGAGCAATTGTCTCGCTTGTCTGAACTTTTAGAAATTAAGCTGCAAGAGTTTAATGTCAAAGCTAAAGTTGTAGAAGCACAGCCGGGCCCTGTCGTGACACGTTTTGAACTAGATTTGGCACCCGGTGTAAAAGCATCGAAAGTGACCAATATTTCACGTGACTTGGCACGCTCAATGTCTATGGCTTCTGTGCGTGTGGTGGAAGTCATTCCGGGTAAACCGTATATCGGGATTGAAGTCCCAAATAGTTCACGTGAAATGGTTCGTCTTATTGAACTGTTAGAAACACCTGCATACCGTGATCCAAATGCCTTACTTAGTATGGCGATGGGTAAAGATATTTCGGGTAATCCTGTCTTGGCAGATTTGGCGAAAGCACCGCATATGTTGGTGGCAGGTACCACGGGTTCTGGTAAGTCAGTCGCAGTTAATGCCATGTTGTTGTCGATGTTGTTGAAATATACACCTGAGCAACTGCGACTCATCATGATTGACCCGAAACAGTTGGAACTTGCCAACTATAACGATATTCCACATTTATTAACGCCTGTTGTAACCGACATGAAAGATGCGGTGAGTGCATTGAACTGGTGTGTGAATGAAATGGAGCGTCGTTATAAGCTGATGTCTTTGATGAAAGTGCGTAAGCTAACTGACTTTAACCGCAAAATTGAAGAAGCAATGGCCAACGGGGAAGATCTCATCGATCCAACTTGGAAGCCAGATGACTCAGCAACGCAAAGTCGTGCGCCACGTTTACAGCCTATGCCGTTGATCGTAATTGTTGCCGACGAATTTGCTGACATGATCATGCAAGTGGGTAAAAAAGCTGAAGAAATGATTACCCGTCTTGCACAAAAATCACGTGCAGCAGGGATTCATTTGCTGTTGGCGACGCAGCGTCCAACCGTAGATGTGGTCACAGGTTTGATCAAAGCCAATATTCCAACGCGTGCTGCGCTACGTGTTAACAGTAAACTGGATTCACGTACTATCTTAGATGCTGGTGGTGCGGAAGACTTACTGGGTCATGGTGATATGTTGTTCCTCGGACCGGGTAAAATTGAGCCTGAACGAGTACATGGCGCGTTTATTTCAGACGATGAAGTGAACCGTATTTGTGATGCATGGCGTGAGCGCGGTGAACCGAATTATGTCGATGAAATCCTAACGCCTTATGATGAAGAGCCGACATCTCGCGGTTTTGAAGATGGTGATGGTGGATCAGACCGTGATGCGTTGTATGATCAATGTGTTAGTTTCGTTTTGGAAACTCGTAAAGCTTCTACTTCTTCGCTGCAACGTAAATTTAGCCTCGGTTATAACCGTGCTGCACGTATCATCGACCAAATGGAAGAAAATGGTATCGTAAGTAGTATGGGGCCAAATGGTAAACGAGATATCTTGGTCTAAGTTCTAAAACAAAAAACCTGCTTCGGCAGGTTTTTTTATTTTTAGATTAAGAACTCATCTTGGTAGAACATGCACTGGGCAATTTCGATAAAGGCTTTGCAGGCAGGGCTCATGAGTTTTTGATTTTTTACCGCGAGTCCAATCTGCCGTTGCGTATTAGGTGAAAGTGGACGTTTCACCACATGCGGATGTAAAGCTAATAATTCTTTGGGCATAGCCATATCTGCAACGATAGCGATACCTTCTTGTAAATTCACCATATTTAAAATGGTTAAAAGTTGCGACATTTGATAGGTGATTTTGGGTTGAATTTGATGTTGTTGCAGTAACTTTTCCACATGAGACTGACTACCTGCACGGGTCATAATAAAAGGGTAGTTTTGAATATCTTGAATATTCAGTTTAGCTTGTTGCGCGACTTCAAATGAATCCGGAATGAGCGCAATAAAGATGTCTTTTATCAGTGGGAATGTGACCAGTTGAGATTTTGGAAGAACAGCAAAACCGACATCAACTTGTCGCTCCGCAATCCACTGAGATACTTCCGCATCGGTGCCTTCCTCGACAAAAATTTCAATATGTGGATAGCGTTCACGATAGGCTTTTAAAAGTTCAGGTAAAAGGTGGATTGAGCTAGAGGAGCCAAAAGAACCAATTCTTAAAGTTCCTTGTTGAATACCATGTGCGGCATGCACTTCTTGTTGCATGATTTGTGCGGTATTGATGACTTCTTTAGCATGCAGTAATAACTGCTGACCAATATGAGTCAGGCTAATTTCGCCTTGTTCACGGCTAAATAAGCTGACATTCCAATGTTGTTCTAAACACTTTAGGGCATGAGAGACAGCTGACTGAGTAATTCCCAGCTGTCGAGCAGCGAGAGTAAAGCTTTGTTGTTCTGCGACTTTAATAAAGATTTCAAGCTGAGAAAATGTCATTGCCATGAGTAATTACTCATTTTGTTATGAGTCTAGATGAGGATTATATTGTGCTACATAAATGGTTAAAGATGAAATAGCTACTTTATTTCAAGGCGTACAGCATGAATATCGTCGTCGCATTGTTTCCCCTCGTTGCATTAATCGCGATGGGCTATGTGCTTAAATACACACAATTTGTTCAGGATGAATTTTGGGCAAATTCAGAAAAACTCAATTACTACGTTTTATTTCCTGTGCTGCTATTTTTGAATGTATCAGCCGTGCAATTGGATATGAACACTGTTTCACGAATGTTGACAGTACTGGTTGCGGGCACCTGTTTGATCAGCATAGTGTTGTGGGGGATCAAGCAGTTTATGCATATCCCCGTGCAGCGTTTTGGCGTGTATATCCAAAGTCATATTCGTTTTAATACCTATATTGGTTTATCCCTTATGGGCGCTTTATTTGGCTCCACAGGCATGCAGATGTTTGCCATGTTAATTGCCGTTGCAGTGCCCTTAGTCAATATTATTTCAGTCTTGGCGTTTTCAAATTTAAGTGTGAAGCAATTGGGGCAGACCTGTCAGTCCATCGCAAAAAATCCCTTAATTTTAGGCTGTGTTGTAGGGGTGTTGTTTAATTTATCAGGCTTGAGTCTGTTTCATGGCTTACCTGAATTATTAAAAATATTGGCAGCCATGAGTTTACCGCTCGGACTACTTTCTGTTGGGGCAGCATTACAGTTTCAGCAAATGCGTGCCGATCTACGTCGTTTAAGTTTAAATACGATAGGGCGTCTCATGTTAATGCCATGTATTGCTTATCTATTGAGTACTTGGATGGGGCTGACTGATTTTGAGCGAATGATTTTAGTGGTCTTTTTTGCTTTGCCGACTGCATCATCGTCTTATATTTTGACACGCTATTATCAAGGTGATTCACAACTGATGGCGGCCATTATTAGTGTACAAACCATTGGTTTTGGCTTGATGTTTCCATTGCTCATGTTGATCGTGCATTAATCATGCTGAAATACAATAACACTGATTTTAAATAAGATAAAAAAAGGCCCGCATGATGCGGGCTTTTTTTTGTTACTCGAAATTAAGCAAATTTTGCCAATACTTCGAGGAAACCTGCGCTTTGACGTGGATATTGAGCAATCACGTCATGAATACGCTGACCTTCAGGATTAGTTGCGTTCACATCACGGCCATCGGCAACGAATTGAGTCAAAAGACGCTCATAGTCATTTGGACGCATATGTTTGAAAGCATGGTAAAGCACGTGAAAGTCGCCATTCACTCCTTCAGGAGGAAGCTGAGTAAGGTAGGCAAAAACACGCTCATCTGACCATTCTTCGTTGAACGTTGCTGGCTGAGATAATGCCATCGCAATCTCCTTGCTGGTATAAAATACAAAAAGGCAAAAATGAGTACGCAAGTAAAATGGTTTTATTCGCCATCTCTAAGTTAAGCGACTCATTTTATGGTTGGATCAAAAGTTATTTTTTTATCCCGTTTACTCGAAGCAAAGCTTTTGATCTAACACAGGAATAAAACTAATCCAGCCCACTCGAAGCAAAGCTTCTCGTCTTGTGGCTGGGTAAAGCAGCGCTTTACTGATCCAGCCTCACATTTTGCCTTGATTCAATTTACTTGGCTAATCAGAATTCAGATTAACGTTCTTCAGGCAAATTGATATTCATTTCAAGCATTTCAATATTCGCTTCAGAACGAACAGACATTTGAATATGTTGCTCATCTACACCACGAACATAGCGGTTTACTACTTGCATGATTTCTTTTTTCATCATGTCAATCTTATCTTGGCTGAGGCGTTTACCTAAACCATTTTCAGATGCCACGATGACTTTTAAACGGTCTTTTGCCGTTTGTGCGCTTGACGGTTTCTCGTCGCTGCTAAAAAGTTTGCTCCAGAATCCTGCCATGATTACGCTCCAAATAGACGTGCTAACCAACCCTTAGGTTTTACCGTAATATGACGGTAAGGGCGCTCTTCACCAAGGAAACGTGCAACAAGGTCATCATACGCTTGGCCAGCCGCTTCTTCTGTAAACAGAATCACTGGTTTACCTTCGTTCGATGCTTGTAAAACGCTTTTACATTCAGGAATAACACCTAAAGTCGGTACGCGTAAAATATCTTTTGAAATGTCATCAATCGTCAACATCTCTTGTTTATCCGCACGTTCTGGATTGAAACGTGTAATACAGAGATGCTTACGGATACGACCTTCGTTTTGTTCTACTTTTTTGGTTTTGCTGTCGAGCATACCAATAATACGGTCAGAGTCACGTACCGAAGAAATTTCTGGGTTCGTCACAATGATCGCTTCATCAGCATGATACATTGCTAAAATTGCACCACGTTCGATACCCGCAGGTGAGTCACAAATAATGTAATCAAACTCTTGAGAAAGTTCGTCCATTACACGAGCTACACCTTCATCTGTTAACGCGTCTTTATCACGTGTTTGAGATGCTGGCAAAATATAGAGATTTTCAATATCTTTATCGCGAATAAGCGCTTGTTGTAATCGAGCTTCGTTATTCAATACGTTTACAAAGTCATATACAACGCGGCGTTCACAGCCCATGATCAAGTCAAGGTTACGTAAACCCACATCAAAGTCGATCACAACAGTTTTGTGGCCGCGAAGGGCTAAACCTGTTGCAAAAGATGCGCTTGTAGTTGTTTTACCTACGCCACCTTTACCTGATGTTACGACAACAATTTTCGCCACCGAATCCACTCCTGTTATGGTTTAAATCCCCTTTTTTAATTAGGGGTTTGGTGATTATTTATACATTAAAATTGCAAAGCTTCAAATACTAGCTCTTGCTGGTCATTCAAATAAATATGTACTGGCTGTTTGACCACATGAGGTGGAATGTCATCAGCGACACAGTAAGTCCCTGCAATTGAAACCAATTCAGCTTCTAATGAATGGCAGAAAATACGTGCAGCCGTGTTCCCACCAGCTCCGGCAATGACTCTACCACGAGCACTACCATAAATATGTATATTTCCTGAAGCAATTACTTCTGAACCGCTATTAATACCAGCATTAATAATGATATCGCCATGGTCTTGGACTAAACATTGACCTGTACGCAAGATTTCATTGTGATACGACGTAGCATGACGAATGGTCGGTACTTCGACTGCAGCAATTTTATCTTCGGTTTTTTCTTCTGCAGGCGCGGGTTCTTCAACCACTTGTTCGCGTGTCGGTTTAACTTGTTGTAGTTTGCGATCCGCAGGAACTACGGGAAATTGGATAGCACGTGCTTGGTCCGATAGCGGACCTTCAGTGACACCAATCGGTTGAATTTCAATACTAATAAGTAGTTGAATCAGTGCAATTAGTTCTTGATCAACCGTACTTTCAATCACGGCTAATGTTCCGGGTGGAAAAGCCTTTTGGAACATTGGAGTAAGTTGCTGGCGGATCGCATCATGATCATTGGTATCGAGGTGAATGCGAATCGCATTGACCATTTTGCCTTTTATCCGTATATCAGCCATATTGAATCCTTGAGACTTCTAACTATTACTTTTGTGCCGAAGTAGTTATGTTGTAAATAGAGCAAATCCTAGAACAATTTGCATGAATACTCTAGCGGAGTTCGCAATTATTTTTGACTAAGTGTTTATTCTGTAGCTTGGTCCTGTTCCTGCATAATCTGCTGCCACTGTTTTACTTTCACTTGCTTACGAATAGCCTCTAGACTTTCAAAAACCGCAGAGCGAACCAACTCATCCAGCTGGACATTATTTTCGATTTCAATACGGCTAACACGCTGTGAAATGTCTAAATATAGATTGGGTTTTTGAGCCGTCGATGTATTGGGATAAGCCAATGGGGAAATTAAACCTTGGGTAATATTTTCACCTAAACGTTGCCCGATACTTTGAATCTGCTGTTCAATGCGGCTGCCAACGATTGGCACTAAGCGCAATAGCTGCGTGAGTTCTGGAGTGTCTTCGATGGCCTGACTGACGATTTGTCCGACATTTTTGGCGATCAATTCACGTTCAGTACGTAGCTCTTTGCTTAAATTTTCTTGCAAAATCTCAGCTAAAACTTGGGTGAACATCTCACGGTGATGCTGCACAAGATTACTAATTAGGTCTTTATGGGTTGTACTGGTATTGAGCTCATGCTTAACACCATCTAACACGGTAAGTACTACTCGATCAGACAGTTCTTCCATCACCACACGATAATAAAACAAAGCTTTCTTTTGCCATGCCGATGGCACGATCTGATAACCCATTTCATATAGTCGATACGCAATCACGCCCGCACGAAATAAACGCAGGAAACGTAAATGCGGCACAATGGCTAAAATTTCGTACCAATGAATAAACGGGAAGAAGAACCAACGTTGATGGTGCTTGTTGATGATAGCAATCGCCCAACGTACCAACAATTCTACAATCAAAAAGATAATGAACCACGCTTCGGTAGTAATCACCCATGGATGTAAATGTTCACGGTAAAAACTCAGCACATCGGGCAGGTGGATACTGTTAAAGAACCAACTGCCAAGATTGCTCATGAGGAAAAAGTTCATGCACAGGCAGAACAAGTTAAAAACAATAATAAACACCATGAAAATGTCATAAATCAAAAACAGTTTGAATGACCAACTGTTTGGATTGACATGATGATATTTAGATTTCTTGTTTTGCGGCATGCTGTTCTGCGACATAAAACTTCTTCTTAATTATTCAGTAACTGAGTATTTAGCTTTCATACGAGTAATGAGTTGGTCTTTCTCCGTCCACAGCTCATCTACCCAATGCTGAAATTTTTCACGGAATTCTGCATCATCTTCATAGTTTCCGCCATGCACCCACGTTGGAATTTCAATTTTACGTAAATCCACGGCGATACGCGGAACTTCACCGAGCCAAAATTCGCCATAACCTGGTGCACCATTTGGATAGACGATGGTCATATCTACGAGAGCATCAACTTGATCCCCTAAAATATTGAGTGCCAGTGCTAAACCACCCGCTTTCGGCTTAAGAAGGTTTTGATACGGTGATTGCTGTTGCGCATGTTTTTCAGGGGTAAAGCGAGTGCCTTCCAAATAGTTCAGCAGGGTAAAAGGCTGGCTCAATAACTGTTCACAAGATTTACGCGCTTCTTCCATATCTCGATATTTAAGTTCAGGATTTTTCGCGATTTGTTCTTTGCTGTGTCGTTTCATCATTGGGAAGCCTAAAATTTTAAAAGCTTGTCCAACAAATGGAATGAAAATGAGTTCCCATTTGGTAAAGAAACGCGTCAGTGGCATACGAGTTAAACCAAAATATTGGTTGACTGTCGTATCGACCCAACTCTGATGGTTACAGGTCATGAGATAGCGACCATGCAAATTTAAGTCGAGGCCTTCATCGATGGTGATATCCCATTTTGTGTTGGGTAAAACGTGATCAATTAACCAGTTATTGACCGTGAGCCAACTGTTGGTAATTTTTATGTTGGTTTCATCAACCTTTTTTGATTTTTTAAAGAGTTTGATTAGACCAAGGGCTAAAACAGGAGGACCATGGAAAAAAGTACTGCCTGTCATAACAGAACCGACGGTAAGTCCTTTGCTAATTTTTTTTAGTGTCGGTTGCTTATTTGTTTGAGATGACATATAAAAAGTCCTAGCGGAAATTGTCCAAATAATGATTGATTCTAGTAAATATAGTTCGAGTTGATTAAATAAAAAAGGGCATCTGCAGAACTGTGAAGAAATTGTGATGGAATTAACAAATAAATCTCGTATTCATATTACAAATTGTAACTAAACGTTTTATTATTAACAAAAAATCAATGGTTCAGCCATTTGTTTTACTTCATCATTTCAACCATACAACAAAACACAAAGAAGGAGGCATGCAATGCGTGCACTAGTAATTTCGGCAGTAGTTGGGGCAATGGCACTTACTGGTTGTCAAAACATGGAATATGACAAAGCAGCAATCGGTACTGGTCTAGGTGCTCTTTTAGGCGCTGGTATTGCTTATTCTAATGCTGATAAAGACAAAATGGGTCAAGCAGCTGCAATTGGTGCTGTAGTTGGTGGTGGTGCAGGTCTTCTTCTTGATAAGAAAGAAAAACGTCTTAAACAAGAATTGGCTGGTACTGGTGTTGACGTAGGTCGTAATCCAGATGGTTCGATCAACCTTGTTATGCCATCAGTAACTTTCGCAACTAACTCTTCAACTATTCAATCTCAGTTCCAATCTGCATTGAATGATGTTGCTAAAGTATTGCGTGAAGACGGTACTGCAAACAAACTTGCAATCGTTGTACACGGTCACACAGATAACACTGGTACTGATGCGATCAACAACCCACTTTCTCAAAACCGTGCAAACTCAGTGAAAAACTACCTAGCGTCTCAAGGTATTTCTTCAACTCGTATTACTGCACGTGGTTACGGTTCAACTTCTCCAGTAGCGGATAACTCAACTGCTGCAGGTCGTGAACAAAACCGTCGCGTAGAAATCTCAGTTTACGAAACTAAATAAGTTTTAGTTCGAAACGAAAGGCCACCCTCGGGTGGCTTTTTTTATGGCATTTTTAATGACCGATAAAATACATTTTGCATTAGGCAAGATCGTTTCAGATGACTATAATCATCCTCGAATTAATAAGAGGAAAGACTATGTCACTGGCAAGTCAGTTGAACGACAAGCAACTTGAAGCAATGAAATACACTCAAGGACCCTTGTTAGTACTTGCAGGGGCAGGTTCAGGCAAAACATCGGTGATTACCCGTAAAATTGCCTACTTGGTGAAGCATTGTGGTATTCCTGCGCACCGTATCACCGCGATGACCTTTACCAACAAAGCTGCGCGTGAAATGAAAGAGCGTGTGACGAAGCTGATGAGCCGTGAAGAGGCAAAAGGGCTGTCGGTTTCTACATTCCATAACTTCGGGCTAAACATGCTCCGTTTGGAATTAAAAAATACACCGCTAAAAAATAACTTTTCAATTTTAGATGCAGATGACTGCAAACGCATTTTGATGGACTTAATGCATCGCGACAATTTATCCGGTGCAGAAAGTAAAGAGCTGATTGCCAAAGCCATGAAAATGATTTCAGATTGGAAAAACGATCTGATTCCACCTGAGCAAGCGCATACCACCTGTGAAACAGCAGAAGACGTTCAGTTTGCACATCTGTATCAACTGTATGAGCGTAATTTACGTGCCTACAATGCTGTGGATTTTGATGATTTGATTGTCATGCCGACGCGCTTATTACAAGAAAATGCAGAAGTGCGTGATCGTTGGCAGAATCGAATCCGCTATTTATTGGTCGACGAATATCAAGATACCAACACCGCGCAATATATTTTGGTGAAATTACTCGTGGGTGTCATGGGACAGTTCACCGCGGTAGGTGATGATGACCAATCGATTTATGCATGGCGTGGTGCTAAGCCTGAGAATATGGCTTTATTGAAGGAAGATTTCCGTAATCTGAAAGTGATTAAGCTTGAGCAAAACTATCGCTCGACCAGTCGTATTTTAAAAGCTGCCAATACAGTTATTGGCAATAACCCACATATTTTCGATAAAAAGCTTTGGTCAGATAAAGGCCATGGTGAAGTGATCCGCGTGATTACTTGTCGTAATGACGATGATGAATCAGAACGCGTCGTAAAAGACTTGATTACACACAAGCTGATGAACGGTAAAAATTGGAAAGACTACGCCATTTTATACCGTGGTAATTTCCAAGCGCGTGCTCTAGAGACACAGCTACGCCAAATGCAGATCCCGTATAAATTATCGGGTGGTCAGTCTTTCTTCGCTCGTGCTGAAATTAAGGACTTGATGAGCTACTTACGTTTGATCATCAACCCTGAAGATGACAGTGCATTTTTACGAATTATCAATACGCCAAAACGTGCGATTGGTCCTGTGACTTTGGAAAAGCTTGGCTTATTTGCGCAGGAAAGTAATTTATCCTTACTCAGTGCAGCAGGTGACCAGCGCTTAAGCATGGCGATTCCGAAAAAAGCCACAACCCAATTGGCCGAATTTGCGGACTTTATTTCGACCTTTACTCGTGAATTATTAGAAGATGATGAACCTGTTCCGATCATTCGTCGCATGATGATTGAAGCAGGTTATATCGACTATGTTAAAGAATCTGCAGCTACACCTGCACAGGAAAAAACCAAACTGGATAATATTGAAGTGCTATATAGCAGTATTCAAAGTTTGATAAACCGCGCTGAAGATGTAGATGAAAAGAACATTGAAAGTGTGATTCGTAAAATGGTGCTGCTCGATATGTTAGAACAGCAACAAGAAGAAGAAGACACCGATAAAGTCAATTTGTTAACACTTCATGCGTCGAAAGGTCTGGAATTTCCATTCGTTTATTTGATTGGTCTGGAAGAAGAAATTCTACCGCATAAAAACTCCATTGCTGCCGACACGGTTGAGGAAGAACGTCGACTGATGTATGTGGGGATTACTCGTGCACGTCAAGGTTTAACCATGACTCTTGCAGAGCAGCGTAAAGCCGGTGGTCAAATGCGACAAATGACACCAAGCCGTTTCTTGGACGAACTGCCACAAGATGAATTGGAGTGGTTAGGGCGCAAGAAAAAGCTGGCAGGGGATATCGATCCTAAACAGCAAGCACAGCATTATTTAGAAAATTTACGCGCGCTGATTAAGCGTTAAAGCTTAAAGCGTGGAATATTTTATTTATTTTTTGAAATTCGTTTTATTGAAACAGGAATGAACCATGAAAGTTCAAGTTAAAGTTCTCGACACACGTTTAGGTACGGAATGGCCAATGCCAACTTATGCAACAGCAGGTTCGGCAGGTCTAGATCTACGTGCATGTGTAGAAGAAACCACCGTGATTGAACCGGGTCAAACTGTTCTGGTAAAAACAGGCCTATCGATTTATATCGAAGATACGCAGTATGCAGGTTTAATTCTGCCACGTTCAGGCTTAGGTCATAAACACGGAATCGTGTTGGGTAACTTGGTTGGTTTGATTGATTCAGATTACCAAGGTGAATTGATGGTATCTGTTTGGAACCGTAGCCAAACTGCATTTAGCCTAGAGCCGGGTGAGCGTTTAGCACAATATGTTTTAGTGCCAGTTGTACAAGCTCAGTTTGATATTGTAGATGAGTTTGAAGCCACTGAACGTGGTGCAGGCGGTTTTGGTCATACAGGTAAAAACTAATCAGCGCGAGACTTTTGCTCCAGTGTGTTGACAAGTAAATGCCTACAATCAAGTAGCGAATAAAAAACCATCCTCGTGATGGTTTTTATTTATATCATTTTATTTAAATTTTAATTTATTCAAATTCAAATCTATATTTAGAGTATTTTGGATCTTATTAGGATTTTTAATTCTGATGAGTTTACTTGGTTTATATTTTAGGGGGTGAGGGTAAAGAATAATTAGAATTTTGTGTGTTGGTTTAAATTTGATCGATTTACTATATTTATACACATTTAAATAAATAATCAAAAATATTTGAAAAGTAAAATATTTAAGACTAAATGATAAATTGATATTTTTATTAATGTAAGGTATTGATTTAATTTTAAAAATAAATTATTGGATAAATGTGAGTGTAATTTTTAGATCAGTATTTAAATATTATTAATTGATTGTTAATTAAATTTGTTATAAAAAAGCTACACTTTTTTTCAGGATTTTATCCTTTAATTAAAAGCTTAAATTCTCAATAGAATTTTAGATTTTTTAATTAATAAAGATGTAATTAGAAGAACATAGTATGGGTTCACTGTTTAGTCACTTTCCGCAACATATTTTTCGTGCATATGACATTCGCGGGAAAATATCGCTCTTAAATGCTGATTTAGTTCAGTCAATTGCTTGTGGCTTAGTCAAACAATATTTAGATGTAGGGCAAAAGAGACTTGCCATTGGCTATGATGCGCGTTTAACCAGTCCAACCTATGCAAAAATAATTCAAAAAGTCTGCCATGAGGCTGGCCTTGAAGCGGAAATTATTGGCTGCTGCTCAAGCCCGATGTTGTATTTTATTGCGGGACAATTTCAAGGCAATGGCATTATGGTGACGGCGAGCCATAATCCAAAATCAGATAATGGTATCAAGTGGATTATCAAAGGTGAGCCACCTTGTCCAGAGATGATTCAACACGTTGCAGTCGAAGCACGAAATTGTTTTTCATCGGAACGTGTGCATTTGATGACTGAAATTGAGCCACACGAAATCAAGCCTGAATATTGTTTGGCCTATCAGAAATTTATTTTAGATGACATTCATTTACAGCAACCACTTAAAGTTGTGATCGATGGCATGCATGGTTCAGCTGGGCATTGTGCAGCCTTATTATTAAATAAATTAGGCTGTGAAGTTTTGGCATTACGTTGCCAAGCCGATGGACATTTCCCTGATCATGCTCCAGATCCATCACAGCTCAAACATTTAACTCACCTTCGCCAAGCTATAAAGCAACAACAAGCCGATATTGGCATTGCTTTAGATGGTGATGGTGATCGTTTAGTGCTGATTGATGAATCTGGCAAAGTGGTTTCTGCAGATCGATTATTGTGTTTATTTGCTGAAATTTGTTTGACTCAAAAACCACATGCAGAAGTGGTATTTGATGTGAAATGTTCAACAATGATTCGAGATACCGTGTGCGATTTAGATGCGCAGCCTGTCATGATTCGAACGGGCAGTAGTTTCTTGCGAAAATATATTTCCCAATCTAAAGGCAAAGCGGTTTTTGGCGGAGAGTACGCAGGGCATTATGTTTTTAATGACGGCCGCGGCGGCGGTTATGACGATGGTCTATATGCTGCACTAAGAGTTATAGAATATATTCAGGCTCAAGAACTGACATTGTCAGAAGCTTTGGCGAAATATCCGGAGCGCTTTAGTACCGAAGATTTATATGTCAGTACGCATCAGCATGATCCAGCGGAAGTTTTAAAGCAGGTTGAAGCCAATTCTGCGCGAATTCCGGCACAAATCAGTAAAATTGATGGAATACGCCTTGATTTTGATGATGGATTTGGCATCATTCGAGCATCGAATACAGGTGAGTATTTCACTTTACGCTTTGATGCCAACTCATCAGCACGCTTAAAAGAAATACGAGATCTGTTTGTTTCCATGTTAGTTGAGCACTATCCAGACATTGCTCATGACATTCCAGATGCTCAATAAGGAGAGGCAAATGCCACATCAACATACTGGCATCGACAAAGCACAAATCCTGACGGAAGCTTTGCCGTATATTCAACGTTTTGCGGGTAAGACGCTGGTAGTGAAGTATGGTGGTAATGCCATGACCGATCCTGAGCTTGAGAGTTCATTTGCACGTGATATCGTATTGCTGAAAACGGTTGGTCTAAACCCGATTGTGGTACATGGCGGTGGTCCACAAGTGGATTCATTCCTCAAACAATTAGGCCGTGAGTCTGATCGTATCGACGGTATGCGCGTGACTGATCCTGCAACGATGGAAGTTGTCGAGATGGTCTTGGGCGGCAGCGTGAACAAATCGATTGTGAACTTAATCAATAAACACGGTGGCCGTGCAATTGGTTTAACGGGTAAAGATGGTAATTTGATCCGTGCGCAAAAATTATTGATGGAAAAAACTGCCGAAGATGGTTCAGTAAAACAGATTGATTTAGGTCTAGTTGGCGAAGTGGTTGGTGTGAAAACTGACGTACTTGAAATGTTTACCCAAAGCGATTTTATTCCTGTGATTGCACCATTAGGTGTAGACGAAGACGGCAATACCTATAACATCAATGCTGACTTGGTTGCAGGTAAAGTGGCGGAAGCATTGGGTGCGGAAAAGCTAATTTTATTGACCAATATCACGGGTGTTTTAGACGAAAATAAAAATCTGCTGACTGGGTTAACAACCCAAGAAGTCGATCGTTTGATTGAAACTGGCGTGATCTATGGCGGCATGATTCCGAAAGTTGGCTGTGCATTAGATGCAGTCAAAGGTGGCGTAATCAGCGCACATATTGTTGATGGTCGTGTACCTCATGCAACATTACTTGAAATCTTTACAGATCATGGTGTGGGGACTTTAATCACCAATCGAACCAATGTGAAAAAAGCTTAAGATACTTAGCATTTTTTGATATAAAAAAGCCTCTTTTGAGGCTTTTTTATTATTTATCAGTTGGCTAAGTGACATTTGAAAAGATCAAATAAAGTATTTGCCCTGTTGGATTATAAAAACTCTTATAATGGCGCCGATTTTAGATTTACAACAACTAAAACTGTCATGCACAATAGAGAAATCATAGATTTACTGCAGAAATGATCGATATGTGCCAGCTGCTCGGAATGAATTGTGCGACTCCTACCGATATTACTTTTTCGTTTCGGGGATTTTCGCAGCGAGCAGGAATTACCTCAGATCATTGTGATGGCTTTGGTATCGCTTTTTTTGAAGATAAAGCATGTCGTTTATTTGTCGACAATCAATCTGCTGTAGAGTCTCCGATTGCTGAGCTGATCCGAAACTACCCGATTAAATCTCGCAATGTGATTGCACACATTCGTAAAGCGACACAAGGCAAAATTAATCTTGAAAACTCACATCCATTTAGTCGTGAATTGTGGGGCAGACAGTGGATTTTTGCGCATAATGGCGACCTGCATGGCTTTCAGCCCGAGCTCACGGGGCGCTTCACTCCCGTCGGCAATACCGACAGTGAATTGGCCTTTTGCTATTTGCTTGAGCAAATGGTGAAACGTTTTGGTTATACCGAACCAACACTCGATCAGGTGTTTGACCTGTTATTAGAAATCTCTCCGAAAATTGCGGAACATGGCACCTTTAATTTTTGTTTGTCGAATGGGCAGGCGCTATTTAGTTATGCGATTACCAAGCTGCATTGGTTGGTTCGAGAGTTCCCATTTCAACCTGCACAGTTGATTGATATTGATGTTGAAGTCGATTTTAGTGAAGTCACCACGCCTGAAGACCGTGTTGCCGTGATTACCACTGAACCCCTAACGCAAAACGAAGTTTGGACAGCATTTGAGCCGGGTGAAATGATTTTATTTCAACATGGCCGTCCGATACGTGCTGCAAAGACGGTTGTTGAACGTTTAGAACGTGAGCGGCTGGACCCATCTTTAAAACGCGTCACGCGTGCAGATCAGTATTAATTTTGAATGAAAGATATTCATTATAAAAATGAATATCTTACACTTTATTGAATTAAGGGTATTTTCTAAGATATTGAATTGATTAAAAAATATCTTAGCTTTATACTCGGGATTAAATAAAATAACATAATAAAAACAATTGATTACATTATAAATAGCAGTATTTCAATTAAAACCAACCTTTTTACTTCATTTTTATTTAAGTCCTTTAATTATATGATGAAATTTACGTGATAAGTCCTTCATATTTATAGGTGGTCGTAATGAAAATGAAATGGGTTCCAGAATACAATACTGGTATCGATGTGATTGACGATCAACACAAACGGATTCTTGACTACATCAATGAAATTGATGGCATTGACGCAAATACAGATCGTGATCGTGTAAAACAAATTCTGGAAAACATTATTGATTACACGCAATCACATTTTACCTTCGAAGAATCTTTACAAGAAGAAGCGGGTTATAAATATCGTGTGCCACATAAACGCGTACATGATTTATTTATTAAAAAAATTGAATCTTACCGCGACCGTTTTGAAATGGGGCATGCGATTGAAAATGAATTACATGAAGTGCTTTCAAAATGGCTGATTAACCATATTCAGCACGATGATGCTGATTATGTCGGTGCGGTTAAAGAAAATATGATGGGTATCATCAAAGAAAAAGAAAAGAAAAAAGGCAAAAATTGGTTTGCACGTTTCTTTTCATAACCTCAAAAAATGAAATAAAAACAATTAAAATCTAATAATATTATTTGCGCAGCAAATCACCTTTAAGGTGATTTGCTTTTTGTTTTTGATTTTCAAGGCACAGCAAGGCAAAATAGCGCTAGAATTTTCAAAGGAATTTGTCATGCAGGACAATGCGATGTCGAAATGGTTATCGCCACTGATGGCGTTCTGTTTATCTTTTATCATTATTGCAACTTTAGCACCGGTAACAGGTATTCAAATTGAACGTCAGCTAGATTTCTGGCTGTTGTGGCTAGGTACAATGCTTATTTTAGCTTTACCGCTATGTTATTTGGAAATTGCTTTAGCAAAACGTTCAAAAATTACAGCAGTTCAAGCACTGTCTTCGCTAACACGTGATGCGGATGCTTCACCCAAATGGCGTGTAGTCGGTTGGCTTGCCGTAGTATTTATTCCATTTTTAGCAGGTGCCATGCTTTCAGCCGCGTCGCAATATGTGGCAATTTTTACAGCTAATGGCTTTGCCTATAGCATTATTTTGGCTGTCCTTGCGGTCATTGCATTTGCATTGTCGTTTGTACCACGCCAATTTTTAGTGATTTTGACCGCTATTGGTGTGATTGCTGCAGTGGTCTTGGCGAATGTTATGGGAACGGCATTGCCAGAATGGAAAATGACTACACTCGAATTTAGTGAGTGGGGCAATGCAACTGTCTTGGCGCTCGTAGCAAGTGGTTTGGGGATGGGCTTGTACTGGCAGTCAAGTTTGCCAGCCGTGAAGCAACAAGAGATTGCAAGCAAAACGGTATTTCCAATTTGGATCGCTCAACTCTTGGCAGTGATTGCTTTTGCCTTTTTCGCAGCAAAAGCACAAGTACCTGCTTTAGCACTGGTTGTGGGTTTGGTTGCTGCTTCAGCATTGCTGATTCAAATGGCACGTGAACAATTACAACAACGCCAATTGGCCGTAGTGGTGCAATGGGCGATTTTATTGGTTGCGGTTTTTGTATGGGCACTGAGCACTGTTGTTCCAGTATTTAATATTGCCTTGTTGATTTGGGGCTTAATTATTTGTCTGATTTATGCGATTTTCGCAGGTTGGATTATGAAGATTAGTCATCTACGTAAGTCAATGAACTTCAGTCATGAAACCTTTTATAATATTTGGCGTATTGCCGTACGTATCGTAGTGCCCTTGTCAATAATATTGGCATTGGTGGCTGTGATTGGGCAGTTATTCTAATGACCGCTCAGTTACAAGTATGGGTCGCTTATGCGAGCGTGGAACAGCAGATATTAATTCCGCTGAGCTTTAATCCCGGTATGACGGTTGAAGATGCTATTGTGCAAAGTGGCATTCGAAAACAAGTGGATTTACCAGAAGTATTAACACTAGGAATCTTCGGGGCGCGTGTAAGCGATTCATCTCAGTTACTTGAAGCAGGTGATCGCGTCGAAATCTATCGTGCATTAACCATTAATCCGAAAGATATTCGTCGTAATCGCGCCAAGAAAAATCCCGTCGGCCGTTATTGTCGAGGCAATCGTTTCAAGCAATTGTACTTATAAAAAAAACCCCTAAATTTAGGGGTTTATTTTTATCTTAAAGCGACTATAGTGGTGGCGCAGTTAAAATCGCTTCTTTAGAACCTGGTAAGCCCGGTTGAGACTCTGGAATGGTTTCTAAGCCTTCAATTTTTTGAACGATACCGTTTTGGTCAAAGAAGATTTTTAAGTGTTGACCATGTGCAGCAGGAATCTTGGCTTTTTTAGCATATGTTCCTGGGGTATACTTATAAATGTAGTCCCAACGTAACGGATTCATTGGATCGGCAACAGTTGGACTACCTAGCAAAAAGCGAACTTGTTGGTGGCTCATTCCCACTTGAATTTTAGCCGCTTGTGCTTGAGTTAAAGGTGTACCTTGTGGAATATCAACTTTATAAACGCCCAAGGTTGAACAGCCTACGAGCAATGAAGTGACGAATAACGTCAGCATGATTTTTTGCATTTTGCTAAACTATCCCAAATTAATTATGATGCATTTGATCCAAGGATAGATCATACTGCATCTACACTTTGTTGCATATTCCAACTTTAATTTTGTTGAGAGACCTTTTTTCATGCCTATTTCAAATCAAGATTTACGTAAAGCTGGACTTAAAGTTACACTTCCACGAATTAAAATATTGGAATTGCTTGAAAATTCAAGACAACATCACTTAAGCGCAGAAGATATTTATAAGACTTTACTTGAACAGGGTGAAGATGTGGGTTTAGCAACTGTGTATCGCGTGTTAACACAGTTTGAAGCTGCAGGTATTATTCAACGCCATCATTTTGAAAACAATCATTCTGTTTTTGAGATTATGCAAGAAGATCACCATGACCATATTGTGTGTCAAAACTGCAATAAAGTGGTGGAATTTACTAATGATGTGATTGAGCATGAGCAACATCAAGTGGCAGAAAAATTTGGTTTCCAACTTACAGGTCACTCATTAAATCTTTATGGCTATTGTGATGCGCCTGAATGCCAAGAAGCATATCGTAAAAAATAATCCAATGCGGATGAGAATGAATAAAAAACAGACTTCATATGAAGTCTGTTTTTTATTTCCGAAAGCGTTTAAGCAAAATTAATGTTGACCATCAAAGGTAATATTTGAATTTGCACGCAGTAAATGCTCACCGCCTTCTTCAGACAATTTAATTTGTAGACGCAGGTCGTTCGGTGAATCGGCATGTTTGAGCGCATCTTTGTAGCTAATTTGCTTGGCTTTATAAAGGTCATATAAAGCTTGGTCAAAGGTTTGCATACCCAGTTCACGAGAACGCTTCATCAGGTCTTTAATTTCGTGCACTTCACCCTTACGGATTAAATCTGAAATTAAAGGTGAGTTGATCAAAATCTCAATGGCAGCACGACGTGAATTACCATCAATGGTTGGAATCAATTGCTGCGCAACCATTGCTTTTAAATTCAAAGACAAGTCCATGAACAGTTGACTATGACGATCCGCTTCAAAGAAGTGAATGATACGGTCGATGGCCTGGTTGGCGTTGTTGGCGTGCAGAGTAGCAAAAACCAAGTGACCCGTTTCAGCAAAGGCAATCGCATAGTCCATGGTTTCACGTGAACGAATCTCACCAATCAGAATCACGTCAGGTGCCTGACGTAGCGTATTCTTTAAGGCAACTTCGAAAGAGTCGGTATCAATACCCACTTCACGTTGGGTAATGATACAGCCTCGGTGTTGGTGTACAAATTCAATCGGGTCTTCAATTGTAATGATATGACCTTTGCTATTTTCATTACGATAGCCAATCAAAGATGCCAAAGAGGTTGATTTACCTGTACCCGTTGCACCTACGAAAATGATAATGCCACGCTTGGTCATCGCTAATTCTTTTAAAATCGGCGGTAATTTCAACTCATCCATCGTTGGAATAACGGTTTCGATACGACGCAGCACCATACCTGGCTGGTCACGTTGTTGAAAGGCGCTGACACGAAAACGAGCAGATTTACTGGTATTACTAATGGCAAAGTTACATTCGCGCGTTTCGGCAAATTCCTTACGCTGTTTGTCAGACATAATAGAATGTAAGATTTGACCGACAGTCGGGCCCGGTAGCTTAGTCGAGCCAATTGGCAAAATTTGCCCATTGATCTTAATCGAGGGTTCAACATCGGCTGTAATAAACAAATCCGATGCTTTTTTCTCCACCATATAATCAAGTAAGCCGTTAAAATCCATAACGATCGCCCCAGAAAAATAAAAAAATTACAAGAAAGATTCGGGTTGTTTCGCTGCAGTCCGTGCAGTTTGCGTACTAATAATGCCTTTTGCGACAAGGTTTTTTAAGCTTTGATCGAGTGTGGTCATACCGTAGTTAGCACCCGTTTGAATCGCAGAATACATTTGCGCGACTTTGTTTTCACGAATCAAGTTACGGATCGCAGGAATACCGATCATGATTTCATGCGCAGCCACACGACCGCCACCATTTTTCTTGAGTAGGGTTTGTGAAATTACGGCTTGAAGTGATTCGGATAACATGGCACGAACCATATCTTTTTCTTCAGCAGGGAATACGTCAATCACACGGTCAATGGTTTTTGCGGCAGAGGTTGTATGTAGTGTACCGAAGACCAAGTGACCGGTTTCAGCAGCTGTCAGCGCCAAACGAATGGTTTCAAGGTCACGCATCTCACCGACTAAGATAATATCCGGGTCTTCACGCAGTGCGGAACGAAGTGCTTCGTTAAAGCCGTGCGTATCACGGTGTACTTCACGTTGGTTGACCAAGCATTTTTTTGATTCGTGTACAAATTCGATCGGGTCTTCGACCGTTAAAATATGGTCATAACGGTTGTCGTTAATGTAATCAACCATCGCAGCAAGCGTGGTTGATTTACCCGAACCTGTTGGACCGGTCACCAATACGATGCCACGTGGATATTCACAAATATCTTTGAAGATTTGGCCCATGCCAAGATCTTCAATGGTTAGTACTTTTGAAGGAATGGTACGGAAAACGGCACCAGCACCACGGTTTTGGTTAAATGCGTTCACACGGAAACGAGCCACACCAGGTACTTCAAATGAAAAGTCAGTTTCTAATTTTTCTTCGTAATCACGACGCTGTTTATCGTTCATGATGTCGTAAACCAATTTGTGCACTTCTTTATGTTCAAGAGCAGGTAGGTTGATACGACGAACTTCACCATCCACACGAATCATCGGTGGCATACCAGAAGATAAATGTAAATCCGAAGCGTTATTTTTGGCAGCAAAGGCCAATAGTTCTGTAATGTCCATAAAATCCCCGAGATAAAAATTAAATCTTAATTATTTTGATAGAATAATAAGGCTTTCCCACAGCTTAACCAACACTTAGTTGCAGGGCAATGCAAAAAAAGATGAATGAAATGAGAACCCCGTCAATGAATAAACTTCAAGAAGCACGAAATCAAGTCTTGCAGCAAATTGAGCAGGCTTGCCAACTTGCGGGTCGACCACAGCAGTCGGTTGAATTGTTGGCTGTATCTAAGACGCATCCTACTGAAATGCTAAGAGAAATGTATACAACGGGGCAACGCTCATTTGGTGAAAATTATCTGCAAGAAGCGCTTGAAAAAATTGAGGTTTTGGCAGATTTAGAGATTGAATGGCATTTCATTGGTCATGTACAGCGCAATAAAACCAAACATTTGGCTTCAAACTTTGCTTGGGTGCATGGGGTAGACCGTTTGATTATTGCGGAGCGTTTATCAAGCCAGCGAGAAGCGACTCAAGCGCCTTTGAATATTTGCCTACAAGTCAATATTGACGCGCAAGATACGAAGGATGGCTGTCAGCCGAATGAAGTAGCAGATTTGGTCGCACAGATTTCTACGCTACCGAATTTACGCTTACGTGGACTGATGGTGATTCCTGCTCCAAACAATCCGCAAGCGTTTGCTGATGCCAAAATGCTCTTTGAACACGTCAAAGCACAGCATGCGAAACCTGAAGATTGGGATACATTAAGTATGGGGATGTCAGGCGATATGACTGATGCGATTGCTGCGGGTTCAACGATGGTTCGCGTGGGGACAGCATTGTTTGGCGCACGTGATTATTCAAAATAGGACAGAAGATTCAGCCTGCTTTCAAAAACTAGGCTTATAAAGTGTAAGCACAGCAGATAAATTTTCACAATAGATGAAACCTATGGGTTCAAAGTGAGCCTTTTAATTTGAACTTTCCATTAAAGTTGAGTACAAAATAATCAGGATGTTTTTGATATTGAAGTAATTCACACTTGGACAAATAGGGAAGTTCATGACGGCATATTATCAGTTGATTCAACGCGACGTAGATGCGCAAGGCTGTGTCACGGCACATTACCATTCGACCAATTTAGCACAAGGTGCATGGAATGCACATGAGCAACACATGGCACCAGCTACAGGCATTATTTGTGCTGAATTAGACCGTTTTTCACCACGTCATGATATGCGTATCGGGCGCATTAGCCTCGATATTTTGGGCTTAATTCCTGCTGGCGAGTTTGAAATAATCACGCAAGTGATTCGTCCGGGAAAAACTATTGAACTGATTGAATCTGAAATGCGGGCTCAGGGCAAAACCTGCATTGTGGCACGCACTTGGCGCATGATGACGCAAAATAGCCAGTCCGTGAAAGGTTTGGAGGATGCTGATGTGACTGGGCCAGAAACTGCGCCGATTTGGGACGGTATCCGTCAGTGGCCGGGGGGATATATTCAGTCGATTGAAGCAAGAAGCCATGGGCGCCGTGCAGGTCAAGGCATTGTGTGGCTGAGAACACAGCATGACATGGTTGAAGGTGAGCCGACTGCTGATTTTGTCCGTTTAATGGGCATGGTTGATACCGCCAATGGTATTGTTCCGCGTCAGGATTGGCCATTTGGCTGGGGCTTTCCAAATCTGGATCTACAAATCCATTTGCACCGTTTACCACAGGGACAGTGGTTAGGTCTGGAAACCGTGCAGCAGTATGGAACGGATGGTGTTGGTTTGAGTAGTTCTGTATTGCATGATGTCCATGGCCCATTTGGGCGTAGTGAACAGATTTTAACGCTACGTCCACTCGGGACGTAATGATCTAGAGAATCAAAAATTATAAAGCCTGCTTTAAGCAGGCTTTTTTTAAGATACGATTTGGATGGTGCTTGCACCTGCTCCGACAGGATTGACTTGAATTTGCACAGGGATTCGTTCGTGCATTTCTTGAATGTGAGAAATTAGCACGACTTTACGCCCTTGGTTTTGTAGCTGATCCAGAGCATTCATCACCATGTGCAGACTTGAAGCGTCTAGCGTACCAAATCCTTCGTCAATAAATAGGCTTTCAATTTTTGTTGTACCTGATGCCATGCTCGCAATGGCTAAGGATAAAGCGAGCGCGGTTAAGAAAGACTCACCGCCTGAAAGCGAAGAGACCGAGCGGGTTTCACCATCCATATCATGATCGACAATGGCTAGGCTTAATGAGTTTTCAAGGCGCTTTAAGGTATAGCGCTGTGAAAGCATCGCCAATTGCTGATTGGCATATTCAATTAAAATATCGAGGTTATATTGCTGTGCCAAATCACGGAATTTCTTGCCCGTTGCATCGCCCATTAAGCTCGAAATCTTATTCCAACGATGTTCCTCAGATTGGATCTGTTGAATCTGATCGGTAAATTGCTGCTGTTTTGCTACATTGCGTTGATGTACTTCGAGTTTGAGTTTCACTTCATCACGCTGTTCCATCACTTGGGTTATTTGTTCAACCAAACTTTGTAATTGTGAGAGTAGTGCTTCAAATTCGATTTCAGGCTGCAGCATTAAGTGCTGCTGTAGTTGCTCATCCAATGTTTTCTTAGCAGACTGAGCATCGCTATATGCACGTTCAGCCGAGCTAATTTGCTTTTTCAGTTGCAGCTCTTGCTCATGTGTAATTTCACTGAGCTGCTGTAACAAGGCGTCATTAAAATCAATATGCAGCGCTAACCACTGTTGAATACTCAACGCGGCTGCATTTTGTTGAGTTTGCAACTGTAGTTGCTGTGCTTGATATTTTTGCAGTGTTGCTTGTGCCGTATCAAAGGCTTGGCGTCGCTGCTCAAATTGTTGACGTACCGTATTAAACTGAGTCTGCAGCTGTTGTCGGTTTTGCTCAAACTGTAATAACCATTCATGCGGTTTTTCAACAGTTACTTGAGTCATGGTAAAAATAGCTTGGATTGCAAGATCGCTATTTTGTTTACCTTCTTCTAACAGTGTCGAAATGCGTTTTTCAGTTGCAGCAATATTCTCTAGACTGAATTTACTGCGCTGTTTTGCCTGTTCCAGCTGCTGTGTTATTTGATTCAGCTGAGCATTTAGTTCATTACGTTGTTTTAAGGTGTTAAGACGTTGCTGTAATTGAATATAAATTTCTTCAGCAGCGGTGCGGGTTGACTGCTGCCATGCGTATTTTTCAGTGTCATCCAATAAAGACAAAATAGGTTGAATATTTTGTTCCGCATGCTGTATTTCTGTCAGCTGCTTTGTCGTGTGCTGAATGTATTGAGTCAAAGTATGGCTGTTTTGCTGCGCCTGTTCATGGGTTTTTAAATCAGCTTCTGTTTGCTGCAAAGATTGCTGTGTTTGTGCAATATGATGCGTTATAGCCGTTTCAAGCAAGCTCAAATCTGAGTGCAAATCGTATGGAATATTCAGTGCATTAAGTGATTGCTCAAGCTGGGTTTGGGCATTGCTCTGTTGCGTGCTGATTGAGGTGAGTTGCTGTGCATTGGCTTCAAAGGCAGTGGACTGCTGTGTGCATTTTTTTTGCAGTTGCTGCCACAGATCAAACGTTATTTTTTCCTGCGCTAGTGCTTGCTGTTCCTGCTGTACTTGCAGTTTCAATAGTTCATGGGAAAGCACATCTTGGTTATATGTATAAGGGTGCTCGGTGCTGCCACAGACCAAACATGCTTCACCTGCAACCAGATTTGCTCTGAGCTGTTCAATATTTTCTGCATGCAGTAATCGCTGCTGCTGCAGTAAAGTTTGCAAATTCTCTCGAGCTGCTTTTTGTGCATGAAATTCAGTTTCAGCCATGCTGCATTGCTGCTGATTCTGTGTGAGATCACTTTGCAGTTGGTGCTGGTCTTGCAATTTTTGCTGATGTTCAACATGAATGGCGTGGTAATGCTGCCAATGACTCTTGGTGATATCTAATTGATTGATGCGATTTAATAAGTCTTCACGCGCTGTACGCAAGCCCGTAATTTTCGAGTTAAGTGCTTGGTCTTGCCCAAATTGCTGAATGAGCTGGTCAAGTTGCTGTTGTTTTTGTGCCACTTGTTGCGTGGCTTGAGCGACATCACCATATTGCTGCTCAAATTGCGCATAACTTTGAATAAAACGCTGTAAAGGGCTGAGATGTGCAGACAGTGCTTCATCCAAAATTTGAAAATGTGCTGTTTGCGAGAGTAGGGTATTTTGCTGCGCTATATTTTGTTCTAACTGCTGCTGTACTTGTAACAATTGCTGTTCGGCTTGAAGCAGCGGGGCATGCTGATCTTGCAGTTTTTTGAGTTCATCTTTTACAGCAATTAGCTGATCGCCTAGCACTCGGCGGTCGGCAATTCGCGCACGTACTAAATCAATTTGATCTTGATGATCAACTTCAAATTGGTGCTGCTGTTTTTGCTGTAGATCAAGTTGTTTAAATTGAGTTTTTTCATGATTAAACTTAATTTCAATTGCGCTGAACTGCTGCTGTGCTTGAGCCAATTGAGGCTGCAGCGTTGCTATTTCAGTACTTAAATTCTTGCGTTGAATGATGCTTGGACGGATTGAGGCGAATTTTTCCAGTTGCTGCAATTGCTGCTTCTGCGGCTGCAGTGCATCGAGTTGCTGCTGTTGAATAGCCAAATATTGCTCACGTTGCTGAATATCCGCAATCAGTTTATCTTTGTGTTGAAACCATTGCTGCTGTTTGAGCAATTGCTGCTTTTCACTTTCGAATTTTTGGTAAGACTCTGTATGACTTTGAAAATTCGCCGTGTATAAGGCAAGATCTTCATCCGATAAAATTTCAATATCACCGAGTCGAACTTCCAAAGCCTTACGCTGATTGGTAATTTGCTTGGTTTTTTCAAAGGCCAATTGACCAATTTTCCCGAAAATACTGGAATTGGTTAGATACTCCAATAGCTCGCCACGTTCATTATCACGCGCTTTTAAAAAAGCGGTCACTTCTGACTGAGCCAGTAAAACGGCACGGGTGAACTGTTCAAAACTGAGTTGAGTAATGCGTAAAATTTGGCTCTCAACCGCTTTGGTTTTATCCGCAACAACAGTGCCATCTGTTAAGCATTTCAGTGAGCGCTGTACGCTTTGCAATTTACCGTTTGGGTTTTCACGGGCACGTTTAATTTCCCAACGTGCAGAATAGACTTTTTGGTCTTGAGCAATAAAACTGAGCTCGGCAAAGCCTTGGCCTGTACCACGGCGCAAGACTGTTTGCGGTGAGTTGGTCGGCAGCTCTGAACCATCTACATCGATGAGTTTGCCATCGCTGTCTTTTAAGCGCGGCACACGGTTAAACAGCGCCAAACACATGGCATCTAAAATAGTCGATTTACCAGCACCTGTTTTACCAATAATTGCCACTAAGCCTGCACTTGCTAAGGGTTCAGATTCAAAATCAATAAAATGCTCACCCGCTAAAGATGCCAAGTTTTTAATGCGTATAGATAAAATTTTCATGGCAATTCCTTAAGTGTTCGCATCATCTTCAAGTGATTTTTGTGCTTCATCGACCAAACTTAAAAAATCTTTCATTACGGTGTCATCAGCACCGTAGCCCTGTTTTTCCCAAAGGTTTTGGAATAATTTTTCAGGCGTAGGCGGATCAAGGTTGATTGCGGCTTGCTGCGGATTATTTTGATCTGAATTTAAATAACGGCGGCTGATGCGCACCAAACGATAACGGTTTGGCGCTAGCGCTTCTTCAAATTGCTGTCGTAAATTCGGTGCAGGCGGAGTGTCGGTATGATATTCAATTTCGACATATTCACGCAGATCAATATCTTCAATTTCACCGCTCGGCAAAGCGGATAATTGTGCCAAAACTTCTGGAATTGTGCCTTTGATGCGATGCAATTGCACGCTGCGCGGAATCGCTAAGGACTCTATTTGAAAGCGTGATTCATCGCTTTGAGTCGGGTCAATACTGATATCAAGCACTTGATGCTTATAATTGATTTCACTAAATGACAGGGGAATCGGTGAGCCGCTATAACGGATATGAGTTTGTCCAACTTTTTGCGGTTTATGCAAATGCCCAAGAGCCACGTAGTCAATTACATCATCAAACAGGGCGGTTGAAATTGCTTCTTCATTGCCCATAATAATCGGGCGCTCTGAGTCTGACGTTTCACCGCCTTGCATGTGGGCATGGGACATTAAAATTAAGGCTTGATCTGGAGTTTTACGTGCATTGGCTTCAGCAATTAATTGTTGATGTACATAGGCAATGGCATTTTGACTATTGGTGGTTTGATCATTGAAACCGGTGATCTCGGCAGCACGTAGAAAAGGTAAAGTCAGGCACCATGCCACTACATTTTTGTGTTCATCATAAATCGGTACCAGCAGTCGGTCTAAATCGAGCTGACCTTCGGTATTTTTATGGACCACGCCTACAGCTTTGGCATGGTATTTTTCTAATAAGGGTTCAACTTGTTCAATACGATAGCCTGAGTCATGGTTGCCTGCGATCATCAGGGTTTGCATTTGCGGAGCTCGCTCATGTGCATCTGCTAGAAACTGATACAACTGTTTTTGCGCTCTGGAAGCGGGGTTGATCACATCAAAAACATCGCCTGCAATGAGCAGGGCATGTGGCTGTTTTTGTGCTATTTGTTCAAGCAGCCAATTGAGAAACTGTTCATGTTCGTAGTCACGTGAGTGGTTATAGAAAAATTGTCCTAAATGCCAATCAGAAGTATGAAAAAAACGAACAGTCATGCAAGCCCCAAAAATCAAAAAAATTGATTGGGCTCTAAAGTATCACAGATGGTCACGTTTTCGAGGGCGATTAATCATTCATACGTCAAACTAAGTCGTTCTCGACAAGTAGAAGCTCCCCAATCAAAAACCAAGTGTTTACTGTGCATTTGGATCGACTTGCACAAGGCCAAAGGTATTGTGGTCTGGGTCTAAGAAATAGCCTTGCCAACATTGACCGGGGATCGCAAATTTTTCCATGGCAATTTGGCCATCTTGTACCAGATTTTTCTTAGTGATTTGGTCGAAATCTTTAACTTCAAAACTACGAGTAAATGTATTGGTAATGCAATGCATCGGTGGAGTCTGTACAGAGCATTCTAAGAGGTCACCATGAAGTCTGGGGTTACTGATTAGGGAATCCTGTAACTCGTGTAAATGACCAACCAAAAACGGCAGAATAATAGACAACTTAACGCTTGGTATCAGAACTTTGAATTTCAAAATAGTAGGCTGGTTCATTGTTGTTATATTTTCTTTGATGGATTACACGTTTCAAATAGTAGAGATCTGAAATTAGGTTAAAAAATACCAAGAACTAGGAATATAAAATGTTGTTCTAATCCTGTATATAGGTGAATTATTGTACAGCGGGTATATTGCCTGCATTTGGGGTAGCAGGAGATGCAACATGCCAAATAATCCTTTTGATGAAGAAAAACTTGCAAATAATATGGTGTATAAGACTTTATTAGAGTCTACATTAGCCATTCCTTGGTGTATTGATTGGGACAGTAAAACATTTAGTTATATTGGACCGCAAATTGAAAGGTTACTCGGTTGGAAACAAAGTAGTTGGAAAACGGTAGATGATTGGGCATCACGTATGCACGAGGAAGACCGTAATTATGTACTGAATTATTGTGTTTCACAGTCGATGGCTGGTATAGATCATGAAGCAGATTATCGTGCACTTAAAGAAGATGGTTCATATCTTTGGATACGTGATGTTGTGCATGTCGTGCGTAAACCAAATGGTGATGTAGATTGTCTTGTCGGCTTTATGTTTGATATTTCCGAGCGGAAAAAACAAGAGGAACAACTACAAAAATTGCAACGTCAGCTCGAAGAATATTCATATAAAGATGGCTTAACTGGTATTGCAAATCGACGTTTGTTTGATGACTTTTACCAGCGTGAATGGTTAAACGCAATCCGCACGCAAAAGCCGCTGAGTTTAATTTTGATCGATTTAGATTATTTTAAACAATACAATGACTTGAATGGTCATGTGATTGGGGATACCTGTCTGCGTCAAATTGCTAAAAGTTTGGAATCTTGTTGTACACGACCTCGTGATTTAGTTGCGCGTTTTGGTGGCGAGGAATTTGCTTGGATTTTACCAGAGACCAATGAAGCCGCAGCAGCAGTGATGGCTGATAGAATTATGGATGCCGTGCGTGCTGCACGATTACCGCATAAAGCCTCAGCAGTGTCGGAACTCGTCACACTCAGCATGGGGGTAAAAACCATTATTCCCTCAGATCTGGATAATCCAATGCAATTTCTGGATCAAGTTGATAAAAACCTCTATATAGCCAAAAGACAGGGGCGTAATCGCTACTGTGCTGCATAACATAGATTTACAGTTGTGACTTATTTTAAAGTTGCATAGATTTTTCAGTCAGTCGATATTTTATCGGCTGATTTTTTTTGGGTGTAGAATATAAAAATTAAATGCTGAATACATAAGGCACAAAATAAAAGACCGACGATTCGAGTGATGATGAAATCGTCGGTCAAAAAATCGATTTCAAATTTAAGTGATGGCTGCTGTTCATACTTAAATTCAAAATGAAACTTATTGCTTTTAAAAAGGTCACCGAAACATTGTGGATGCCGTCCAAATCATCGGTTGCTACAGACCTTGTACCCTATATAACGTAGCTGATTACAGATTGGTTGACATGAAAATGAAAAAAAATGCTTTTTTTTTTATACTAGGTGTTAACTTCTTCTTGGGTTAGGGTCATGGTGTCTTTAACACGTTATTTTTTCTTGTTTTTTTTCATTTGTTTAATCATGACCTGTATTTGCGGTGTGATCGCTGCATTATTGCCACAGGGTGTAGGCGGTATTTTAACAGTCGTACCCTACCTGATTGCAATGATCGTGGTGTTATTTCGGTTTTTAAATAAAAATCAGAGAGCACCGACACAGGCAGAGCGTAAAAAATTTACCTTAGGTTTTAGCCTGATTTTTTGGTTATATAATTTTGGTTTTGTACTTTTGGGTATCGCAATTTTTTCAAGAAAAGATCCTGAAATTTGGCAAAATTTAATGCTCTATATTCAACATCCTCAGTTTATGAGTTTAATGGTGATCATGTTGTTACTGATGGCTATCCCTTTGTATTTAATCACCTATTGGTTTTATGGTCCGCAAGCACAGCGGATGGCTGCTCAAAAGTTTGGTGCATAAAGCTTGATCGTTTGGTGATCTTGTTCTATAGATAATAGTATTATTTCATATAGATAAGAACAAATTATGCATCAGCCCACAGTACTGATGACGGGTGGCAGCGGTTTTATTGGCACACATCTCATCAAGGCACTTTTAACTGCGGATTATAAAGTGATTGGGCTCAGTCGTAAGGCTGGGCGTATTTCTAAATCACCTCATTTAACTTGGGTACAGCAGCTCGATCAAATTCCTCATGACAGAATTGATTATGTGATTAATCTTGCAGGTGAAAGTATCGGCAAAGGTCGCTGGACAGAGACGCGTAAACAGCAATTATTAGAAAGTCGGGTCAAAACCACGGAAGCGCTGTATCAATATTTACGTAAACGTAAAATTTTTCCGAAATGCATTATTTCAGGTTCGGCTGTTGGCTATTATGGTATTGATATTGAAGAACAATGGACAAAAGTGTGCGATGAAAATGCTGCACCACAAGCCATTTTTATGTCAGAGCTATGCCAAAGTTGGGAGCAAGTCACACGCCAATTTCCTGAACAAAATACCATTATCACACGACTAGGTGTGGTCTTGGCTGAAGGTGGCGGAATCTTACCGGAAATGCTGCGACCGATTCAGTTCAATTTGGTCAACAAAATAGGTTCCGGTCGGCAGCCTTTTGTGTGGATACATATACAAGATGTGATCCGAAGTATGCTGTTTTTAATGAAACAAGCAGAGAAAAAATATGGGTTGCTTGAACCCACGCTAATCGATCCGCATATTTTTAATTTGGTTGCGCCGGAAAAAACGACGCAGGCTCAGTTTGCGCAGATTGCAGCACGTCAATTAGCCAAAAAGCCGTGGCTCAATGTGCCTGCAACTATCTTTAAAATTTTATTGGGTGAGCAATCGCAATTAATTTTAAATGGTCAATTGGTTCAGCCAGCCGCATTATTACAGCAAGGCTTTGAGTTTAAATTTCCGACGTTAAAAGAAGCCTTACAGGATTTATTGGCTTAGTTGAAATTGGCCTATTGACCATTAGTCGACGCTTAATAACGCATCTTGAAACAGGCGACTCGGACTATAGTGGTCTGCATTGAATGAAGGCGTTTCCCCAGTCATCAGTTCAGCCAATAACTGAGCTGAAGCTGGTCCCATGCATAAACCATTTCTAAAATGCCCAAAATTTGCCCAAAGATTGTCGAAATTTGGCATCTGCCCAATATATGGAATCCCTTCAGGCGAAGATGGGCGCAGGCCAGCCCAAGATTTCACAATCGGAAAGTTGGCAAGCTCTGGCACCATGTCAAAGCACGATTCTTGAATATGCTGTAAGGTTGCATCTGTGGTCTGAGTATCAAAACCACATTGGCGCATACTTGAGCCGCAAACCACATGACCATCTTGGCGTGGAATCAAGTACATGACTTTATTCATGCACATGGTCGGCAACCAGTTCTGCGGGGTTTTAAAAAGAAGCATTTGTCCCTGCACGGGTTGTACGGGTATCTCAATGTCTAGTTGTTCACTCCATGCGGCTGACCAAGCGCCCGTGGCAATAACGAATTGATCAGCTGTATGTTGTTTGCCATCTGCGGTGGTGATGGACTGGATACGATTGTCCGAACGGTTTAATTGGCGGATAGGGCAATGTTCATGAATGATCACTTTGGGATGCTGCTGTAAATAAGCCGTTAATGACTGCAAAAGTCGTGGATTACGGATGTTGGCTAATTGCGAAAAATAAATGCCATGTGCAAAGCGTGCTGAAATGTGAGGATTAATCTGCTCAATTTGCTCGGATTGTAAATATTCCGCCTGTTGCATTGGGTCTTGGTGCAAACGCGCATAATCTAAGCCAATTTCAAAATCATCTTCATCAAAAATCAACATGCCAGTTTCATGAATTTCAAAATCAATCCCAGTCATAGGTTTTAATTTTTCATTCCATTTTTGGTAGCTCTGCTTGCCATAACGTGCGAGCGCATTGACTTCATTGGGATATCGCCAAGGATACATCGGGGAGAGGATGCCACCACCAGCCCAAGATGCGGCAGAACCTGTGCGTTGTTGGTCGAAAATCGTCACCGTACAACCGCGTTCAACGAGTTCCAATGCGCTGAGTAAACCACTAATACCCGCCCCAATAATGGCAATATTCATGTTCTTTTAACCGATGAATGTATGAGTTTGATCTTAACTTCAGCAACGCCGAAGTTTTTCTTCCAAGACTGTTTTTTAAATTTTACAGATATAAAAAAGCCTTCCTGAACGTTACCATTTCAGGAAGGCTTTGCAGGTTATTTCATGTCTTTCAACATGAGTGCTGCATCTTCAGCAAAGTAAGTCCAGATCCCATCTGCACCTGCACGGCGGCAGCTCATAAGCGATTCGATAATCACGTTTTCAGACAGCCAACCATTTTGAATGGCACCTGCCAACATGGCGTATTCGCCACTCACTTGATAGACAAATGTTGGAACACCGAAATTATCTTTGACTTCACGGACGATATCTAAATACGGCATACCCGGTTTTACAATCACCATGTCGGCGCCTTCTTGAATATCGAGTGCGATTTCATGTAAAGCTTCAGCACGGTTACCGATGTCCATTTGGTAATTGTATTTATTGCCACCTTTGAGGTTGCTTGAAGAACCTACCGCATCACGGAATGGCCCGTAAAAGCTAGACGCATATTTTGCAGAATAAGCCATGATGTTGGTATAGATAAGGCCATTGGCTTCAAGGGCTTGGCGAATTGCACCGATACGACCATCCATCATGTCACTTGGTGCAACCACATCTGCACCCGCTTCAGCATGGCTGAGTGCTTGTTTAATTAAGCATTCAACGGTTTCATCATTCAGTACATAGCCGGTATCATCAATGATACCGTCTTGACCATGTGTGGTGTATGGGTCGAGCGCACCATCAGTGATGAGAACCATTTCTGGTAGTTCTTTTTTTAATAAGCGGATGGTGCTTTGGACTAAGCCATCTTCATGCCAAGCTGCTTCAGCCGTTAAACTTTTATCTTCCTGTGGTGTAACTGGGAACAAAGCTAATTTTGAAACACCCAATTCGAGTAAACGTTCTGCCTTTTTTAGTAACAAGTCAGCAGATAGACGCTGTACGTTTGGCATGCTTGGAATATCTTGAGTTTGTTGCTGGCCTGGCAACACAAATACTGGATAAATGAGATGATCAGTCGTCAGTTGAGTTTCACGCACCATAGCGCGAAGCTGGTCATTTTTACGAATGCGACGCATGCGAGTGGCAGGAAAAGCTGGACGATTGAACGTATAGGTCATAACAATCTCATTGATCAGTATTAAACTTTGACTATTGTAGACGCATAATGAGGGTTTGGCGCACCCCGTATTATTTTTTTATTCAATGACAGCGATTCGAGTAGGCTATGACAGATGTAAATAAGAGTTGGACCGGTAATATTGACCTAAACTCGAAGAATGAAATCGATACTTTATTAAATAACATTGCTCAAGCATTTAACAGCTCCCCATTTTTTGTACACAATGCCATGAAAATGACGGTGATAGATGGTCAGATCGAAGCACGTGTGGACATGGCCAGTAATCTAATAGGAAATGTCGCATTCCAAATTTTACATGGTGGTGTTGCGGCAACTTTACTCGACAGTATCGGTGGTATCTCTGCGATGGCAGAATTGTATAAAAAGGCCACAGCTGAAGATCTAGTAGAAACGAGTAAAAAGGTATCTCGCTTAGCGACCGTCGATATGCGTGTGGATTATTTGGCGCCAGGACGTGGACAGTATTTCGTTGCACGAGCTGAAACCTTACGTTTAGGCCGTAAGGGTTGCACTATGCGTATGACCATGGTCAATGATGAAGGTAAAGCGATTGCAACGGCGATTGCATCGTATGCTTATTAAGCCATTTTTAAGTTAACACATTCAAAATGATGAAAAAATAAAGTCCAGTATTGGCAGCAGGGCATGATTTTATCCTGTTGCCGACGAAAAAAAGACTGACGAGTTACATTTTCTATTCTCAGGATATGATTTTTTAGCTTTAAAATGCCGGAAAATTGAAGAAGATAGACTTTCTCACGACACCATTATCTGACAGCAAAGTTGACATGCTTTGCAAAGCTCATGATGCCATGACCAAGTCTGCTAGATTTAGGACAAATCTATGACAGATACCGTTAGTAACCTGCCAGAAACCCCATCTACAGAGCAGCCCACCGATCAGGAATTAAAAGCACGCAGAAAAAAAGGCCTTGGTATAGTGGCTGTATTGATCGTGATTGCTTTGGTGATGTATTTGATTTGGTCAATATTTCTAAATCATTCCGTCAGTACCGATAATGCCTATGTCGGTGCAGAAACAGCGTCGATTACCTCGATGGTCACGGGGCAAGTGGCAGAGGTTTTGGTGAGTGATACGCAGCAAGTGAAAAAAGGCGATGTGCTTGTTCGTATTGAGGCTCGTGATGCTGAAATTGCCTTAGCTCAAGCTCAGGCTGAATTACTTAAAGCAAAACGCCAATACAAACAAACTGCGGCGAATAGTAGTTCTTTAAACTCACAAATCTTTGTCAGTGATGATGCAATTCATAGTGCAAGCGCACAAGTCGCCAAGGCACAAGCCGATCTGAATAAAGCACAAGATGAATTACAACGTCGTCAACAATTGGCTGCTTCAGGTGCGATTTCTAAAGAAGAATTAAGCACAGCGCAGAGTGCTGTGAATACCGCTAAAGCCAGTTTTGATGTGGCACAAGCAGGACTCGCTCAAGCCAAATCTAGTCAAAAAGCGGCACAAAGTAATAAAGCTGCAAATGATGCATTAATTCAAGACAGCAATGAAAATTCAACCCCAGATGTTTTAGTTGCACAAGCACGTCTACAACAAGCTCAGTTGGACTTAGAACGTACACAAATTAAAGCACCTTTTGATGGTGTAGTGACACGTCGCAATATTCAAGTTGGGCAACGCATTGCACCGGGAACGTCATTAATGATGGTGGTGCCTGTCTCTCAGTTATATGTCGATGCCAACTTTAAAGAAAGCCAATTGGCAGGGGTGCAAGCGGGGCAAAAAGTTGAACTGACGTCTGATCTGTATGGTGACAAAGTTAAATTTAATGGCATAGTCACTGGTTTTTCTGGTGGCACAGGTTCAGCATTTACCTTGATTCCAGCACAAAATGCCACAGGAAACTGGATTAAAGTGGTTCAGCGTTTACCTGTGAGGATACGTTTAGATCCAAAAGAGTTGGCAGAACACCCACTACGTGTGGGGCTGTCTATGGAAGCGACGATTGACTTGAAATCGAAGTAATTGCCTATGAATCAGCAAATGCAAATGACTGACCTGAAAGGTGGTCGTCTGATTCTCGCTGCCTTGGTCTTGGCATTGGCGAACTTTATGGTTGTGCTCGATATGACCATTGCCAATGTTTCAGTGCCGCATATTACCGGTAGCCTTGCAGTGTCAGCATCCCAAGGGACATGGGTCATTACCTCTTATGCCGTGGCAGAAGCGATTTGTGTGCCATTAACCGGTTGGCTCGCTGGACGCTTTGGTTCTGTACGGGTTTTTGTGATCAGCCTGTTTGGCTTTACGGTATTTTCGATACTGTGTGGTTTATCGACCAGTTTGGAAATGTTGGTGTTTTGCCGAATTGGGCAAGGTTTGTTTGGTGGCCCAATTATGCCACTGAGCCAAACGTTGTTAATGCGCATTTTCCCTCCTGAAAAGCAATCGCAAGCCATGGGGATGTGGGCAATGACCACTGTGGTTGGCCCCATTTTAGGTCCAATTTTGGGTGGTACGATCAGTGATAATTTATCTTGGCATTGGATTTTCTTTATCAATATTCCTGTCGGGATCGGTTGTGCTATCGCAGCGATGCGCTTACTGAAAACGGCTGAAACACCTACACAGAAATTGAAAATTGACCGCGGTGGTTTACTGCTGTTGGTGTTGTGGATCGGTGCCTTGCAATTGATGTTGGACTTGGGCCATGAGCGAGATTGGTTTAATAATCCATTTATCGTGGTGCTGGCACTGACGGCATTTGTCGGGTTGATCGTTTTTACGATTTGGGAGCTGACTGAACGGCATCCTGTGGTGAATATACTGCTGTTTAAGTACAGAAGTTTTACCATTTCGGTCTTGGCTTTGGCCTTTGGTTTTGGTGCCTTTTTTGGCAGTATTGTCCTGATTCCGCAGTGGTTACAGATCAACTTGGGCTATACCGCAACGTGGGCAGGTTATCTCACGGCAACGATGGGCGTCGGTAGTCTGACCATGTCGCCAATTGTTGCGAAGCTTGCAACCAAATACGATCAACGTGCTTTGTCGAGTTTTGGTTTAAGTATTTTGGGCGGAGTCACCCTTATGCGCGCCTTTTGGACCACGGATGCGGACTTTATGGCTTTGGCTTTACCGCAAATATTACAAGGTTTTGCCGTGCCATTTTTCTTTATTCCTTTGTCCAATATGGCCTTGGCATCGGTACTGCCACAAGACATGGCATCTGCAGCAGGTTTGATGAACTTCTTAAGAACCATGGCAGGGGCAATTGGAGCCTCGATTGCAGTAACCATTTGGGATGATCACACCAAAGTCGCACGCAGTGAAATGGTCAGTAATTTACATGTTACTGAGGTACAAAACACCTTGGTGAATCATGGAATGAGTTCAGAAGCTGCTTTGGGATATATCTCCAGTTTGGTGGATAAGGAAGCCTTAACGCTTTCAGCCAATCATGTGTTTTTAGTTCTGGCAGGTGTCTTCATATTCGCTGCACTGATCATTTGGCTCTGTCCACGACCTAAAGCAGGTGTGGGTGGCGGTCATGCACATTAAATAACATCAAGTATAAAAAACCGCTCATTCGAGCGGTTTTTTATTGCATACGGCATTGATTGGAAAAAATTAAAGGTCCGAGCGCGCCCGTTTAAGTGCAGATTGCCACTGAGCCAAATGAAATTCACGTTGATCAGCATTCATTTTTGGTTCAAAAGCACGTTCTAATTGCCATGATGCGGCAATTTCATCAAGATTTGAAAACACACCCGCTTTGAGTCCGGCCATCGCGGCAGCACCCCATGCAGTTGATTCTAAAAGTTTAGGACGCAGTACAGGCACATTTAAGATATCGGCCTGAAATTGCATCAGCATATCATTGCTACTGGCACCGCCATCGACCCGGAGTTCTTTAAGTGGACTAGACAGGTCTGACTGCATGGCGGTCAATACATCCGACACTTGAAAGGCAATGGCCTCTAAGGCGGCACGAGCTATGTGGGATTTATTGGTACCTCGTGACATTCCACAGAGGAGGGCGCGGGCATCACTATCCCAATGTGGAGCGCCTAGCCCAGTAAAGGCAGGAACCAGAACCACGCCATCGGTGTGTTCAACTTGGCACGCAAGTTTTTCAACATCACTGCTTTTTTGAATAATCCCTAAACCGTCTCTTAGCCATTGCACGATAGCGCCAGCCATAAATACACTGCCTTCAAGTGCATAATGGGTTTGACCTTGAGCTTGCCATGCAAGGGTCGAGAGTAATTTATTGTGGCTATATTGAACTTCGGTGCCAGTGTTAAAGAGCATGAAACAGCCTGTACCATAGGTGTTTTTTGCTGTTCCTGCTTCAAAGCATGACTGTCCAAATAGCGCAGATTGCTGGTCACCTAAGATGCCGGTAATGGGAATGTTTGCGCCAAGTAAACCTGTAGCGGTATCTGCAATATATTCATCTGAACTGATGATTTTAGGAAGGACCGACAGGGGAATATCGAATAATTCTAAGAGTTCTTCATCCCAAGCTTGTTGCTGTAAGTTCATTAGCATGGTTCGTGAGGCATTGCTGGCTTCAATCACATGCTCTGCACCTTGCGTCAGGTTCCACACCAACCAACTGTCAATCGTGCCAAAAGCCACATGACCTTGCTCTGCGAGTTCACGTAGACCTTGAGTGTGCTCTAATAACCAAACCAATTTGCCAGCACTAAAATAGGGATCGATACGTAAACCGGTCTTTTTGTGAATGAGGTCATTGAGGTTTTGTTGGGTCTGTTGTCCACACCACTCGGTTGCACGGCGGTCTTGCCAAACAATTGCAGGAGCAAGCGGTTGACCTGTGCGTTTATCCCAAACCACAGTGGTTTCACGCTGATTGGTCAGTCCAATGGCTTTAATATCTTTTGCGAGGATACGAGCAGAAGCGAGTGCTTGTTGCACGACGGCAATTTGTGTACTCCAAATTTCTTGAGCATCTTGCTCCACCCAACCCGAATGCGGGGTTTGAATATGGGTTTCCCGTTGAGCTGTAGCTTGAACTTGTCCATGTTCGTTAAAAATGATCGCACGACTTGAAGTCGTTCCTTGATCGAGTGCCAATAAAAAGCTCATATATTTTTCTTTTGCGGTCTTGAAAAATAAAATATTAACGCAATTATGTAATTAAGCGCAGATCAATGTGTAATTGTTTCGAAATTGCATCGCAATTTTTTGAAGTTATGCTATGATAACGCTACTTTGGGGATGTTTCTGGCTTCGACGCTGGTGATGAAACTCATAGATGCATGTCGAGAGCGCATTTTCTCTCGTAAATCAAATTTGCATATTTTAGTCGCAAACGACGAAACTTACGCTCTAGCTGCCTAAGGGCAGCTTGTCCGCATCCCTGAATACTTGTGGTTAGGGGTCCCGACTGAAGCGAACGCACACAAGTCCGTATAAGATCAAGCCTTGGGGTCTTATACTAAATCTTAAAGGATCGCGATTTGTACCCTGTTCGTCGGGTCACAAAGAGCTAAATCAATAGACGATATCTAAGCATGTAGTATTCTCGAGCGTAGTGCTGGCGGACGCGGGTTCAACTCCCGCCATCTCCACCAAATTCCTAAAAAAGCCTTTAAGCTTAATGTTTAAAGGCTTTTTTTATTGGCTGTATTGCCTTTCTCTTAAGCAGTGCACCTCAATTTTTGCCTTTTAAGGGTAATTATTGGAACAATTTATCCATTTAATTTTTAGTCTAGATAATGGGTATATAGATCAACTCATTGATACGAAATACAGAAAAGCATAGGCCCAAGATAAGTATTACCGTCTGTCAGATGAAAATGGCTCATCACTATTGATCATACCCATTGAACAAAAATAAAGAAATGCATGCTATACCGTTCATGGTGAACGTAAGTCGGACTCATTCAGTCTATATCCTGAGGGAGAGTTTAAAGAAAGCAAGAGAGCTTGCCCTTGAACTGAAATAAATGTATTACAAGTCAGTCTATTACAAATATATCAAGCTTTTTTTTAAAGTAGTCGTTGAGAATCAAAGAATAAATAGTCATGATCTAAAAATGATAATCTGCTTTATTCAACACTCTTGAGATAACAGTGCAATCTTTAATCCCTTAGGAAAATTCGGTTCAAATTGGATGGTATAAGCATATTTTTTCAGCATTATTTTGACCAAAGATAAGCCCAGTCCATGACCTTTCTGCTGAGCCGATTTACGCCAAAAACGTTGCCCTAAGTAACGAATATCTTCGGCATTTAAATGTGGACCGTTATCTTGAATGTGTAAAGTGTTTTTCTGCATACTCACGTTAATCACATCAGCATTTGCATGTAATAGTGCATTTTCAAGCAGATTTTTAAGAACAGAATACAAGACAAATTGAGGTAATGCCAAATTACCAAGACTGTGCCAATCAACCTGAATTTTAGCTATTACTTTAGGATAAATCAGTGCTAAATCATCGAGTACTTTTGCAATAATAGGCTGTACCTGAATGCTTGCTTTGATCTGTTCAATAGATTGATCGGTATTCGATAACATCAGTAATTGCTCAAGTAAATCAGCATAGCGACGGACACTTTGATTTGCTTGATCCAGGCTATATTGCAATTTCATATTGCCGTCCGTTTTCGCCATCAGTTGTGCCAATTGCACATTGGTTTTAATTGCGGTTAAAGGACTCCGTAATTCATGCGCAGCGTATGCACTAAAGACTTTTTCATTTTCAAGACTTTGATGCAGTTTATGGACTAAGCGATTTGCATTTTGCACAAAAGGGTAGACCTCTGAGGGCATGGTATTGGCATCTAAGCTCGTTAAATATTGGCTTGCCTCATTGAGCGAAAAATTAGACTGACTTAAATCGCTTGCAACCTGATCCAAGGCTTTAAATTCCCGACGAATAATCAAAACAATTAAGCCGATACACAACAGTAATGACAAGATCAGCGGAATTAAGACCGATTGCAAAATCTGTTTTAGCAAAGACTCCCGCAAAAACATACGCTCTGCAGCCACCACTTGAATCTCACCACGGCGTAACACATAACTGCGCCATTGCGTCTCACCTTGTTGCCAAGTACTAAAACCAACTGCTTGCTGACTTAAATCTTTCGGTGCACCGCGTGTTTTGGCAATGACATGCTGTCCTACACTGATGTCAGAGCTAAATAATGATACTTCGCAAGCGATCAATGGTTCTTGGTCTGTGGAATGAAGTTGTTGAGCTAAGGCAGACTCATCCAAGCTTTGCAGTGGTAATTGTTGAATCAGTCGTGCCACCATTTGTGCGGAAGCATGTAGACGTTGATCTAGGGTGTCCTGTAGACGTTTTTGTAAGTCGAGATACAGCCAAACAAATACCACACTCCATAAGCCGATCATCACAGCCAAAAGACTACTGACCAAGCGCCATTTTAAGCTGTGTGATTTTTGCATGGGATTGACTCAGGAATTTTAAACATATAGCCGACGCCCCGAATGGTCTGGATATAGTCCGCATTCAATTTTTGCCGTAAATGATAAATATGGACATTCAGGGCATTACTTTCAATGCTATCTTGAAAGCCGTATAACTTATCTAACAGCACTTCATTTTTAAGCACTTGATTTGGATGGCTCATCAAGGTTTCAAGCAAACTGTATTCACGTCGTGAAAGCTGAATCATTTGATCTTGATAATGGACTTCTTGAGTGTCTTTATTGAGCATTAAGTGGTCAAATTGAATGACATTTGATGAAAAACCGCGGTGACGTCGGGTGAGTGCATGAACCCGTGCAATTAGTTCATCCAGTTCAAAAGGCTTGGTCAAATAGTCATCGGCACCGACATTTAATGCCTCAACACATTGCTGGGTCTGTAACCGTGCAGTTAAAACCAAAACAGGAACATGAATGTGATCTCTGCGCCATGATCGCAGTAAGTCTAAACCATCTTGATCCGGTAGGCCTAAATCCAGCAAACATAAATCGACTGCACTGTGGCGGATAAAATAATCCGCATCACGCGCATGACTCACATGTTCTACTGAAATATTTAAAAAATCCAAAGTGGCACAAATACTTGAGGCAATATATGGATCATCTTCAACCAAAACAACAAACATAGCGTTTTCCTGACTTCCTGCCTGTATTTTATAAATGATTTATCTTGTTAATGCTCCCTTAATTTATGCTTTCGCATAATCAACCAAAATAGATTTATGTCGGGTATTAAAGTCATCTATGCGTATAGGGTTAGTAGGGTTGTGTGGAATATTCAGCATTTTGAGTATGCAAAGTGCATCCGCTGATTTTTTACCCCCTGATCAATCATTTGCTTTTCAGGCTGTATCGACAGCGCAAGACCAAGCCAGCTTCACGTGGCGTATTGCTGATGGTTATTATCTGTATCATGATCAGCTTAAAGTCATTGAAAATGGCAAAGCATTATCACTGCAACTGCCTCGTCCACAGCAAAAAGATGACCCCAATTTCGGCATGACCGACGTACATTATGGTCAAGTGCAAGCGACTGTCGCCATGCAACCCAATCAAAGCTATAAAATTGAATGGCAAGGCTGTGCCGAAAGTGGCTTATGTTATCCAGTACAGCGTACAACCATTCACACCGATGCCGATGGATTATTGCCTGAAAGCAGGCTGAGTCAGCAAAGTACAACGCAAAAGAAATTATTAGATGTAGTCACATCGTCGTCATTACCCAATACTGCAATGCCTGCAGATCCACAGGCGAAAAACACTGAAACTGTAACAGTTGTAACGCCAGCAAATACAGCAGAAGTCAAAGAGGATGAAAATGGTTTAAGTCCCTCTTCTGAAGTGACTGCTTTAACAGAACCTAGCGAAGCAAGTGCGCCAGAGCTAGATGATGCCTTGATGATGCTGGCAAGTTCTGAATCTGTGACTACAACGAATGCTGAACAGCGTACGAAGCAGGCCGATTGGAACAATGATCAGTACTTCTTTCACTTACTTTCAACAGACAATATTGCACTGAATCTGATCATTTTTTTAGGTTTAGGTGTATTGCTCGCATTCTTACCATGTTCCTTACCACTGATTCCGATCTTATCCAGTATTTTAGTGCAACGTCATCGTGGCTATCGTGCTGGCATGATTGCAGGTGTCTTTGTGGTCGGAATGGCATTGGTTTATGCCTTGATGGGTTTAGCTGTGGCAGGACTTGGCTATAACTTCCAACGTTGGTTACAAAGTCCCATCTTTATTGGGTTATTTGCGGTCATGTTTGTGCTGTTTGCACTAAATTTATTTGGCGTATTCCAGTTGTCTTTACCACAAGGTGTATTACAGCGTTTAGATCAATGGCAACAACGACAAAAAGGTGGAACCTTATGGGGTTCATTCATTATGGGCATGATCTCTGCGCTAATTGTCGGACCCTGTATGAGTGCGCCATTGGCAGGGGCTTTGCTGTTTGTTGCGCAATTGCCTGAACCGTGGATGGGGGCTAGTTACCTGTTTATTCTAGGTCTAGGTGTGGGCTTACCATTGTTGATTGCCTGTGTGTTTGGTGCACAGTACTTACCCAAACCGGGCGTGTGGATGGATCGTCTGAAATTCACTTTCGGTTTTGTCATGCTGTTGTTGGCGGTGTATTTCCTGCGTCCTTTACTACCTAGTGTGGTTTATTTGATGTTGATGGGACTCTTATTCATCAGTATCACCGTTTACATTTTATGGAAGATACGTCCACATATTTCACAAATGCCGACGCAATTGCTGTTCATTGTTATGAGCTTAGCTACTGCAATATCCGGTGGATGGTATATCACGCAAGCATGGTCACAACTGAGTACGACACAAGCCACATCATTAGTCGCATGGCAAAAAGTACGTACACAAGCCGAGCTTGAACAGGCACTCAATCAAGTCAAAGGACAAGCAGTACTCATCGATGTGTATGCCGATTGGTGTGTGGCTTGTCAGCCGATTGAAAAAGAGGTGTTGCCTCGTGCCGATGTACAAACAGCTTTAGATACTGTTGCTCGAATCAAATTCGATTTAACTGAATATGAAGCAAGTCAGGATGTCATACTAAAACAATGGCAAATTTTAGGGCCACCGACCTTAATTTTCTTAGATACAGAGCATCAGGAACAGCGCAATCTACGTTTGACGGGTACCTTTAGTGCAGCGCAACTCTTGAGCCGATTAAACCGAGGTACACCGCCATGATCTCAAGCGAAGCACTGCATCTTGGACCATTCATGTTGCCATGGGGATTGTTATGTTTGGTGTTGGCTTTGCTGGTCACTGCCATGGTTGGACGAAAAATCGGGCAACAAGCACAGTGGTCAACCGAAATCCAACAGCGTTTTCAAGATTCGATTTGGAGCAGTGTTTGGATCGGATTAATAGGTGCACGCCTAGTCTTTATTGGATTGAATCTGGAATCTTATCTCGCATCGCCAATTGATATTCTGAAAATTCAAGATAAAGGTTTTCATCTAATAGGCGGTGTGCTGACAGGAAGTGCGTGGTTTTGGTGGAAAAACTCAGCCATGACAAAAAAAGCCAAGGCCATTTTATTACTGATCTTTGTCCTGCTTATGGGGGCAGGATGGACAGTACAAAAAATCATGCATCAAGATAGCCATTATCCAAATTTGAGTTTTCCAAGTCTGAACCTAGCCAGTCAAGGTCGGTCAGAAATGATTGCGCTAAAACAATTTCAAGGTCAGCCGACGGTTGTGAATCTATGGGCGAGTTGGTGTCCGCCGTGTCATCGTGAAATGCCCGTATTACAGCGTGCGCAGGATCAATATCCTGAGGTGCATTTTGTCATGCTCAATCAAGGTGAAGAGGTCGATACCGTCCGTACTTATCTCACAAAACATCACTTCAGTTTTAAACACGTTCTGCTAGATGTGCAGGGTGAAATGCCACAAGCAGTGAACAGTTTAGGTTTACCCACTACCTTATTTTTCAATGCACAAGGTCAGTTGATTGCGCGTCATCAAGGCGAACTCAGTCAAGCGATGTTGCAACAATACTTAAAGAAAATGAATCCATAAATTGATCATAGGATATGCGTCATGAATACTTTACTTAAAACCAGTTTAGTTATCGGAACACTGTTGACGGTGGCATGTGGTGTCAGTGCCAATCCGAATGCCATTAAAAAACAACTCGAAAAAGAAGGCTTTCAATTTGTCAAACAAATTCCTGCACCTGCAGGTTTAACGGGTTGGGTGGGGCATGAAGACCAATATTCCAATACCATTTTTATTTCCAATGATGGCAAGTATTACATCAAAGGCGAGTTGTTTGATGCCCAAGGAAATAGTCTTTCCAATAGCCAAATTGAAACGCATATGAAAAAAGCCATTTTGGATGATGTATGGAAAACATTAGAAGATTCAACATGGATTCAAGATGGCAAAACCGATGCGCCACGTATTGTCTATGTATTCTCAGATCCCAATTGCCCGTATTGCCATAAATTTTGGCAAGAAGCACGTCCTTGGGTAGAGTCAGGCAAGGTTCAATTACGTCATATTCAAGTGGGTGTGATTCGTGATGAAAGCCGTGCTCAGGTGGCAACTTTACTCATGTCAAAAAATCCAACAGCCGTATTTAATGACATTAATATCAATCGTGGCAAAAATCGTCTTAAACCAGCTGAAAATATTCCTTTAGAGATTGCAGAAAAAATTGATTTTAACCAAAGCTTAATGGGCAAATATGGTTTCTTCTCAACACCATCCATTGCTTGGCGTGACAGCAAGGGGAACTTCAAGTCTGCACAAGGGATGCCGAGTGATCTCAAAGAAATCTTTGAAAAATAAGGAAAATAGATGCTCACCAAGCCAACACAACAGCGCGTCTAAGATCATGCTAAGCTCAACGTCAACGACTTAAACATCAGGGGGCGCAATGTCAAATTTACAAGATCCACGCGTATTGTTCGCTTTGGAACGTACAGCATTGGCATGGAACCGCAGTGGTTTAGCCCTGATAGCCTTTGGTTTTGTGATTGAAAAATCAAATGTATTGCTACAACTACTGCACCCTGAGGAATATCAGCACAAAATTATCTATGGACAGTGGCTTGGCATTGCCGTGATTGTGTTTGGTTTATTGGTGAACTTTGCCTCAATTTTGCAATATCGTCGAGGATTAAGCTCATTAACCGAACAGGAATTTATTGAGGATTATCATACACAACATCCCGTGTGGCTGAATTTATTGACCATGCTGACTGGGTTTTTGCTGATCATCTCATTTTGGATTTACTAAACTTGGCTGAGCTTCCATACAAAAGCATGCACAAAAATGTTTATTCCTGACAGTACAATTGATACAGCGTTTGCATAATACCCAGCACTTTAGGGTCTGCCAATTGATAAAAAATTTGTTTGCCTTCACGACGTGTCGAGACAATTTTATTGTTCCGTAAAACGGTCAATTGTTGTGATAGGGTCGGCTGATGAATATCAGTACATTCCTCAATTTGCTGAACATTTAATTCGCCATTGATCAACACACATAAAATTTTTAAACGGTCCGGATTTGATAACACTTTCAAACAATTGGAAACGGTATCAACCTGCGTAAATTCAATTTTTAAGTTATCGATTGCGATGTTCATAACGTCTAACCCGAATCATAAAAAGCAAAAAGAGCAAAGTATGTCGAGATAATAACATAAAATGGCTTGATTAATATACAAAGATATATAATATAAGTTTGAATATTGTTTATGGCGCGTTAACTATGCATGATTTTGTGACAGCGTTTCTTGGTGGTGCTCTGTTGGGTATAGCAGTGGTGGGTTATTTGTATGTCCATGGGCGTATTGCAGGCATCAGTGGCTTGATTGCGCAGGTACTGAATCCACAGACGATTTTTAAAACGCCTGCAGTGTGGTTTCTTTCAGGCTTGATCATCACGCCATTTATTTATGGTCTTTTTGTACAACCAGAGATTATCGTGTCTGCTAGCCCAATAATGATGATTATTGCTGGTTTACTAGTGGGTTTTGGTACCCGCTTAGGTTCTGGTTGTACCAGTGGTCACGGTATTTGTGGGATCAGCCGATTATCTAAACGTTCCATCATTGCAACTATGACCTTTATGTTTGCAGGCTTTATTGCTGTATATGTCGTTCGTCACTTGATTGGAGCATTCTAAAATGAAAAACTTTTTAGCTTTTGTATTTGGTTCGCTTTTTTCAGTGGGTTTGATGTTCTCTGGCATGTCTAATCCGCAAAAAGTGATCGATTTTTTAGACATATTTGGTAATTGGGATGCAAGCCTTGCCTTTGTAATGATGGGGGCAATTGCTGTGGCATTTATTCCATTCCAAAAAGCGGTACGTAGCAGTGCACCAACCACAGTATTTAATGAGCAGATTGATTTACCAAGTAACAATAAAATTGATTCAAAGCTTATTATCGGTGCCTTAATATTTGGTGCAGGATGGGGGATTGCCGGCATTTGCCCAGCGCCAAGTTTCACCTTAATTGGCTTAGGGCATTATCAAGTTTTATATTTTATAGTGGCGATGCTTGCAGGCGTGTTGATTCACCGTAAATGGTCAGGAGCTTAACTATGCAACAACCGATTGTTCAGGATTTTTTTGATCAAGCGACCAATACATTTAGTTATGTGGTGAGTGATCCGGTAACCAAGCGCTGCGCTATCATTGACAGTGTTTTGGACTATGATGCGGCTTCGGCAACCACCTCGACCACCCATGCTGATGAAATCATTGCATATGTCAAAGTACAAGATTTAAAAGTAGATTGGATTTTGGAAACCCATGTGCATGCCGATCATTTGACTGCAGCACAGTATTTAAAATCTGTACTCGGTGGCAAAATTGCCATGAGTCATCACATTGCCTTGGTGCAAGAAACCTTTAGTGCCATTTATAATTTAGATATCAAGCAGTTTAATGCTCAACAACCATTTGATTATTTATTTGATGATCATGAGCATTTTCATATTGGTGAGCTAGAGGTATATAACATCCCGACACCAGGTCATACGCCTGCATGTTTAAGTTATGTAGTGGGTGATGCAGTTTTTGTCGGTGATACTTTATTTATGCCAGATTATGGCACAGCACGTTGTGATTTTCCGCGTGGTAGTGCAGATACCTTATTTGATTCGGTGCAAAAACTGTATCAATTGCCAGCGTCCACCCGGGTGTTCTTATGCCATGACTATTTGCCAAAAACGCGTGATGAATATCACTGCCAAACCGATATTCAAACGCAAAAAGAGCACAATATTCATATTCATGAGGGAACTACAAAATCTGAATTTGTGCAGATGCGTCATGAGCGGGATGCAACATTAAGTATGCCTAAACTGATTTTGCCGTCGATTCAAATCAATATGAAAGCGGGTCAATTTCCCGAATCTGAAGAAAATGGGGTGTCGTATTTAAAGTTACCGCTTAATTTTTTTAAAACCTAAAAATATTGTATTTCAAATTATTAAAGACTTATTTATGTCTTTATCTTAAAAATTCATATTTATATCTTTAAAGTGAATATTCACTTTAAAGATCTTGGTATTTTAGGTATATTATATTCTATAAAGCTGACTTGTATGATCGGATTTCAAGCCAGCACTGCCTTTTAAGTATTTTTGCTTTCGTTGGCATCTGTTGAGAGAATATGTTGCTAAGACAGAGTGGAATGTTTTTTGCAATTTTAACTTTAATTTTGCAAATCGCAGTATATTTACAACCACTATTACCCGAAGAATTTCAAATTGCTCCGGTATGTCTCTCTATTACACATAATTTACTGTCCCCAGAAAAGCACAAACACGTACATGAGACGTATAACGAACTTGTTCATCATCTAACCCACGATCATAATCACGACGATCACAATGGACATAACCATCAATGCCAATACTGTACCGTCTATGGTGATGTTGTCCTACCTTTTGATTTTGAGATTGTTGAAATCATCGATAAGATTCAAGTCCGTCTAAGTTTCTATAAAGATGCTTTCCGACATGTATATTTCTCACTGCAAAGGCTTTACTTACTTCCACAAGGTAGGGCACCTCCACACACACTTTAAATCCTAATCAGACCAACAATTTGAATTGTTGATTTACCTCGGTATTTAAAGAGTGATTTTATGAAACTTTATATTTTTGCATCGTTTAGCGGATGCGAACAGAATCGGTTCGCCTATATCATTAGGCTAAAACAATTGATCAAATCCCAACAGATTCACAACAGTCTGCGTCATCGTACTGATCTATCTTTCCTAAAGCAGTCCCGAAATTATGGGCCGTTAGTGGTTCACCGCATAATTCCACAATAAGGTGATAGACATGGATTTAGGTTTGACAGCACTTGAATTGGCGCGAATTCAATTCGCTTTTACAGTTTCTTTTCATATTATTTTCCCTGCAATTTCCATTGGGCTAGCAAGTTTTCTTGCGGTCTTAGAATGGCGTTGGCTTAAAACACAAGATCCCGTTTACCGTGATCTGTTCCAATTTTGGATCAAGGTGTTTGCATTGTCTTTCGGAATGGGAGTGGTTTCAGGGGTAGTCATGAGCTACCAATTTGGCACCAACTGGAGTGAATTCTCTCGTATTGCGGGTAGTGTCACTGGCCCCTTACTCAGTTATGAGGTCTTGAGTGCCTTCTTCTTAGAAGCGGGTTTCCTAGGCATTATGCTGTTTGGGTGGGGAAGAGTGGGTCCTAAAACCCATTTCTTTGCCACACTGATGGTGGCAATTGGCACCTGTATTTCCATGTTTTGGATTTTATCTTCCAATAGCTGGATGCAAACTCCACAAGGCTTTAGCTTTGAAAATGGCATTATAGTGCCGCAAGATTGGTTTGCTATCGTTTTTAACCCATCATTCCCATATCGCTTAGCGCATATGGCTCTAGCAGCATTCCTTGTATCTGGCTTATTGGTCGCTGCTACTGCAGCATGGCACTTACTCAAAGGTCGCCGTGATGCCTTAGTAAAAAAATCATTTTCTATGGCGATGTGGATGATTCTCGCACTTGCACCTTTACAGGTATTTGTGGGGGATATGCATGGTCTAAATACTTTAGAACATCAACCTGCGAAACTTGCTGCAATTGAAGGACATTGGGAAACTAATAAAGATCATGGCATGCCGTTATATTTGTTCGGTATTCCTGATATGGAGGCGGAAGAAACCAAGTATGCAATTGGCATTCCGAACCTTGGTAGTCTGATCATGACGCACACCTTAGAGGGAGAGGTGAAAGGCTTAAAAGAATTTGCCCCTGAAGATCGACCAAACTCGCTCATAGTATTTTGGAGCTTCCGCATTATGGTCGGTATGGGAGTCTTGATGATTTTGCTTGCTCTGATGGGTGTATGGTTGCGTAAAACTGGGAAATTTTATGAGTCAAAATGGCTCCACAAATTTGCCTTATGTATGGGACCTTCAGGCTTTATTGCCTTGCTTGCTGGTTGGTTTACCACAGAAGTCGGTCGTCAACCTTGGGTCGTGTATGGCGTACTGCGTACCAAAGATGCCTTGTCACCAGTATCGGCAGAACAAGTCGGTTTAACCTTAATAATCTTTGTGATTGTCTACTGCGTCGTATTTGGTATTGGGATTTATTACATGCTCAAATTGATGGTTAAAGGACCACAGTTCATTCATTCTCAAGCCCATAGCGATGGTGAGGTCATTCGTGCATCAAATCGTCCAATGAGTACGATTGATGAGTCGCTTGAAGTACAACCACAGGAGAAAAACCATGATTGATTTATCCTTAATTTGGGTAGTAATCATTGCTGTGGGTGTGCTGATTTATGTGGTACTCGATGGCTTTGATTTAGGGATTGGTATCCTTTTTCCTTTAGTAAAAGATCGCCAAGAACGCGATGTGATGATGAATACCGTTGCACCAGTTTGGGATGGCAATGAAACATGGATGGTTTTAGGTGGTGCAGGCTTATTTGCGGCATTTCCATTGGTGTATTCGACTGTACTCTCTGCGCTGTATATGCCGATTATCTTAATGGTCATCTCGCTGATTTTCCGTGGAGTCGCCTTTGAGTTTCGTTTTAAAGCGAACCGAACCAAACATTTATGGGATCAAGCGTTTATTTGGGGCTCGATCTTGGCATCATTCTTCCAAGGTATGATTTTAGGTGCTTATATCCAAGGGATTGAAACCACCAATGGTATTTATAGTGGTGGCGGATTGGATTGGCTGACCCCATTTTCAATTTTTACTGGGATTGCTGTAGTGGTGCTGTATGCCACCTTAGGCTGTGGTTGGCTGATTTTTAAAACTGATGCACGTGTTCAAAATCATATGTTTAGCCTCATGCCAAAACTGATTATCGCCTTATTTGTGATTTTTGCTGCAGTGAGTATTTACACCCCATTGGTACATGCAGAGATTGCAAATCGTTGGTTTAGCTTGCCGCAACTGTACTATTTTAGCCCTGTGCCGATTTTAGTATTGATCTTCACATTATTGGCTTTACGTGCCTGTAAAAGACGTCAGGAATTTGCGCCATTTATTTATACACTTGTCTTAGTTGTGCTGGCATATACAGGGTTCTTAATCAGTCTATGGCCAAATATCATCCCACCATCCGTCACCATTTGGCAGGCAGCAGCACCGCAAAGCAGTCAATTGTTCGCCTTGATTGGAGCATTGGTGCTGATACCGATTATTTTGTTCTATACCGCACTGTCGTATTGGGTGTTCCGTGACAAAGTTCGTGTCGGCGATGATGGCTATCATTAAGGAGAATCATCATGAAACTGAATCAAGCAGGCTGGTTTATTGTGCTATGGCTTGGTGGTGTCTTGAGTTTGGCGCTTGTCGCAGGGTTCTTTAGACTGCTGGTGCAGTGGGCTTACTAGAACCTATTCCTTAAATCTGAATCCACTATCTTGCCGGGTAAGATAGTGGATTTTTTTGAGGGACTAAAGGTGAATTGAGTAGGTAGAATATGACAATTTAAAGTGTCGAAATACATAAAATATATTTTTTATATTCAATACTTCTTTTGAATGATTTTTCTGTTTTTTTTGCTTCTATATTGTTAAAACTAACATGAAGCATTGAAAAAATCTTAAGGAGCGTGAGTGGAACTTAAACAGCTCAAATATTTCATCACCATTGTAGAATCTGGAAGTTTAGGCAAAGCTGCACAGAAACTTGAGGTTGGCACATCGGCACTCAGTCAACAAATTGCAAAACTTGAAGATGAACTTTGTACACGTTTATTACAGCGAAATTCTACAGGTGTGACGCCCACGCCAGCGGGTTTAGCATTTTTTAAGCAAGCTCAACTTTCTCTACGTCATGTGCAATATGCCATTGAGGCGGCGCACTCATCTCGTCTGACGGGTCATGTCAGCGTTGGATTTTCACCCAGTATAGCGTCAGTTTTGGGCATACCATTTATGCAGCTCATGTCAGAGCGTTATCCTGATATTAAAATTCATTTAGTTGAAAGTCTCTCGGGAAATTTAACCAATTTAGTCAACTCAAGACAGCTCGACATTGCCATTATTTTTACCCAAGATGTCGATGCCAATTGGGCAGTACAACCGTTATTAAAAGAACAAATGTTTCTTATGGCAAATCGTTCTTTACTGAAAGAGTATGGCTTTGAACACTGCATTGAAAATGGAAAAATTGATTTAGAAAATGTGAATCGTTTGCCTCTGGTATTACCAAGCCAACGACATGGTTTACGTAAATTCATAGATCAAAAGGTTGAGGGGCTAGACGTAAATTATGAAGTTGATGGTTTACACTTACTCATGAACTGTGTCAGCAACTTAAATATGGCGACCATTCAACCTGTCAGTGCACATTTTGATTATCTCAAATCAGATATTTGTTTACTCAAAGTAGTCGAACCAGTGCTGGATCGAATTAATTATCTTATTAGTATTGCTGAAGAAGAGCTTTCTCCTGCAAGTCTCGCGACCAAAGTAGCCATTAAAATTTGTGTTAAGCAGTTGATCAATAAAGGATTATGGTCAAGTGCAGAGCTATTAGACTTTTAGCCTATTTAATTTTACTAAACACCTATTTAAAAGTTGCCTATCACAGCGCTAGGCAGTTTTGGTCTTAAATTACATCAAATTCGAAAGGGAAGACATCGAATGCATGATGTAATTGTAATTGGCGGTGGGAATGCCGCTTTATGTGCAGCATTGACAGCAAGGGAGGCTGGCGCTTCAGTTTTATTGTTAGAAGCAGCACCAAAGGAATGGCGCGGTGGAAATTCACAACATACCCGTAACCTGCGTTGTATGCATGAAGAACCTCAAGATGTGTTAGTCGATGCCTATCCAGAAGAAGAATATTGGCAGGACTTACTCAAAGTAACTGCAGGTAAAACCAATGAGCATTTAGCGCGTTTAGTGATTCGCACGACGGCAACTTGCCGTAATTGGATGCGTCAACATGGGGTAAATTTTCAACCACCGTTATCAGGTGCCTTACATGTAGCACGGACCAATGCATTTTTTATGGGTGGTGGTAAAGCTTTGGTGAATGCCTATTTTAGAAGTGCAAAAGATTTAGGGGTCGAGATTCGCTACAACACAAAAATCAATGAACTGATTATTGAAGATGGGACATTTATTGCTGCAATTGCTGAAGATGGCACGCGTTTTGACGGCACTTCATGTGTATTAGCTGCAGGTGGATTTGAATCCAATCGCGAATGGTTAAAAGAAGCGTGGGGACAAAATGAAAATGGAGAATGGCCTGCAGATCATTTCATTATACGAGGCACACGTTTTAACCAAGGCAACTTATTAAAGTTCATGATTGATCAGGGTGCAGATATTATTGGCGACCCATCTCAATCACATTGTGTCGCAGTTGATGCGCGCGCCCCGTTGTACGACGGCGGCATTTGCACCCGTATTGACTGTGTTTCACTCGGCATCGTGGTCAATAAAAATGCGCAACGTTTTTATGATGAAGGCGAAGATTTCTGGCCGAAACGTTATGCCATTTGGGGGCGTTTAGTTGCAAAACAGCCAAGTCAGATTGCGTATTCAATTATTGATTCAAAATCGGTTGGGCGTTTTATGCCACCTGTTTTTGAAGGTACTAAGGCAGATACGATCGAAGAATTGGCAGAAAAATTAAATCTAGATGTTGCAACTTTAGTTCAAACCGTGAAGGACTATAACCAAGCCTGTGTGGCGGGTGAGTTTAATCACACTGTACTGGATAATTGCCATACTGAGAATTTAACGCCCGCAAAAACACATTGGGCTGTTCCTTTAAACCAACCGCCATATTATGCCTACGCATTACGTCCAGGCATTACTTTCACCTATCTGGGCTTAAAAGTCGAAGATGATGCCGCTGTACGCTTTAAAAATGTCGCGAGTCCAAATCTATTTGTTGCAGGCGAAATGATGGCAGGCAATGTACTTGGGCAAGGCTATACAGCCGGTGTAGGTATGTCGATCGGAACGACATTTGGTCGGATTGCAGGAAAAAATGCGGCTCAAGCTGCATTTAAACTGGGAGTTTAAAGAATGAATGCAAATGTTAAAAACTTAATACCAGTTGTGCAGCTCACGGATCATGAACAGCAAGTAAAACAGGCTTTACAGATTTGTAATGCATGTCGTTACTGCGAAACATTCTGTGCGGTTTTCCCTGCAATGACCAAAAGACTAGAGTTTACTCAAGCCGATATTCATTACATGGCAAATTTATGTCACAACTGTGGCGCATGTTTACATGCCTGTCAGTATGCGCCTCCGCATGAATTTGGCGTCAATATTCCTCAAGCCATGGCACAAGTCCGCCTAGAAACCTATCAAGAATTTGCAGTTCCTGCATCTTTTGGTGCGATTTATAAAAAGACCGGAATTCCGCTAGTTTCTGCGATGTCGGTATTTTTTGCATTACTGATGCTCTTGGGTGTTTGGCTCAATGGCACCAATATCTTTGGTCAATATCAAGGGAATTTTTATGCAATTTTTCCGCATAACTTTCTTGCCGTGTTATTTGGCTCTGTGTTTATTTTGGCTTTTGTACTTTTGGGTTTGGGAATTGCAAAATTTTGGAAACAAACCTCAAAAATTATTCCAGAGGGCGTTGCACAACCTGATATTTTTCAAGCGTCAAAAAATGTCCTGACCTTAAAATATTTAGATGGTGGACATGGTAAAGGTTGTAATGAGGAAGATGATCGTTATACGCAAATTCGCCGAGTTTTCCATCACTTTACGATGTATGGATTTTTACTTTGCTTTATGGCAACCAGTGTCGCGACGATGTATCACTACTTTTTAGGCTTAGAAGCACCGTATGCCTACACCAGTTTACCGGTGATTTTAGGTACATTGGGCGGTATTGGTCTGATCATTGGACCGATCGGGCTGCTACATCTCAATATTAAACGACATCCGATGCATGGTGATGCAAAACAAAAACCTATGGACCGTGGTTTTATCTTCCTTTTATTGCTGATCAGCATTACAGGTCTGGCGTTATTGGTATTTCGCGATAGTTCCGCAATGGCTCTCTTGCTGATTGTTCATCTTGCAACCGTTATGACTTTCTTCTTGACGATCCCTTTTGGTAAGTTTGCGCACGGCTTTTACCGAAGTGCCGCATTACTAAAATTTGCCGTCGAAGAACGTGTCGCAAAACTTAAAACGAATTCAAAAACCAAGTAAGCACCCAAACCACAACCGGACCATGGAGGTCGATGATGGCTATAGGTAAGAAAATTGAATTTTTAAATGGACTACAACGTTATAAGGATATTTTAACAATGAAGAAATTAAAATGGTTAGCCGTCGCTTGCACCAGTATTGCTGTCGTTGGCTGCGGCACAGGCAATGCATCAAAAGATCCTGGTCATCCAAAACGTGCAGAATGTATTGCACCTGCAAAGCCGGGTGGTGGTTTTGATATGACCTGTAAGCTGATCCAATCCGGCTTTAAAGAAACAGAAGTATTAAAAGATCCGATGCGTGTGACCTATATGCCAGGCGGCGTTGGGGCTGTTGCTTACAATAAAATCGTGAATAATGATCCAGCAAATAACAATGCGGTCATCGCATTTTCAACTGGTTCTTTACTGAATTTGGCTCAAGGTAAATTTGGTAATTTTACTGAGAAGGATGTGAAGTGGCTTTCGGGTGTAGCTGTTGATTACGGTTTAGTGGCAGTGCATAAGGATTCGCCATTAAAAACACTGGATGATCTGATGAAGGCGCTAAAAGAAAATCCAAAAGGGATCAGTTTTGGTGGTGCTGGCAGTGTGGGTGGTCAAGATTGGATGCAAACGGCAATTTTGGCTAAAAAGGCTGGGGTAAATCCTGCCAACTTGAGTTTTGTAGCTCTCGAAGGCGGTGGCGAAGTATTAACAGCCTTGTTAGGTCAACATATTCAAGTGGGCGTGGGGAATGTGAGTGAAATTGGCTCGCATCTCGAAGCGGGTAATATCCGTGTTCTAGCAGTGTTTTCTGATAAACGTTTAGCGGGTAAATTTTCTAAGTTATTAACTGCGAAGGAACAAGGCTACGACTTGGAATGGCCTGTGATTCGTGGTTTCTACATGGGACCAAAGGTCAGTGATGAGGCATATGCTTGGTGGAAAAATGCCTTTGATAAAATGATGACCAATCAGAAATTTGATGCCGTTCGAGAAAATCAGGATCTGTTGCCATTTGAATTAACAGGTGAAGAAATTAGTGCTTATGTCTATAAGCAAACGGCTGAAATGCGTCAATTATCAGAAGAATATAAATTATCAAAATAACAAATACGCTGAGTTGAATGCCTTTTCAACTCAGTTTTTTGTTTTCGAGGATAGATGATGAAATCTGAACGGATTCTTACGGCCATCATTGCGGTCTGCGGTTTTTTCTTATTAATTTACGCATGCAATTTTGAAGCGCCGATTTCCTACGACCCTGTAGGACCGAAAGCCTTTCCAATTTTACTGATGGGTTTAATTACAGTGAGTGCCATTTATTTGACTGTGCGCCCAGCCATGATGTTTGAACCTGTTGAACTAGGTTGGACTAAGCATTTAATCGGCAAACTTGTTCTATGTACATTGGCATTGTCACTGTATGCGCTTTGCTTCGAATGGTTGGGATTTATCGCAGCAACGCTACTGATGACCATCGCGGTTGGGAAACTTTTTAACGGGAAAACAGTACCAGTTGTTATTACGGGTTTGGTGCTGAGTATGAGTACCTACTATCTGTTTGACCGTGTTTTGGATGTGCCATTGCCACTAGGCTTCTTGGGTTAGGGATGACAACGACATGGACATATTTAATTTCTTAATGACAGGTTTTGAAGTTGCCTTACAACCACAAAACTTACTCATTGCTTTTATTGGTGCATTTATTGGAACGATTGTCGGACTGTTGCCGGGATTGGGTCCAATCAATGGTGTTGCCATCTTATTACCTTTTGCCTATGCCTTAGGATTACCCGTTGATAGTGCTTTAATTTTATTGGCAGCTGTTTATCTCGGTTGTGAATATGGTGGACGAATTTCTGCAATTTTGCTGAATGTACCGGGCGATGCGGGTGCAATTATGACCACTTTAGATGGTTATCCTTTGGCTCAGCAAGGTAAGGCAGGTATTGCTTTATCCCTTTCATCTGTTAGCTCATTTATAGGTAGTACGATTGCCTTTATTGGGATTGTTTTATTTGCTCCGATTTTGGCACGATGGGCGGTTTCCTTTGGACCAGCGGAATACTTTGCCTTGATGGTTTTTGCAATTGTGTGCTTGACCGGTTTAGTGAGTACGCAACCATTTAAAACGTTAATCATGGCGCTGATCGGTCTGGCAATTTCGACCGTGGGTATGGATGCGATTACTGGTGTTTATCGTTTTACATTTGATAGTGTGGGTTTAAGTGACGGCATTGCCTTTACAACTGTGGTGATTGGTTTATTTAGTATCAGTGAAATTTTACTGCTGCTTGAACGGACCACGATGGGCAAAGTGGTTTTAGAACAAGGAAAACGCTCATTATTTAATGTCAAAGAGTTTCTGAGTGCTTTAGCCACCATGATTCGTGGATCCTTGATTGGGTTTTTCTCAGGGATTTTACCGGGTGCGGGTGCCAGTGTGGCGAGTGCCATGGCGTATACCACTGAACGGAAAATGGCGGGTGACAGTAGTAAATTTGGTAAAGGTGATCTACGTGGTTTGGCCGCGCCAGAAAGTGCTAATAACGCGGCAGCATGTGGTTCTTTTGTCCCAATGTTGACTTTAGGTGTGCCGGGTTCTGGAACAACTGCAGTCATGATGGGTGCTTTGACCATGTATAACATTACCCCAGGTCCGCAATTATTTACGGAGCAGCCTGTATTGGTTTGGGCATTGATTGCATCCTTAATGGTGGGAAATATTATCTTATTGGTATTGAACTTACCTTTAGTTGGCTTCTTTGCGCGTTTACTTTCGATTCCAAGCTATATTTTGATTCCTATTATTGCAACCGTCAGCTTTGTTGGGGTATTTGCAATTCATAGCACTGTTTTCGATCTTGTGCTTTGTATGGGGCTCGGTATTGTTGGATATATCCTTCGAAAATTTGATTTTCCATTGGCACCTCTGATTCTTGGTTTTGTACTGGGTGAATTGATGGAGTCAAATCTACGACGTGCACTCTCCATTTCTCAAGGTGAGCTCAGTATTCTGTGGAGCAGTAACATCAGTATGGGACTATGGGTCATGTCAGCACTGTTGTTGATCTTGCCAATCGTCCGTAAATATCTATTCATTAAGAAGCAAAAAGCTTAAATGGAGAAGCAATGGTCAGCGAGTCTGACCATTGCTGTTAGATCATATGGAAATCATAAAATTAAATGCCAAAGGATTGGTATGCGCACTGATCGGTGCGCTCATCGCAAATTTACTTCATCTCCCTTTACCGTGGTTGCTCGGGCCATTACTCGCGGCTTTATTGTTTGGTTGTATAGGCCAACCACTCACATGTTCACCGCATTGGCGTAAAGTGGGACAAGTCATTATTGGTATGGTTTTGGGACTATATTTTACCCCAGCGCTAGTCCATGCTATTTCTGCCTATTGGATATTTATCGTACTCGGCATCTTATGGTCATTGATTTTGGGAACACTTATCGCAGGATTACAATATCGTATCAATGGTTTAGATTGGGCAACGGCGTGGTTTTCTTCTGCAATCGGCAGTGCCAGTGAAATGGTGAATATCGCAGAACATCATCATGCGCAAGTGGATAAAGTCGTTGCTGCACATAGTTTAAGAATCGTGGCACTTGTGGTGCTTGTACCAATCGTTTTAGCAGCATTATTTGATATTCATTGGGTGAGTCTAGACCCACACATCATTGATCACTTTGGAATTGTCCAAATTCTTCTTTTATTTGCTCTAGCCTGCTTGATTGCGCAAATATTTCAAAAATTCAACGTATTAAATGCATGGGTTCTCGGACCATTAGTTATGGTGGGATTACTTTCATTTTTCGGAGTATTGGAACTAAAATTTCCGACGTGGTTTACGGCCTTTGGACAAATATGTATAGGCTGGTCATTAGGGACAAAGTTTCCTTTTGGCTTTTTAAAAAGCCATAAAAAATTTATCGCTATGACGACCATTTTAAATTTGTTGGCATTAGGATTATCCATTCTTTTTGCATTGTTCTTGATGTATATCAGTCATGCTAATGGGAAGATTTTAGTTTTAGGCTTATCTCCCGGCGGCATTGCAGAAATGTCTTTAATGGCAAAAGCCCTTGGATTAGCTGTGCCTATCGTGGTTGCATTTCAACTATCACGCCTGATTTTTGTGATATTGACGACCAATTATTTTTATCAATTGAGCAAAAAAATATTTTTTAAAACAACAGATAAGCCTTAATTATCCCCAATTCAATCTTTGATTCAGATGAATTAAAAAGAATACTTTCTATAGCTTGGCATTTAAATACAGCGGAGTAGAAGTTAGAAAAATATGAGATTAATGAAAGATAGTTGAAAAATGGTTTTAAATAATGGCTTGAAAATGAAGATGAGCAAGAGGGATCAATTTGATTCAGGACTGCTCTAGTCAGTCCCTTATTATTTTAATGCCGTTTTAGATCAGTAAATTTTAAATTTCATTATTATGCAAAATTCGAAGATTTAAAGATTTAACGTCAAAATTAAATTTCGCGCCAAACATCATTCTTATCTTTGAATGAAATCATAAAGTTAAATTTGTCATCATTACTTACCAAAAGGCCTTCTGGCGTTTGCATAATCACTTTTAAAACGGTACCAGTTTCAAAAAACAAAGGACTGCAATTTTCTTTATTTAATGTAATTGGTTTGAGTAATTCAACAATTGCACTTTCCATTTTACTTCCCCAAGCATAGGTTGTTAATTGAACTTAGCATATTATTGGTGAAGAAACATGTTTTGTAAATGACGTGAGCTCCATCGCAGAAAATATTTTAGAGATTTCCATAACTTAAGTTTAAATAATGGTTAAATAAATTATGGTTTTTTAATCTGTTGATATCAAAAAAAATTTTAAAATATGACAAACTTTTTAACAGTAATTATATGTCCTAAGATGTGTTTTTTGTTCCACAAACAATGACCAGATCATCAAAAGGGCATGATCAATAATGAATTTAAGGTGAACTTCAGTTTTCATCCTTAAGCTAACCGAAAGATGTGTCGTCTTGTATTTGATTGTTAAATTTCAGATTAAACAGCGTTAAATATTCAATCTGAACAAGAAAATTAATGAAATAAAACTTATTATCAGCAACTCAATCTAAAAACAAAGATTCAGGGAAATGTAGGACCAATGTTTAAATCTTTTTTTCCAAATCCAAAATGGTTTTTTGGATCATTCCTTATATGGTTCGTGATCAATATTGTCTTGTGGTATAGCGGTGGCAATAGTTGGGGTACGATGTTTGGTTTAGCTGCAAATTATCATCAAGCAGAGCTGCCTATTGGTATTAGCCGATTTTGGAGCCCCAAATTTTTATGGTTCTATGCTTGGTTTTTTGTAGCAACGGCACTCTTTGCAGCCTTTTGGAAGATTAAATCAGATAATCCTTGGCAACGATGGTCTGTGTGGGGAACCGCATTTATCCTGTTTAATGTTTGGTTTAGTGTGGAATGTAATGTCGTAATCAATGCTTGGTATAACCCATTCTATGATCTGATCCAGAAGATGCTTTCAGGTGGTGGGGGCGAAGTGGCGACGCTATATTCAGAGACGCTGACTTTTCTCTATGTGGCCATGGTGTATGTCACACTGGCGGTATTGAACCTGTTTTTCGTCAGTCATTATGTTTTTCGTTGGCGTACCGCGATGAATGACTTTTATACAGCGCATTGGAAAAAACTGAGAACCATCGAAGGTGCCTCACAGCGTATTCAAGAAGATACGATGCGTTTTGCGAGAACCACAGAGGGACTTGGGGTTAGCTTGGTTGAATCGGTGATGACCTTAATTGCATTTCTACCTGTGTTGTTAACTTTATCAACACATGTAAAGAAATTACCTGTCGTGGGGGAAATCACCTATGCATTAGTTTGGGCGGCAGTCCTTTGGGCAGTATTAGGGACGGTTATTTTAATGCTTGTGGGTTATAAACTACCGGGTTTGGAGTTTAATAATCAAAAAGTCGAAGCAGCATATCGTAAAGAATTAGTTTATGGTGAAGATCATGCAGATCGAGCAGACCCTCTCACATTAAAAGAATTATTTGGTAAAGTCCGATTTAATTATTTTAGACTATATTTTCACTATACTTATTTCAACCTAGTTCGTATTTGGTATATGCAGCTTGATAATATTTATGGGTTCTTTGTATTGTTTCCAAGTATTGCAGCGGGAACAATCACGCTCGGTATATTAATGCAAATTTTAAATGTCTTTGGGCGTGTACGTGATTCTTTCCAATACCTAATTTCTTCGTGGACAACCATTATTGAACTGATTTCTATTTATAAGCGTTTAAGAGCATTTGAAGAAACAATTAATAATTAATTTTTAATCTTAAAAATGACCTGTAATTAATTACAGGTTTTTTTTATGGTTTTAATTAATGAGAATTATAAATAAAATCAATAAATTAAAGAGGTTAGATCTTATTTCATGATTTTATAAAAAAAATGTAAATAAAAATACTTATTATGTAATTTTGGTAATTTTACGTATGTTTATTGTATCCATATCGATGATTAATTTATAAAAATTACATTTTTGTTGAATTTTATCACATTTTATTTGCTTTTTTTTACATTTAAAGTGCAAACAAAATCACATTTTTTTTAGTGTTGGTGTGTGTTTGTGTGCAAATTCATTCTTTCTGTTTGGCGTGAAGCATCTTAACAATGCGATAAAGAAAAAAACTTTAATATTTTTTTTAACTTTGCTGAACTGTTATATGTCCATTCACATGCCTTTTGATTAATAAGATAAAGCTTGTGGTTAAAAAAATTTTTTAAATCATAAATATATAAATAAACCAGAGGGTAATTGTCATGTTACAAGTCCAAGTTGTATCAAAAGAACATCATTCTGTTTTAGAAAACATACAAACGAGTAATATTTTATTAAAGGAGGCTTCTGTTGTTGTTATACATACTTCAAAAGAAAATGTTTTAAGTATGGAGAGAAGTGGAAATACTTTAATTATAAAAATGAAAGACGGACAGCAACTAATAATTGAGAATTACTTTACAGATAATCCAAATGAAAACAATGTTGTACTAGAAGAAGATGATAAATTATATCTATTAGAAACAAATCCAAATGAAGCTGGATTATTTGAAATTAACTATAATCCGATCGATGAAATTAATCCTTTACTCTATTCAGATTCAACAGTTGGTTTATGGACGTGGTTAGTTCCTTTAGTTACTGCTGGAGGCATTTTAGCTTGGGCAAATAATGATTCAGATAGTTCATCGGGTTCGGGCAACTCAAATCAAGCACTCGATGCGGCAGAAAAAGCGGTAAAAGCAGCAGAAGATGCAAATAAAGCCGCAAAGGATGCTTTGACCGATGCACAAGCGGATGGATTAATTACCCCTGAAGAAAAGACCAAGCTTGAGCAAGCACTTGCCGATGCCAAAGCCGCTGAGGATGCTGCTCAGAAAGCTGTTGACGCATTAAAAGACAGTACTGAAAAAGACGACTTACAAGATCGTCTCGATAACTTAACGGATATCGTGATTCCACCTGTGACCGATGCAAATGGTAATGGCATTGATGATACGGTGGATGCTCAAATTGCCGATGCAGAAGCGGCAGTAAAAGCCGCAGAAGATGCGTATCAAGCCGCAGAAGATGCATTAAAAGAAGCCAATGCAAATGGTTTAATCACCCCAACCGAAAAAGCCGAACTTGAAGAAGCCCTCAAAGCGGCACAAGACGCCAAAGACGCAGCGCAAGATGCAGTCGATGCTTTACCGTCTGCACCAGCAGCCGTGCAAGATGCCAAAGATGGTTTGCAAGACCGTATTGATGCGTTGACGGATATCACCATTCCAGCAGTGAATGATGCGAATGGAAACGGCGTAGATGACAGCACAGAAAATCCAGTTGATTTAGCCACAGATCTGGTAGAAGCAGCAGAAGATGCGTATCAAGCAGCCGAAGATGCACTCACTGATGCCAATACAGATGGTTTAATCACCCCTGAAGAAAAAGCTGCTTTAGAAGATGCCTTAAAAGATGCACAAGATGCTAAAGATGCAGCACAAAATGCAGTGGATGCCTTGCCAGACAGTACGGACAAAGATGCACTGCAAGATCGAATTGATGCCTTAACGGATATCGAGATTCCAGCGGTCACTGATACCGATGGCAATGGTATTGATGATGCAGTTGATGCACAAATTGCCGATGCCGAAGCGGCAGTAAAAGCCGCAGAAGATGCGTACCAAGCCGCAGAAGATGCATTAGAAGAAGCCAATGCAAATGGTTTAATCACCCCAACCGAAAAAGCCGAACTTGAAGAAGCCCTCAAAGCGGCACAAGACGCCAAAGACGCAGCGCAAGATGCAGTCGATGCTTTACCGTCTGCACCAGCAGCCGTGCAAGATGCCAAAGATGGTTTGCAAGACCGTATTGATGCGTTGACGGATATCACCATTCCAGCAGTGAATGATGCGAATGGAAACGGCGTAGATGACAGCACAGAAAATCCAGTTGATTTAGCCACAGATCTGGTAGAAGCAGCAGAAGATGCGTATCAAGCAGCCGAAGATGCACTCACTGATGCCAATACAGATGGTTTAATCACCCCTGAAGAAAAAGCTGCTTTAGAAGATGCCTTAAAAGATGCACAAGATGCTAAAGATGCAGCACAAAATGCAGTGGATGCCTTGCCAGACAGTACGGACAAAGATGCACTGCAAGATCGAATTGATGCCTTAACGGATATCGAGATTCCAGCAGTCACCGATGCAGATGGCAATGGTATTGATGATGCGGTGGATGCAGCCGAAGCGGCAGTAAAAGCTGCGGAAGAAGCATATGCAGATGCGCAGACCGCGATCAGCAATGCAGATACAGATGGC